>JACZRV010000064.1 GCA_022574555.1 SAR324 cluster bacterium
GCGGCTGCGGAGGTGGCAGGTGCTCACTCGCCGCCGGAATCCCCCGGTAACAGGCGGCGCGATGTGTCATCGCTGAGGGCCCCTTCCGTTACCTGTAAGGACATCAGGCGAGTCAGGGTTCGACCCAATCAACAAATGGGCCTACCGCCTTTGCGATAAACCCTTGATATCACAAATGCTCCCGCCGGGACTCGAACCCGGAACAGCGGAATCGGAATCCGCCGTTATATCCAGTTTAACTACAGGAGCAGGATCGGTCGGTGTTTTCGGGCTTCGCCATCGGCGCCGTCCTTGTGCCAAGATTATGAAATGCACCCCAGGGGATCAAGCAAAAAGGGCGTGGCGCCGCCGACCGTCGCCGGGGAGGCGTCGGGAGGGACCTTGCGACATCCTAACCGCTTGCCGGATCCGCGCCTCGTATTGATATCGGCTTTGCTGTTATCTGCGTGGCTATTTCCGGGGTGGCTGGTCTCCTGCGATGTGGGGAGTCGATATACCAGTGGGGAGCCGCAAACCTCGCGGCCGGCTCCGGTCGAGGCTGGGCCACCGGCGGTGCCGCCGGCGTCGGGCGCGGCGGAGCCGTTAGCCGAGGGGACCGAGCGCGAAGTGGTTGTGGTGGCGACGGGCGACCTGAACGGCTGGATCACGAGGCACACGTTGTATCCCAAAGAACGGGGCCGTGGCCTGGCGCACCTCGCCCGCACCATTGCCCGACTCCGCGAGGCGCACCCCGGATTGATCCTGCTGGACGGCGGCGATGCGCTGATCGGTGCGCCCCACACGGCGCTGGCCGCGCCCCGATCCTCGGGAGGCTCTACGCCGCCCATCCTGCGGCTGATGAACCGGCTGGGCTACGATGCCGCGGTGCCTGGCAATCGCGATTTCTCCCTGGGCCGCGCCGGGCTGGAGCACATCGCGGCTGAATCCGCATTTCCCTGGCTGGCGGCCAATGTGGCCGCGGGGGATGCACCCTGGCTGCCGCCTTACGTCATCATCGAGCGCAACGGCGTGCGGGTCGCCATCCTGGGCCTGACCACCCCCGCCACCCTCATGTGGACCGGCCGGGACCGGCTGGGGGGCCTCCACATCGAGGCTGTGGAAGCCTCCGCACGGAAGTGGGTGCCCATCCTGCGCGACAAGGAACGGGCCGATCTGATCGTGGCTCTGGTTCACAGCGGTCTCGACGCCGAATACGACCGGGCTGCCGCTCTGCAAAACGGTTTGCCCTTGCCCAATGCCGCCGGCCGGCTGGCCGACTTCGTGCCCGGTTTGGATCTGGTGGTCGCGGCTCACGCCCACCGCCTTTCCCCCGGCGCGAATCGGCCGGGCGAAAGCGATTACACCGTACCCGTGCTGGAACCCGGATCGCGTGGAAACGGATTGGCGGTTGCCCGATTTCGATTGACGCGCCGTGCGGGGCATTGGGAACGGGGGGATGTCGAGCGATACACGATCCGGGCGTACCCGCAAGCCGATCCCGGCGCGATGGCGTTGGTGCGGAAAGAACTGGATGCCACTGCCGGCTGGCTCGACGCCCGCACCGCCGTCCGGATAAAGTCGGTGCCCGAGACGCGGCAGTTTCACCGCTGTTCCGCCGCGCTGGTGCACGAGGCTGCCATGGAAATGGCCCGTAACGAAGGCATGGGAGCCACGCCTGCCTATTCGCTGCTGCCGATGCTTTGGCGGGTGCACCTGCCCGATGCGAACGACGTTGGATCGACGGTGCGGCGCGCCCACCTCTATCGTTGGATGATCTACGAGGAGCGCCCCGTACTTGCCAGCCTCACGGGACGGCAGATGGCCTTGCTGCTGGAACCTTTTCTGCGCTATAAGCGGCGGCTGAGCCAATTTCCAGGCAACGTGCTGAATCCGGGCGGCTTGACGCTGCGTCACGCCGCGAAGGGCACCGAGGTGCTGCGCCTCGCCGATGCAGCGAGCGGTGAAGAATTGGCGCGCCACCAGCGCTACCCGGTGTGGATGGGCGATTTTCACTGGAACGGCGGCGGCGGTATCGCACGCAAGGCCCTTGTGCATCCTTCACAGCAACGGGCCGCCTTGGAGGCCACCCTGCGAGAAGGCGTGTTCGACCTTTTGGCCGACCCGGCCACGGTCCTGCCGGCTCATTGCAACGCGTGGCTGGAACCGGTTCGTTAGTTCACGGATGCCGCCAGAAAGTTTCAATTCCGATCAGCGCGATCGGCCAAGCTCTCTCCGGGCGCTGTTCCGCCAAATTCCGTGGTATGAGACGCCTAATGATACGCCTTAGTCATGATGGCCGTAAGGCCCCATTGAAATTCCCGGGTCTCGCGAAAGCACTGGCGCCGGATTGTCTTTTGCCGGCGATTCGTTTCAGAGTTGCCGATAGCAGGCTCGATGGTTAACGAAAACCGGAAATAGAACCGTCGGCCGGATGCCATCGTTAATCCGGTATTGACGATTTAACCGCAGTCCTTTCTGCTGCGCGGAATTAAGGATTTGTTGTCAGCGTTCGGCTGGAAAACCGGCATCGCCTAGATCATCGAATCCAATGTCACTGAGAACTGGGCGTGAAACACGCGCCACGACCTTTAGAGTCATATTGCGGTCTCGGCAAATCGGAGAGCCATTAATCCCATGATGACGCCGATTCTTGCGGCAAGAACCGCGCTGGGTGGCAGCCTGATTCGTCACCGTCGAAATTTGCGGTCAGCGGCTGAATTGACTATCGGCGGTGCATGGGGCCTTCCCCAGTTGGTATTTCTGGTCCCCGCCTTGCGGATTCTGCTGTTGGTGTTGTTGCTTGTGCCGTGTTCGGGGGTGCCGGCCGACGGAGCCGAGGAATTTGTCCGCCAAAGCATTCGGGCTCGGGGCATGGGGAACGCGTTTACCGCCATAGCCAATGACGAGTTCGCCCTGTATTACAATCCGGCCGGACTGCAATCCGTGCAAGTCTATATGTTTGAATTAGCGTCTTTGCAAGGCACGGCGAACCAAAAGCTCATCGATTTGGTGGGAAACGCGCTGGAAACCGCCAGCAACGAGGAATTGGCCGATTCCTTCAGCGACGTGGCGGGCAAGCGGTATTATGCCGAAGGAGGTCTTTCCGGGCTGAGCATTACCGGGCCTGGCTGGGGGTACTCGATATTCGCGAACGCGGTGGCGGATATCGCCGTGAACAACCCGACTGTCCCCTTTTTCGACGTGCGGGTTTACGGGCAGATCGGCGCACTCACCGGTGTTGGCTACAGCTTGATGGATTACGAGCTCGACGTGGGGGTCGCGATCAAGGTCGTCAGAAGGATCGGGGTCCAAAGGACGTTCCATATCGTGGATTTTGCCCCTGCACTCAAAGGCGAGTTCGACGATTTGATAGACAGTGGTTCCGACGTAACGGCTTATGCTCCCGACGCCGGGGTGATCTATCACTACGACCGCTATCACGATTTTCCCCTCAAATTTGCGGCGGTGGCGCAGAATATCGGCGGACTGGACTTCGACAAGGCGGGCGAGGTGCCCATGACCATCAACGTCGGAGCTTCCACCGAAGTGGAAATGCTCGGTTTTGACGTAACGTTCGCGGCCGATGAATTGGATCTGCTCGGTGCCCAGGACACGGAACGGGACAAATCCTACGTCCAGGACCTCAAGCTTGGCGTGGAGGCCGGATTATTCAAACTCTTCAACGGCCATCACCTGGTATCCTTTCGGTTCGGGCGGAATGGCGTTTACAACGCGTTCGGTTTTTCCCTCAATGTATTCGGCCTGAAAATCGATTACGCGCAGTGGTCTGAAGAGGTGGGCAGTTTCGCCGGCAGTCAGGAAGACCAGCGGCAAGCAATCAAGATTACTTTAATCTTCTAACAGCGATCTGAAACAACGTGATTTTCGGCGATTGGGCCCGAAACGGTGCATCTACGGTGGCACGGTTCCTGGGAGTCATATTTGTTTTGGGCTGGGTAGGGCTGCAGATGGGCTGCGCCACCCAGGCCCGGCAAACCTACAAAACCTTCGGGGACAGTGACGATTACCTTACGTTGTACGATTCGATGCGACTGACCCAGGACGCCGGACGCGACAGCACCATCAGGGAGCAGTCCGCCGCCGTCCGCGAACTGCGCTACATGACCAAGTATGAAAAGGAGCGCGGCAAGCGCGAGATGGCCCTGCGTAGTCTGGCTTTCGTGGCTTATTTCAGCGACAACGGCGTCGTACGCGATCGCGCGGTTTCGCGCCTGGACTTGGTTGTTGAATCGTTTCAGTACGATGACTACCTCAAACTGGCGGTGGTGCATGGCCTGCGCGACATCGTCATCGGACGCACGGGCTACACCAAGACCTCCTTCTTAGGCTTAGGCGACGAGAGCGAATTCAGCGCCGCCGATACCGACGACCGGGAGGAGGCCCTCGACGACCTTATCGATTGGTTCCCGGCATTGCCCCCATACATACAGTACAGGACCGTTGGCGCTTTCAAGCGCATTCTGCATAACCCAGCCGAGGGGGACAAGGGCGTCGAGGCAGATCAAAAGGATTGGAAAGCCGGCCTGCTGGATGTAATCCCGGACTGGCTCGATGACGACGAAATATCGCCCCTGATCAAACGGGCTTTAGTTGAAATAGTGCACGACCGTCCCGATATCTTGGCCAAATGGACCGCTGACGGCAAATTACCGCAGCCGGTCTTGGCCATGATCGAAGCGGTCACGGAAAGACGGCGGCTTTACCTCGGCCTCGGCGAAACGGAAGCGGTGCCGGAGTCGCTCCGCATCGTGGGCGATTTGGTGGGCCAGCCGCCAGACGTTCTGGCCACCCACCTCGCAGCGGCACTGAACCAGCAGGTGTTCACGCCGGAGATCGAGGACTCCGAGGAAGGGGACGACACCGTGCAACCGATGCAGGTGCCTGCCGAATTGGTTTTTCGTGAATTCCCGGAGACCGACGCGGGCAGGGACGAGCAGGAGGTGGTCTACGAAATTGTCATCCGGTCGCTCAACTTGGGGATGATACTCGACGGCGAAAATCTGGCGGCGAAACTGACAGGTCTAATCCAGCGCAGCGGCACACCGTGGAAATTGGAGAAGGCGCTTGAGCTGATGGTGGCCACGCTTCCCTCGGTGGTTTTGCGAGAGGAAGACGCGCTGGAACTGCTGGATGTTTTGGTTCAGGGGGTGCGCACCGCTCCGGACGAGACGCGCAGCCGGTTGTATTTGCGGGCCCTGGTCAGGTCGCGGCCCTACTACATGGACGCCGTCAACGCGAGGCTACTGGCCCTGAATCCGGATCTGAACGTGCTGGCCCGGCAACGGGTGGTGGAGTGGCGCGCCTCCTTGCGGAATCCGGTTCTGCCGGTGAACCAGGCTGACTTTGCGGAATCGAAACGCAAATGGGGCCGCTCTCCTTTGGAGCCCCCTCCCGGCCCCGAGCCCCACCCCTCCACGTACCTGACTCAGCGAGATGGATCGATCGAACAACCCGAAGAAATCGAAATCCCCGAAGAACTGGGCGAAAACGATGGACAGAACAATTAGCGGAACAGCAGTGTGCGGAAAGAGATGAGCAGCCGGTTTAACAAAAGGCTGGGTTTTTACTGCCTGGGCATGCTGTTCGCCGCCGCCGCCGCCGCGGGTTGTGAAGACACCTCCGCGTCCGATACCTGCCTGGACAAGCTGAACAACAAAAAGTACGCCAACGTGGCGGGCGATTCCAGTTGCAGCACCTACGAGCGGGGCAGCGCGGAGCTTGGATTGGCCAAATTCGAGTTTTCCAGCTTCATTTCAACCGACGCGCTGACCAATTTTCCTTCCACCCTCGGGCTTACCGTAAGCGGATGCAAAATATCCGGCACCGACAAGCTCAGCAGCCGCAGCTATTTCTCCGAATATCATCAACATTATCTGCGATCCCAATACTACACGCGCTGGTTCTATACAGAGAATAACAGGACACAGCCGCTTTTCGACGCGGAGATCGCCCTGTTTGCCGCAGCAGGGGAAATCATAGCGCAAACTTACTGTGAGGTGGATGCCAACTTGAATGGGGCCATCTCGACGACGGAGATCGAGGATTTCACATCCATTCAAGTTCCGAGCGGATCGCCCTCCATCACAAGTACCGATTACATCATGGTGGTCGATGGCGATAGCGTCGCGTGGCTGATCGACACGAGCGGGGATGACCCTACATCATGGCTATGCCGGCAGTCCCCGGACTTCAGCAGCGTTTGGAGCCGGCTCTCCAGTGCCAGCGAATCTACCATCGAAACCGATAACGGTACGTGCGCCGCGTTGGTGGCCACTGCCAGCGAGATTTCGGTCGTGCTCAGTCTGGCCTCCATGCCGCGACTCTTTCCCGCCGGCTCAACCGTATCCGATATCGAGGGACCGTTCAATCTGATCGATTCGTCCCTGCAGAAGGGCGAGGACATCATTCAGGACCTCTCGACCATCGGCTTGGAAGAGGGCTCTCAAATTCGGGCTGCGATCGAGCAGCAGATGTTGGTGCTGGATAACGGCGGAACCTGCTCGTCCGCTGAGGACACAATAAATGCGCTGGATACGCTCGCGGTGATTCTGGAAAATGCCGAACCGGCCGAGTCCTACGACGACACATCCATCGATTTGGAAAACAACAATCTATTCACCCAGGAGCAGATCGCGAGTATCAGCAGCGACTCGCCGGTTTCGTGTCCCGAGGACGTGTCCTCGTGTAGCGCCCGCCTCATTTATAGCGATAGCGATAGCGGGGGAGATTTCACCGATCTTTACATGCTGGCAAACGATGATATCGCCGAAACCCTCGGTCTAAGCGACGCCCTGCTTTTCGATCCGGACTCCGGGCTCCTCCGCGAAACCGAAGCGGGGGATTTCGACATCACCCTCGCGGAATTGCTCTGCTTCCAGTAAGAACGCCGGCTATTACTCCCAGGCTCCGTCCGGAATTGCCCATGAGCGGCTGGCAGCGCCCTGATCATACCAACGCCAGCAGGGTTTTCTCCGTCGTTCAACTTTCATGCGCGTATTTTGGGAATTGACAATCCGTGCAATCCGTCTAAATTTAGAGATTATTGGCCGGATTGACCGTGGCACCTGGAGGGGCGTCATGAAGGTACACCTTTCCCGGATCACCAGCGAAGGAGTTCACCACTCCCTTCGCATCCTGGCGGCAGACCTACCCCGGTTAGCCGAGGAGATGGGACCCTTGGAAGGGCCGGTTGCCGGTGTGATTGAGGCCAATCTGAGCCTCAAGACGATCGATACGGCGATCCGAATCACCGGAACGGTGAGTACCGAACTCGAGTTGCCCTGTACCCGGTGCCTGGCCCCGGTGAGTTTTCGGCACAAGGAAGAAGTCACGGCGGTTCAGGCCCCCGTGGAAGAGCTGCGGCGGATGGAACAGGATATCCAGTTGGCGCCCACGGACTTGGACATCGACTATTTCGCAGGCAACGAGGTCGACCTGACAGACATCATCGAGGAGCAGGTGCTCCTCATGTTGCCGCAAACAATCTACTGCCGTGAAGAATGTCTGGGTCTTTGCCCGCAATGCGGCGCAGATTTGAATGACGCCCCCTGTGGCTGTGAACCAGACAGGTCGGACCACCCGTTCGCGGCGATGAAAGCATTCTTAAGCGAACCATTGGGATGACGGCGGCAACGATAATTTTTCTGCCGGCGGACCTTACCGCAGGCCGCTGTAAACTCATCTGATGGATTAACGAATCGATGGCTGTTCCTAAACGAAGAACTTCGAAGCGAAAGCGTAACCACCGGCGCAGCCACCACGCTCTGGTGGCGCCCAACCTGAATCCCTGCGGAAATTGCCAGGAACTTGTCCGGCCCCACAGGGTTTGCCCCAAATGCGGGCACTTCAAGGGCAAAGAGATCTTCGAGGTCGAAAACTACTGATATCGCCTACGATGGGCGCTTACGATGGGTCATAGTCCCGGGGAGGGAATGGTGCGCCACCCCCTGCATGACGATTGGAGCCGGCCGGAGGGCCGGCACCCTTGGATCGCAGGAGCCGGTTCGCTCGGCGACGTTAGCGTCAGGCCGCCCTGGGCCAACTTCCCCAGCCACATCGGAAATTCGAGGGTAGAGGGATGACCATCATCGCATTGGACGCCATGGGCGGCGATTTCGCGCCTCGGGTGCCGGTGGAAGCCGCCCTGCGCGCCAGCTCCGAAATCGGGTGCGAGGTGATCCTTGTCGGCGACCGGGAGGCTTTGGAGAGGGAACTGAGCAAGAACGGCGCGCCGGCTTCGCGCCTGCGCATCCACCACAGCGCGCAACGGATCGAGATGAACGAGTCGCCCAGCTTGGTTTTGCGGGCAAAATCCGATGCCTCCGTCCGGGTCGCCTTCGAGTTGCAGCGGGTTGGCGAGGCCGACGCGGTGGTCAGCGCCGGGCATTCCGGCGCGATGATGGTAGCGGGCAAACGGGTGCTGGGCATGCTCGAGGGTATCGACCGCCCCGCCATTGCGGTCGCGCTGCCCTGGAAACGGGGCGTGACGCTTTTTCTCGACTGTGGCGCGAACGTTGATTGCAAGCCCCATTATCTGCTGCAATTTGCCCTGATGGGACAGGTTTACGCCCATACGGTACTGGGAATATCCCAGCCTCGCGTGGCTTTACTCAGCAACGGCGCCGAGGCCGGTAAAGGCAACGAGCTGACCCGCGGGGCTCATAAAATGCTCGGTCAAGCCCCCATCCGTTTCATTGGCAACCTGGAGGGTGGGGACCTCTTCAAGGGCAAGGCCGACGTTATCGTCAGCGATGGATTTGTGGGCAATCTGGTGCTCAAGGCCGCCCAAGCCGCAAACGACCAGGTGCGGCTATTGATCAAAGAGGCCGTAGCGGTTTCATGGCTGGCACGGTTCGGGTTTTCCCTCATGCGTAGAGCCTACCGCGAGGTCGAGGGGCGCACCGATTACCGCTCCATTGGCGCTTCGCTGCTGCTCGGTCTGGATGGCGTCGCTATGGTCTCTCACGGCGGTTCCAATGCCCGCGCGATGCACAGCGCGATCCAGGCCGCCCATGCTTGCGTCGAGCGCGGCCTGGTGCAGCGGATCCGCGCCGAAATCCGCGAACGCGCCGAGAAGCGGCACGCGCTTGCCTGATCCGTCCGCGGCAAAGGCGTATTTCGGAGAATCATGTGGGGATAGGCTTCATCTTTCCCGGACAGGGATCGCAGCAGGTGGGGATGGGGAAGGATTTTTGCGACCACCATGCCCTGGCTCGCCATCTGTTCGAGGAAGCCGGCGACGCGCTGGGATTCAACTTGCGGCGACTCTGTCACGAGGGCGATGAGTCCGAATTGGCCCTAACCACCAACACCCAGCCGGCCATCCTCACTGTTTCCACCATCGCCCACCGGCTGTTTGCCGAGCGTTTCGACATTGTGCCGCCTAGTCTGGCCGGCCACAGCCTGGGAGAATATTCTGCCTTGGTCGCGGCGGACGCGCTCCCTTTCACCGATGCGGTGCAAGCGGTGCATTTGCGGGGCAAGTTCATGCAGGAAGCCACGCCGGTGGGATTGGGAGCGATGGCGGCGATCCTGGGGCAGAAAGCCGACGCCCTGGAGTCTCTCTGCCGGGAGGAGGCCGGTGAAGAGGTGGTGGTGCCTGCCAACTACAACGGACCGGGGCAGATTGTGATTTCAGGCCACGCCAACGCGGTCAAGCGGGTTTTGGCACGAGCGAAGGGCAAGCTGCTAACGGTGAGCGCGCCGTTTCATTCGCCACTGATGTCACCCGCCGCCGAGGCCATGAAGCCGGTGCTGGAAGCGTTGCCCTTTTCCGCGGCAAGCTCCCCAGTGGTGGCCAACGCGAGCAACCGGTTCGTGAACTCACCGGAGGAGATTGCGCCCTCGCTGCTGGAGCAGATCACCTCGCCGGTGCGTTGGGATTCCGGCACAAGGGCCATGATCGCTGATGGGGTGCATCGGTTTATCGAGTTCGGCCACGGCAAAATACTCTCCGGTCTCTTGAAGCGGATTGACAAAACCGTTCCCGCCGATAATGTACGGGATGACGAATCCCTGAGCAGCACGTTACGCAAACTCGACGGCTGAGTCGCATCCGCCGGCGAATGCACCCTTGATTCAGGCTATGGTCTTCTTTAGTTGTCCTGCTGCATATGGCGGAATTACCGCCTCGCGGTGAATTCTCGCATCAACAGGGATACTTTGACCTTCAGACGAAATCCGTGAATCTTAAGCAACGGGTAGCCCTGGTGACCGGGGCGGGTCGCGGCATCGGCAAAGCCATCGCACTCGAACTGGCCGCCGCCGGCGCGGACATCATTTTTACCAATCGTACGCCCGCACTGGCCGAGGCAACCCGCTTGGAGGTCGAAGGGTTGGGCCGGCGCTGCCTGTCGTTTCAAGCCGACGTCGCCGACCAGGTGCAAGTGGCGGAGATGGTTGCCGAAGCCCTGGAAAAATTTAAGACCCTCGACATCCTGGTCAATAACGCCGCCATCACGCGTGACGGGCTCTTCCTGCGCATGAAACTGGAGGATTGGCGCGCGGTAATGTCGGTGAATTTGGATGGCATGTTTAACGTCACCCGGGCGGTGGTCAAATCCATGGTGAAGCAGCGTCGAGGCCGAATCATCAATGTCTCCTCGGTGGTGGGCTTCACCGGCAATCCGGGCCAGGTCAATTACAGCAGTACCAAGGCCGCGGTGGTGGGCTTCACCAAATCCATCGCCCGGGAGCTGGGGTCCCGCAACATCACCTGCAACGCAATAGCCCCTGGTTTCATCGACACGGATATGACGCGGGAATTGACCGAGCCGCAGCAAAAAGCCATTCTGGACCAGATTCCCCTGGGCCGGATGGGCGACGCGAAAGAGATCGCCAAGGTGGTGCGATTCCTGGCCAGTGACGATGCGGCTTACATCACGGGTGAGACCCTGCACGTGAACGGCGGCATGTATTGAGTCGCATTCGTTGTTGACTTAGCATGACTAATTGAGTATTTGGCACCCAAACACGGGGGCGGGGAAGCGGCCGGGCTACGATTCCGCCTCCCAGGGGGAATCCAAAGTTCAGGAGGAGGAATCGGATGGAAATCGCAGCTAAGGTGAAAAAGATCATCGCAGAGCAGTTGGGTGTGGATGAACCCGACATTCGGCCGGAATCTCATTTTGTGGACGATCTGGGAGCCGACTCCCTGGATACAGTTGAACTCGTGATGGCATTCGAGGAGGAGTTCGGAATAGAAATTCCCGACGACGAGGCGGAAAAGATTGCCACGGTGCAATCGGCGATCGACTATATCGAAGAAAACAGGTGAGCTATCGGCTTCAAGGCAGTGCCGCTCATCGTCCGCTCATGGCTCGCCGCGCCGGCTAGTCCTGGGTGACACTATCTCCCAACGTCGAATCCACGGAGCTTTATGAAAAATCGGGTCGTGGTCACTGGAATGGGTTGCATTTCCCCCCTGGGCAATGACGCCAAATCCACATGGAAGGGAGTCTCCGAAGGGCAAAGCGGAATCGACCGCATCACCAAATTCGATCCCGCGGCGTTTCGCAGCCAGATGGCAGGTGAGGTCAAGGGATTCGACCCCGCGCCGGTCGTGGCGCCCTCGGATCAAAAGAAGATGGACCTCTTCATCCAGTATGCCCTCGTGGCCACCAAGGAGGCGCTGGACGATGCCGGCATGGAAATCAGCGAAGATTTCTCTTACGATATCGGGGTATCGGTGGGTATCGGTATCGGTGGGTTGATGTCGATCGAGAAGTATCACCAAATCTATCTGGAAAAGGGGCCGCGGCGGATCACGCCCTTTTTCATTCCCATGGTCATCAGCAACATGGCCGCGGGGCAGATTTCCCTCTACTTCAATTGCCGCAATTACAATTCTTCCACCGTCTCCGCCTGTTCTTCTTCCAATCATTCCATTGGCGATGCGGCACGCATCATCGAACGGGGCGACGCCAAGGCCATGATCGTCGGTGGCGCAGAGGCGGTCGTTACTCCCCTCGCCGTGGGGGGATTCGCCGCCATGAAGGCCCTATCCACCCGAAACGATGAACCCACCAGCGCTTCACGTCCCTACGACAAGAATAGGGACGGATTCGTGATCGGGGAGGGCTCCGGCATTCTCATCTTGGAGAATTGGGATTACGCCCGGGCCCGGGGCGCCCGCATCTATTGCGAACTGGCCGGGTATGGCTTTAGCGCCGACGCCCATCACATGACCGCACCCAATCTAAGCGGGCCAGTGCGATCCATGGAAATGACGCTACGGGACGCCCAGGTGAATCCGGACCAGGTGGACTATATCAACGCCCATGCCACCTCGACCCCGACAGGGGATATCAACGAGCTCGACGCCATCAAGCAGGTATTCGGCGATCACGCACACAACGTGTCGATCAGCTCGTCCAAGTCGATGAGCGGCCATCTGCTTGGAGCCGCGGGCGCTTTGGAGGCTTTTGTATCCATCAAGGCAATGGAAACCGGCCTGGTGCCGCCCACGATCAATATCGAAAATCTGGATTCTGAATGCGACCTCGATGTTACCCCCAACAAAGCCAAGGAGCGGGAGATTCAGATTGCCATGTCCAACTCCTTCGGATTCGGAGGCACAAACGCTGCTCTGTTGTTCAGAGCGATCTAGGGACCGCCCGCCAAGGGCACTACGAAATCGACGAGTATGGGAACCCCACCGGAAAATCTACGATATAGCGAAGACCATGAGTGGGTGCGGCTGGAAGGCGACATCGCCACCATCGGCATCACCGACTACGCTCAGGAACAGTTGACGGATATCGTCTTCGTCGAATTGCCCGACGTGGGCTCCAACGTCAACGCGGGGGATGGCGTCGCCGTGCTGGAATCGGTGAAATCCGTCGCCGATGTTTACTGCCCCTTCAACGGCGAAATCACCGAGGTCAACGAAAGCCTGGAGTCTCACCCGGAAAAGGTGAACGAAGATGCCTTCGGTGAGGGATGGATTTTCAAAATCAAGGCCCGAGAACCAAACCTTTCCAAACTGATGGACGCTGCCGCTTACGTGAAATTCACCGAAGAGGCGGGAGATTAGGACGGCTGCGCGGACGGATGACCTTGAGTGGCCAGTCAGCGCGGTATCCTATCTGGGCCGGATTGGCGGGCAGCGCCCGCCGGATGGGATTCCTGCCATCACCGTTTCCGTCCCGATAAAGACGAAGACGGTGTTCAGCCATCCCCACCAGTACGGCCCTACCCCACCAGCAAGGTACTGAGCGCCATCAGTACGCCGACGACGACGATAATGATCACGATGAGGGTGTAGACACGGCTCTGGGCGGTCATGGCCTCCATCAGATACATGATATCGTGACCCTGCGTTTCCACGATCTTCTTGTATCGCCCCGCCGTGCGGAAAGTCAGGTAGCCGATTCCGAACAGGAGCAGACCGTTGGCGACGAGAAGCACGAGTGCCATAGAAAAGGGATAGCGCACGATCCCCACGATGAGCATCAAGACGCCCACGACGATCATCAATGCTCCGGCTATATTCATCCGGAGAGAGAGCCCCTTGAAGACTACATTTTCCTCATCGGTAAATTCATAAAAAGCCATTGGTGCCTCCCAAGAGGTTGCCGATAAACAAACGCGGTGCGCGGAATCCCACCTTTACTTCAACAAAACAGCGATTTTTCCCATCATCTCCCGCCCTGTGCCTGGGCCTGAAAGCCGACGCGACGCCCTGATCCGGTAAAACGTGACTCGGCCCATCTTACCTGAACCCCGAATCAATCGGGCAAATTCAGCACACGTTTGGCGATGATATTGCGTTGGATTTCGTTGGAGCCCGAGTAAATGGACATGGCTCTTGTGATCATCATGCGCATGGGCAACTCGTAAGCCGCCGGTGAGAGGCGATCATCATACCATGCGATCGAGTCGGGTCCCATGGCCTCCATCCCAAGATCGCAGACCCGCTGGAACAATTCGGATTGGTAGAGCTTGAAGATAGCGGACTCGTGGCCGGGAGATTTACCCTGGAAGACCGCGGTTTCCATGCGGTAGCGGGTGTACCGCAGGCATTCGGCATCCATCTCGCACTGCGCCAGCCGGTCCCGGAAGCCCGGATCGGCCAGAATGGCGCTGCTCTCGCCGGGATATTCCCGAGCGACTGTCTTCACCCGGTCGATCAGCGCCCGCAGATCCTGATTGGAGCCGGTATGCATGCGCTCGCTTATCAGCAGGGCTTTGGCCATGCCCCAACCTTCATTGATCTTGCCAACCAGATTCTGGATCGGCACGCGTACGTTGTCGAAAAAAGTTTCGTAGAACCCGGATTGACCATCGACCTGGCGGATCGGTTTGATGGTCAGGCCCTGGGACTTCATCTCGATGAGAACGAAACTGATCCCCTTGTGCTGGGCGGCTTCCGAATCGGTTCGCACCAGGACGAAGATCCAGCCGGCGTGGTTGGCCCCGGAGGTCCAGATCTTTTGACCGTTGACGACAAGATGTTCCTTGTCCTGATCCAGCACGGCCCGGGTTTGCAATGAGGCCAGATCCGATCCCGCGTTGGGCTCGGAATAGCCCTGGCACCAAAATTCCTCGTGGCGGGCGATGGGGAGCAGGAAGCGCTCTTTCTGCCAATCGCTGCCATAGCGCATGAGGATCGGTCCCACCATCGAGATGCCGAATCCGTGCGGCACCGGGGCACCCGAGCGGCTGAACTCGTCAACGAACACGATCTGCTCTGCGTCGGTGAATCCCGGCCCGCCGTGATCCTTGGGCCAGCGATACGCCAGCCAACTCTGGCCCGCCAGGCGGCGGTACCATTCACTCATGGCCTCGTTGGCCTCGATGCCGTTGTAGGCCTGGGAGGGGCAGCGCAGGGCGTCGGGCAGGTTGGCCCCCACCCATGCCCGCACCGTCTCACGGAACGATGCCAGCTCAGCCGTATCTTTTAAGTCCATCGGTCGATATCCATTGCCGGTTTGCCAGCCCGTCAGACCTTCGCTGATCCTTGCCTGGAGGCTGCAGCGGCGCGGCGCATGAGTGCGCGTGGCCGCAATCGGTGGTCCGAGATCATCGCGAGACCGGTGACGGGAAAACCGTCCAGTGCTCCTTTCCATACCGCAAAACGGTGCCGGGTGACCAGTTTTTCCTCATCCCGCGCAACCAATAGGATCTTGTTGTATCCTAGAAGCCCTGTGATTTTCTGCCTCCGGCGGGAAGGGGGGCACGATGCCATGTTATTGGCCCCCTTCACCCCCTGCAACGGAGCGCGGCTCCCTTGACCCTGTATAGTTTGTTAAACCAATGGGATACACTTAAACCAAAAATTATTCGGGGTGCAGGGGTCAAGATCCCTGCCAGGGATTCCAAAGGGGCAGCGCCTCTTTTGCCGCCAGAGGCAGAAAATTGCAGCCCTCCTAGGTCAAGTCTGGAAGAGGTCGTGAATTCCAAGCGGCTGGAATCCGCGGACGGCGATCTATTTTAGCCGGGCGCTTTCGCCCCCGGTGACCTTGGGTTGCAGCAGCCACGAGAAGAAGACGTCCATCGATTCGCGCTCCTCCGGCGCAACATAGTAAAAGGATACCCCCCGGTCCTCGATTTCCCAGAAGGCCTTGGTGGCAACGGCGTAAAGCTCCCGCTTGACGGTCTCGATGAATTCCGGTTCCTCGTCGACCATATCGGCCATGACTCGCCGAGCCAAATCTTCCCGCCCGCGGCGGATGAAAAACCCGCCCAACATCGCCTGGCTCTTGCGCACACCCTTCAGGGAGTTCAGGTCCGCGGCGCTCTTCGCTTCCTGATCCAACTCGAGAAAGACGCCCATCAGACCTTCCAAGGTTTCGGGAAACTTATCGATACTCAGCTCGATCAGCACACGCAGATCATAGGCTACCGCGTCCATGATGAAGAATATCCTTCGCCTCTGGGAGTTCTGGCCATAGTATTTGAAGTGGTGGGCGATCTTTTCGACGATGTCCGCCCGATACAGCACCGACTCGGCGAACATGCGATATTGGTAGAAGACATGCACCGCCGAGCGGATGTCACGGTCGCTCAATGCGTACATGATGAATGTGTTGAAGCCCTTGATGACGAATTCCAAGGTTTCGTCGTCCGATGTGATTGCAGCGACCGCGCCGATTTCCCGCAGATTCATCGCCACGCAACTGTTGATGTCGCGCACCTTGCGCAAGGACGAAGTGAAAGCGATTTCGTAGCGTTTGAAGATCTCCATCTCCACCCAAATCCGTGTGCGGACGATTTCCATCCGCATTTCGTCGGACAGGCCCAGAATCTGGCCCCTATCAACATTGAACCAGCGGGCATCCATTTTCGATTTTTGCTGCAGATACAGAATGCAGATCGAGCGCAACGAGTTCAGGCATTCCAGCGCCAACGCAATGTCCGAATGGGCGATGGACGCCTGGGAAATATCGCTGAGCTGCTGAATCGAGTTGGTCACCTCGTAGCGATATTTTTCCATTTGCCCGGGCCGCACCCTCGCACGCATGATCGCTTTTTCGCTGGAGCGCTCTATCTTTTTGATGATGTTGGTAGGCTGGAGAAATCGGAACACGAAGTTGAAATAGGGAATCACCAGGACGATGGAAAGCGTCGCGAATACAATGAACAGGGTCATGCTGGTTCGTGAATAAACTTCGGGGGTGATCGCGTCGGCCAACCAAAAACCGTAGACCAACGGTACGACGTAGGCGAAGAGCACCAGGCGGTTGAACGGGTCCGCCAAGAAAAGGTCCACCACCCGTGACGTATAACGGGTCGCGGAAAGCTGCACGATGATCGCGACGACCGTGATCGAGATCGCGAAGACCCCGGCCAGCACTTCCAGTACGGAAAGGATGATTATCCGGGCGGTCTCGGCGTCGGCCACAATGAACCACCCTCGCCAAACCAGCTCGGGCCGGTCGGACAGCAGCCAGAAATCCACGGCCCTCCCCAGGAACATCAAGGCAACACTGGCCACCAGGGTCACCGCAATGGGCACAATCCACGTGAGTTTGGCCGAGTTGCGTTTTCCCATGATCATTCGTAAAATATTCAGTTCACAATCCGCAGCCGGATGCTCCGGCCTTTCTGACCAAACCTTTCCACGACCATCGCACGAGTTCAAGTGCCGGCCGGCGGACCAAGCCCTGCGGGCTTCTCCGATCCGTTTCCCGTTACGGCTTGCGGGAGCGGCGGCAGGTTTGGTATTAATCGGCACGTGCCGGCTACCAATAATCCGCCGCGGTATGCCCAAGGGATTGCTGTTCATCGAGCCACCACGCGGCCGCCAATCCGGTCCGACAAAGGAAAGAGCCATGCTCGACATGCGTGTCGTGCGGGACGACCCCGAGGGGATGCGGGTCAACCTGCGAAACCGGAATCTTCAGGTGGATCTGGACCGCTTATTGGAGCGGGACCGAGCCGCGCGCAGCGCCCTCGCCGAATTGGAAAACATCCGCCGCCGCCGCAACGAGATCGGCCGCGCCGTGAAGCAAGCGCTCGAGCATGACGTGCGCGAGCCCCTGGTCGAGGAGGGGCGCGCGCTGAAGGCAAGGGAGGCGGATCTGGAGCGGGTTTTTCAGGCAGCCGAAAGCGAGCGGCTGGAATTGTTGCGGCAATTGCCCAACCTCACTCATCCAGACGCCCCGGTGGGTGCGGACGACGAAGACAATCGCGAATTGCGGCGCGAAGGCGATCTTCCCACTTTCGATTTTCAGCCAAAGGACCATGTGGAATTGATGGAGGCCTTGGACCTGGTGGATTTCGAGGGCGGCGCCAAAGTCACCGGTCAAAAATTCTATTACTTGAAAAACGAGGCGGTACTGTTGGAGTTGGCCCTGCTTAATTTCGCAACGGGCATTCTCCGTGAGGAGGGCTTTACGTTATTTATCACGCCCGATCTGGCCCGGCAGGAAATCCTGCAGGGTATCGGATTCAATCCGCGGGGCGAATCGACTCAGATTTACAACGTGGAGGGCACCGACCTGAGCCTGATCGCCACGGCGGAGATTACCCTGGGTGGACTGCTGGCCGATGAAGTCCTGGATGCGGAACGGCTGCCCCTATTGTACGCCGGGGTATCCCATTGTTTCCGCACCGAAGCCGGCTCGGCAGGCCGGGAATCCCGCGGCCTGTATCGTGTTCACCAATTCACGAAGGTGGAAATGTTCGCCTTCGTGCCGCCCGAGGATTCCGGGTCGATGCACGAACGGTTCGTGGCCATCGAGGAGCGAATTTACCGGGCATTGAGCATCCCTTACCGCGTCGTGGATGTCTGCACCGGCGATCTGGGCGCACCGGCCTACCGAAAGTACGATCTGGAGGCCTGGATGCCTGGCAGAGGCCGGTGGGGCGAGATCACCTCGACCTCGAACTGTACCGATTACCAGGCCCGGCGGCTCAATATACGGTTTAAATCCAAGGGAAAAAAAGGCACGCGGTTCGTTCACATGCTCAATGGTACCGCTGTAGCGGTCAGCCGGGCGATAATCGCCTTGATGGAAAATGGACAGCAGGCCGATGGCAGCGTCCGCCTGCCGCCAGTACTCGGACTTGCTGACATTCCACCCCGATGATACCTTGGAATTGCGGGGGGAATTTGGTAAGGGGCCGATCGACGATTCCGAAATGCGGCAGATGAAAAACCGGCTCGACCGGGCCATTGAACTGTTTTATGGTGTCGATAGCGAATCCGTCGGGTCGGCGAACAGGCTGGTGCGGGTGGGAACTTTGGCCCAGCGGCAGATAAACGCTCTGGCGAAAAAAGCCTTCAAGGCGCCGGTCGCGCCGGAACCAAAGAGGACAGGCGAAATCGAATGATCCCGGTAAAAGAGGAAGATTTTGCCCCTCATATCCTGGTGGCCATGCCTTCGCTCCAGGACGGTTATTTCGACAAAAGCGTCATCCTTCTCTGTGAATACAACGCCAACGGGGCCATGGGCTTCGTGATCAACTCCCCGTCGTCCACCTCCGTGGACGACCTGCTCGGCGAATTGGGGCTGAACACCGATCCGCCTCAATCGCAACAGATCCTGATTGGCGGCCCGGTGCAATCCGAGCTTTGCTGGGTGGTTCATTCCCCCGATTTTCATGGAAAATCCACCACCCTCATGGGCGATGCATTGGCTCTCAGCGCCGCGCAGGAAGTGCTGACCAGCATTGCCGAGGGCAGCATCCCCGCCACCTATCTGCTTGGCGTGGGATATGCGGGCTGGGGCCCGGGCCAACTCGACGGAGAGATCGAACAAGGCGCCTGGTGGCTCGCCGATATGGAGCCCGGCAAGGTGATCGGTTTTCCCGCCGTCGAAAGGTGGGAGCGCGTGATGGAAATCCTCGGTCTCAATACCCCCTACGCCACCTACTGCGAAGCCTGACTTAGCGGCTGACAGTCCCCCTTCACCGCTGCGCGTGCCCTGACTCGGCGCTGGCCGGCGCTATACGCGCCTGGCGGCCATTGAGAGTCAAAACGATGACTGTGCTGGCGACGGCTCAGATCTATTCTCCGCGCAACGCGGCGATTTTTTCCTTGAGTCCTTGTACCTCGGCCCGCCACGCTCCTGTTTGCACGCGCTCCAGAAGCGTTTCGACTCCCGCTTCGGTGAGGTACTCCATGAAGACGTTCGGGCATATCCCCTCCTGATCCTCGTCGAGAATATGGTCGATCTTCGTGAAGAGTTCGGGATTGCTGGACTGGAGTCTTGGCTTCAAGAGGGTGAGCAGAATGATCTTCTGAATTTCCGCATCCGATTCCACCATGTGCAGGAGCGAATCCAGATTCCGGTATTCGAAATACTTACGGAAGATGGCTGGAAACAGACGGCCGGCTGGGCGGCGGGCATCGCTGGGGGAATTTGCTTTCTCCCCCGGCCCATTGCCGTTCTCGTACTCGCTGCGAATGATCCGGCGCGCGATGAGTATCGCGAGTTCGGGACGTTTTTCGATCTTGGAACGGAATAGCGCGAAAAACTCGTCGCTGAAGATACCGAGCAGCGCGGTAACGATGCGCGCTCGGGCGTGACTATCGCGGATGGCATGGATGCGGCAAATCTCGTCGGCCAGGAACTCCAGCATGCGGCCCTGCACCATGTTTATCAGGACATGGATCTTCGCGTAGGGGGGGGGATCGGTACTCGATTTGGAATACCCGTCCAGACAACGTGCCATGGAACGGGTGTAGGGACTTATTTCCGCGTCCTCTTGCGGTGCGGTGCTGACCATTTATCGCCTATGATACGGCCCATGATGCGGGAAGTGGTGATCGCGGCTGCCATGCCTTACACCATCCCGTTGGCGCCTGAAGAAATTTCCGGCAGGCGCAAACCCAGAGCGAGAGCGGCAACCCGGTCATCTTTCGATATCTATGCCCCCATCTGGGTGATATGACAAGACTTTTTTGCAAAATGTCTAATAAATATGTTTTTTGCTGATCCACGGTATCAAGGTCGCATTCTGATGGGTAATTTCCGGTCATTCCCGCTCCGAGGGAAGGCGCGGAGCGTCATTCAGGTAGGTCCCGCTTTTTCCGCCGGTCTTGCGGGCGAGGTAAATCCGGTCGATTACCATGCCCTTGTCTACCGACTTGCACATATCGTAGAACGTGACTGCGGCCATGGTCACCGCAACGATGGCTTCCATCTCCACGCCGGTTTTGGCTTCGGTTTTTGCTGTGGCCTCGATGATCACCACGCCGGCGTCGGGGTCTAAAGTCAGATCCACGTCGATGACGTCGATGGGGAGCGGATGGCACATGGGCACCAGGTTGCCCGTCTGCTTGGCTGCCAGGATGGCCGCGGTTTTGGCGACGGTAAAGGCATCCCCCTTCTCCAATTCCCCATGTTGCAGAATGACCGCCAGTTCCGGTGAGATGCGCACCGTGCCGCGGGCGGTGGCACTGCGTTCGGTAACCGCTTTGCCGCCCACATCCACCATGCGGGCCCGCCCGCTGCGTGGATGGAAATGGCTTAGGGATGGGGTCTTGGATCTCACGGAGTGTTGCGCCCGCTGTCAGCCCGCGCCGATGGCCACCTGTTCGGCTGCTTCTTCGGGCAGCGATGGTGTTTCTTCCCAGGTATCGTCGTCTTCGCGCAACCCGACCAGCTTTTCGATCAGCGTTTGCACCGTCTGCAGCTTGTTGACCCGGTAGCCGTTGGAACCGGAAAAGAACAGGCCCGAATCGTACACACCATTGCGGGCATCACCCAGGGAATCGGCGATGCAATATCCTACCCGGTTGGATTCGGTTCCATGGTCGCAGGGAGTGACGCAATTGGAAATGCAAGCGATTTTGGGCCGCACGCCACTCAGCACCCGCGCCATCAGTGGCGTCGTCACGACCCCGCGGGCGGGATAGCCGACCGGAGATTTGATCAACTTGATGTCCTCCTTGCCGGCGTTGATGATGACCCGCTTGAAAACGTCGGACGCATCGCACTCGTACGTGCCGATGAAACGCGTGGCCATTTGCACACCGGCCACTCCCATATCCAGATACCTTTCCATGTCGCCAAGATCCCAGATTCCCCCGGCAACGATCAGCGGAATATTTCCCCATTGCTTACAAGCGAGAAGCACTTCAGGGGTCATGTTCTCGAGTCTGAAAGCCGGATCGAGACACTGCTCGTAGGTATAGCCTTGATGACCGCCTGATTTGGGTCCCTCCAGCACGATGGCATCGGGCAGCCGTCCGTTGCGCTTCCACCGCTTGCAAATCAAATTTACCACCCGCGCCGAAGATACGATGGGGATCAGAGCCACGTCGGCCTTACCGACGAATTCCGGCAGCCGCAACGGCAATCCAGCGCCGCTGATGATAAATTGGGCTCCCGCCTCCACCGAGTCGCGGACTTGGCGCTCGTAATCGGTGACGGCGCAAAGGATGTTGGTACCGACGGGGCCATTTCCCTCCGATTTTTCGATCGCGCTGCGAACGATGGCCCGCAGGTTCTCGGAGTTGTTGAAATTGGTTGGTTTCAGGGGACGGCCGTTGATCGTGCGCACCGCATCGGTGTTCCAATACCCCGTTCCCACCGTGGATACGGTGCCCATGCATCCCGCCTTGGCCACCGCGCCCGCCAAGCGGTCCCAGGAAATTCCCACGCCCATTCCACCCTGGATGATGGGGTACTTCACGGTCAGGCCGCGAATTTTTAGTGGGGGCAGCGAATGATAAGTCATGGACGCGATAGGGATGGGTGATGGATCGGCGGCAGGCCGTGGCCCGGTGTTTTGGCCGGCCCGCAAATTAATCTACGGTGATGGGCTATAATCAATCTCTGGTCTTGATCCGCACTTTCGGGTGCGGGATGAACACGAGATAGAAATGGTGACCGCTATTGAGCACATTGTCAAACAGTGATGCATCCGGCCCGCTATCGGTATCGACTTTTGCACCACAAACCTGTCCTAGAGCGATTTAGGGCCGACAGGGCCAATGACGGGACATTGCCACCGGGCGTTCGCTCCACCCCGGCAGGTACCCAGCTCGAAATGGGTACCGGAAGAGCCGTCAGCCGAGCGCGTTTCCCTCCAGACGCAGTCGTCTCCGGCGTAGTCCGCCAGACTGTGGGCAGACTGTGGGCAGACTGTCGCCAGGGAAGCCGCTTCGCAATCGATCCACGAGGAGATTTTTCGTCACGCGCTGGCCGTAGATTATTGATTGATTTACCCTAGGGCTTCCCTATGTTCCATTAGGGAGCGCCACTTACCGGCTAGGAAGAAATATGCCCCGGTAGCGCATCTTTGGCTCGCCGGGACCGCACCCGATGCCGGAAGCAATCAGGTTTATCGTAACGAACCGGGGAGCGGACGGATATGATCAAGAACTCGCCGGCCTGTCATGCGAGATATCAGCTCGGCCCATGCCCACTGACACCGCAGATCGAATGTTTCGCTATACCAGTCAGTCGGCTATTGATTTCGGCCAGCGACCGCTCGCGGATGAGCCTATCCGTTGCAATGTGCCTTTACAACCCCTCAGGTGGTCCCTCATTCCCCGAGTAAGCATGGCGCCATTTATAGAGGACATGGGTATGGCCCCCTTGCTGGGGGATTTTCGTTGGCCGGGGATATTTGGTATGTTTCACCTGATGGGTGCAACGAGCCAAGGAGG
>JACZRV010000065.1 GCA_022574555.1 SAR324 cluster bacterium
AAGTGTCGCTGATCTGCCAGCGCGTGGCGATCATCCATCAGGGGCGGCTCCTGGCGATCGACACGCCGACGGGCCTGCAGCGCGCGATGCAGGCCACCAACCGCGTCGTGCTGGAAATCGTCGCGCCCCAGGATCCGTTGCGCGAGACGCTGATGGGGATCGACGGCGTGAAGGCCGTGACCATGCGCGAAACGGCGCTGCTCGGCAATCCCCTGGCCGTGGAATGCGACGTGGAGCAAAAGGACGGCGTCGAGGCCGCGATCGCCCGCGCGGTCTCCGGAAAGTGGGAGCTGTACAAGCTCGAGCGGCAGGATCCGACCCTGGAAAACATCTTTCTCTACTATATCCGCTCCCAGAAGGGCCAGGAGGCAGCATGAAGAACACGCTCGCGCTTTACGAAAACGAAATGCGCCATTACTTCCGCTCCCCGATCGCGTATTTTGTCGTGGCGGTGTTCCTGGTCGGCACGGGCTACTTCTTCACGTTCAACGTGTTTCTAACCGGCAACGCCACGATGACGGACACGCTGCGGAACATGGGGATTCTGCTCCTGCTCGTGATCCCGCTCATTTCGATGCGGCTGTTCTCCTCGGAGTACCGGGCGGGAACCATGGAGTTGCTGCAGACCCTGCCGTTCAGGACATGGGAACTGGTGCTGGGCAAGTATCTGGGGGCGGTGACGATCCTGGTGATGATGACCGGATTCACGCTGATCAACCTGATTCCGCTCTATCTCTACGGGAATCCTGAAACGTCCACCATCGCCTGCGGCTACATCGGCTTCATCCTGCTGGGCATGGCCAGCCTCGCCTTGGGGCAGCTCTTTTCGGCGCTGACCGAGAACCAGATCGTGGCGGCGCTGCTGACCGTTTCTGTGCTGCTCGGTTTCTGGTTCATCGGCCATCTTACGACGTTCCAGAACTCCTACTGGATCGCCTTCCTGGTGAATCACCTGTCCTTCCAGACGCACTTCGGGGAATTCGTGCAGGGATTGCTCCGCAGCGAATCGGTGATTTACTACGGGCTTATCATCATCGGATGCCTGTTCGTGAACGCGCGGTATTTCGACTGGAGGCGTTGAGATGGAGCGGTCATTTCGGAACGGCGTCGTACTCCTGGCCGGGCTGGGACTAATCGGCCTGTCGCTCTCGTTTTGGGCGATCCTGCTCGAGGCCGACTGGCGGGTGTGGTTGCGGGAGTTGTGGGTCTGGGCCTCTTCGGGTGGGGCGCCTGGAGCCTGCGCGTGGAGATCGGCGCCATGGTGCGCCGGCGGCGCGGAGAGGTGGCGCTGTACACCGCGGGCACGCTGGGTGTGTTGATCCTGCTGGGCTACCTGAGCACAATTTACACGACGCGCATCGACATGACCTCGCAGGGACGGTACTCGCTTTCCCCGCAAACCATCGAGGTGTTGGAGCGGGTCGAGAAGCCCGTCCACATTACATTCTATTACGACCCGATGTTGCGGGAGACGAAAGAGCTACTCGAGCTCTACGGACGGTATACGGACAAGCTCACGTTCGATTTCTACGACCCCAACCTGAACCCGGCTCAGGCGCGGATGCAGGGCGTTCTTTTCGCGGGCACCACCGTACTGGAAAGCGAGAGCGGCGTGCTGAAGATCAGCGGCATGCAGGAAGCGGATTTCACGAATGCCATCCTGCGCATCACCCAGGGCGATCCCCAGCTGGCATGCTTCCTGGACGGGCACAACGAGGCCGATCCGCTGAGCCGGGAATCCCACGAGCACCTGGAAGGCACGATGGGCTCCCATCAGCACGGGCTGGGATCGCGATATGTGCTGCACGAGAAGCACGGGCTGGCCAAGGCGCGCCATGCCCTCGAATCCACCAACTTCAAGGTCGAGAAGTTCCTCCTGGCGCAGGGCGATCCGGTGCCCGAGGATTGCTCGGTGCTGATTGTGGCGGGGCCGAAGATCCCGCTGCTCCCCCGGGAGGTCGATGCCATCAGCCGGTATCTCCGCGGCGGCGGTAGCGCCATGTTCATGCTGGATCCCTTCGTCGAGAGCGGACTGGAGCCGATCCTGACCGAGTACGGGATAATGCTGGAAGACGATATCGTTATCGACGAGACGAATCACTTCTGGAGCGATCTCTCCTCGCCCGCCGTCACCTCCTATCCCGCGCACCTGATCACGCGGCAGCTGCCGCTCACGTTCTTCCCCGGCGTGCGCTCAGTTCAGCCCGCGCCCAGGCGCGACCCCGCCGTGTCGGCGGAGCCGATTGTCATCACTTCGCCCTCGAGCTACGGCGAAACCGACCGCAAGCGCCCGCAGTTCGACCGCGGCGAGGATGTGGAGGGGCCTCTCACAATCATGGTACTCGCGGTCAAGCGCTTTGGCCGCGACTACACCATTGAGTTTGGAAAAACAACCCAGGAGGAGCAACCAGCTCCCGCCGTTCCGGCGAATGGCACGAGCGGCGCCACGGCCGGCGGATCGCCACAGGAAGAAGCAGGGCCCGGAGGGCAATACTCCTCGCGGCTCCTGGTCGTCGGAGATTCCGACTTTGCCACCAACTCCTTCTTCCACTTCCTGGGTAACGGCAACCTGTTTCTGAACGCGGTCAATTACCTGGCTGCCCGCGAGAACCTGATCGGAATCGAGCCCCCGACCTACGACCTGCCCCGGGTGAGCCTGACCAACCGCCAGATGAAGGGCACCTTCTTTCTGGCGATCGTGCTGATTCCCGCGATCTCCGCGCTGGTGGGGATCGGCGTCTGGTGGAAGCAGCGATGACGAAGCGCATTCGGGTGTATGTGGTGTGGGGAGTGCTGGCGGTACTGGTGGGGGGGATTTACGTCCTGCAATCCCGCGAGAGGCCTGTATACATCGCTCCGGAGGATCAGCGGCATATGTTCGCGTTCCAGGAGGCGGACGTAGGCCAGGTCGATTTACTCTTCAGGGGCCGGGCGGCCTCGTTGATGCGTTCGTCCGGAGGGCTCTGGTTCCTGCACGACGCGTCCCACCAGCACAATCCGAACCCGGCAGGGGTGAACGGTTCGCCGATGGCAGCCGCGGGCGTGGCTGGCGGCGCGACCGATCCCGCCCAGACTGCGGCCGGCCAGGCGACGCCGTCCGCGGCGGACGGGCCGGGCGCCGACGAGCCCCATCCGGAGCCCGACGCCCAACAGGCCGCGAAATTGGCCGTGGCGGTCGATTTCCTGGCGCGCATGATATTCGACCGGCGGATCGATCCGACCCAGCGGCTCGAGGAGTACGGCCTGGACATTCCCCAGATCATCATCATCTTCTATCCGCGCAATGCGGACAACAGTGCTGGACAGGCCCCGATCAGCATGCTCTTCGTGGGATCGACGCTCTCGCACAACCAGTCCTACTACGCTCAGGCCAGCGGCGATCGCGACATCGCCCTGATTCCGCTGTACCAAGTCAACATGCTCACCCAGCTCGCCGTGGGCGAGGTCGCGCAAGCCCCGGCACGCCCGCTCGGGTTGAATCCCACGAACCGTTAGACTCCCCGCCGGCCATCCGCGATGCCTCAAGCGCAGAGGCTGAGAGACGGGTTTCCGGCCCGTTATTCCGCTTCCGTCAGGCCGTCGATCGCCCCCGGCGCAATACCTTGCCCGGCAAGGCGCCGGTGATGTGCCCATCCTTTACCACGGCAGTACCGCCCACGAAAACATGGGGCAGGCCCTCCGGATACCGCCGCGGATCCTCGAACGTGGACCGCTCGTCCACGTGCTCCGCGTCGAACAGCACCAGGTCGGCACGGTAGCCCGGCTGAATTCGCCCCACCCCTTCCAGCCGGGTCTGGGACGCCGGCAGGGCCGTCATTTTGTGCACCGCTTCCTCCAATGTGAGCACTCCACGCCGCCGCACATATTCGCCCAGCACCCGGGGAAACGTGCCGTACAAGCGGGGATGGGGCCGCTCTCCCACGTCCAGGCCGTCGCTGCCGAACGATGTGCGCGGATGGTGCATCATGATCTCCAGATCCTCTTCGCTGGAGTTGTAACCGATGTAACCCACCCGTCCCTCCTCGGCCAGAACCACATGGCATATAGTTGACTGAGGCGGCTGGCCGCGGCTGGCCGCAATATCCTGCAGATTGCGGCCGATCCAGCCCCCATTCTCCGGGCGGGAAACCGAGCTGACGAAGATGTTCTCCCAGCCCACCACGCCGATCCGGTTTTCCCATCCGGCGACGCCCACCGAAAATTCCTTTTCGATACGCGTGCGTTGCGCGTCGTCGCGCAACCGGGCCAACAGGGTTCGGACACCGCCCTCCAGGCTCCAAGGAGGGAAAAGCGAGACCAGGGTCGAGCTTCCCGCCAGGTAGGGGTACATATCCGATCCGGGCCGCACGCCGCCGCTGCGGGCTCCGTCCAGCAGGGCCAGGCTCTCTCGAACCAAGCCGCGATTGGCGGCACCGGAACATTTGTGGTGGGAGATTTGAACAGGAATATTTCCCGCGTCGCCGATTTCGAGCGCTTCCGCGACGGCATCCAACAGCCCCGCCGACTGATTGCGCAGGTGGGTCGCGTAGATCCCGCCGTAGCGGCCGACGACTTTGGCCAACTCCTTCAACTCCGGCGTCTGGGCGTAGCAGCCGGGCGGATAGACCAGCCCGGTGGAAAGCCCCAGCGCGCCCGCTTCCATGCACTCGGCCAGCAGCAGCCGCATCGCTTCCATTTCCTCCGGTGTGGGATCCCGGGCCTCGAACCCCATCACGGCGTTGCGCAGCGCCCCGTGGCCGACGAGAGTGGCCGTGTTGACCGCGGTCCCGTCCGCCTCCAGCCGCCCGAAATATCCGGTCAGGGTCTCCCAATTCCAATCCAGCCCGGCATGACCGAAAACCCCTGCGGAGACTTCCTGCTGTAGCGCGGCGGTTGTGGGCCGCAGAGGGGCGGCTGAGAAGCCGCAATTTCCAAGTATTTCGGTGGTGACCCCCTGCGCAATCTTGAAGGGCGAGGTGGGATCGGCGACGAGCGCCAGCTCGGAATGGGTGTGTACATCGATGAACCCTGGAGCGACGGTCAAGCCGCCGGCGTCCAGGGATTTCCCGCCGGTGGCAACGCTCGCCTGGCCCTCTCTATAGACGGCTTCGATCCGGCCCTCGGCAATGACCACATCGCCCTGGAAACCGGGCGCACCGCTTCCGTCGACGATCCACCCACCTCGAATCAGAAGATCGCTCATCTTAGATTCATCTCCATACATGCCCCCGGCGGCATTTGATCATCGCGCCCAGCCGAAAGCATAGGCTCAGCGCAACGGAAACGCCAAGAGGTGAGTCCGGCCAACCGTCGTGCCCGCCAGCCGTATCGCTCTGCACCCCCAGTGGCCCGATCGCGCGCACACGACCTCCGCCTTGTAATTTGGTCACACAACAGCTTTTACCCCAGGCCCATCCGTGTTATGGAAAAGCGTTTCCTTTTTTAACCGGCAGATATGGATCACTCGCATAGGTGCTCCCCGTCTCTCTTTCGTCCCATCATCGGGAGTCATCCATGAGTAGACGCAGATTGTTCGTCGCGGCAATGGCAGCCGTGTTTTTCATGCTATCGGTTGCTCCGGCAATTTCTTTGGAAATGCGGCCGCTGCTCACCCTGGACATCGCGGAGAAAATCGCCCTGGCCTGCGAAATTTTCGGCGAGAGGGAAGGCTATCGGCCACTGAATATCGCGGTCGTGGATGAGCAGGGCAATCTGATTTATTTCCGCCGCAGCCGGAATTCCTTCCGCGGCAGCGCGGATATTGCCATCAACAAGGCCTGGACCTCGGCGAAATTTCCCTTCTCCACCCGCTTCCTCGGCGAGAAGATCGTGAACCGCGATCCCAATGTGGTGCACGGCATCCAGTTCGTGGATCGGCTGATCGTTTTCCCCGGCGGGCTGCCCATCATGGCCGGTGAACATCACATCGGCGCCGTGGGGGTCAGCGGTGCGACGGGCGACCAGGACGAGGCTTGCGCCCAAGCTGGGATTGACGCTGTCAAGGACTTGCTCAAGTAATCCCGGCTGCACACGATGGGATCGGGCTGTGTTACGATGGGTGCCACATGGCTGTCGAATTCGAGGATGCCACCGGCGCGTTACAATGGAAAAGCACGCCGAGATCACAATCTGCAAGTTTCAGATCAGACCGCGTCCAATTTGAATTTCCGCACGGGAGACGGCTGCCCGGCGAAATCTCGGGCGCCGTTCGCGAAGAGCGCCTATCTCCATCAGGTGCTCGAACGAGGCCACAGGGACTGGGTGCGATACATCGGCCTGCCTGCAAGGCTGGCCCAGAAGGCGCGCCTCATCCGCGATCCGGCGAGCCCCTCCCTGGAAGTGGAGACCTAACCCTGTGACGACCCTATGACGAGCTGCCCTTGAAAACCAAGACTCCGATACCGTCGGCGCCATTGCCCGCGAGATGGCATGGGTCGAGGAGCCGTTGCCGTCATGGTTGAAGTGCAACCGATATCCAGGCCGGGCTGGCGGGTTCATCTGGTGCTGGGCCGAGTATCCAATCTGCCCACCGTGTGGAGCAATTGCCTGGCCGGGGTCATCCTGGCCGCCGCCTTATCGGTCCGTCCTGTGCCCGATCCCGCCACTCTGGCCGTGCTGATCGTGGCGCTTTCCCTTTTTTACGCCGGGGGGATGTACCTCAACGACGCCTGCGACCATCGGTGGGACCAGGATCACCGTTCCGGGCGGCCGATCCCCGCCGGGGAGATCGCTCCGGCCACGGTATACCTTCTCGGCTTCGCCATGCTGGCTGCCGGCGAAGTGCTGCTGGCTCTGCCGGGTGTCTGGAGGGCGGAATATCCCTACGCGCTTGTGCTGGGTGGCGGCGCGATATTGGGCGCGTTGATTATCTACTATGACTATCGGCACAAGCGCGATCCCCTGAGCCCCATCGTGATGGCGCTCTGCCGCGTGATGATCTACCTCATCGCCGCGACAGCAGTAGTGCAGGGGCCGGCCGAGGTGCTCTCGTCGTTTGTGGTGGGCGGAACCATCGTTCTGGCCGCATACCTGATCGGCCTGACCTACGTCGCCAAACAGGAAAATTTGAACGAGTTGCGCAATTTGTGGCCCCTGGTTTTTCTGGTGGTCCCGTTCGCCTACGCGTCGCCGCTGTTCGCCACCTGGAACTGGGGTGTGCTTTATTACCTCGTCTTGCTGGCCTGGGTCATTTATGCGCTCTCGTTTCTGATGGGGCGTGCTGAACGAGACATCCCCCGCGCGGTCGTGAGCCTGATCGCGGGCATCTCCTTGCTGGACGGGCTCCTCATCGCCACCCTGCCGGGCCATGCCCTCTGGGCTTTGCCCACCGTCGCAGCGTTCGCCCTCACCCTGTTTTTTCAAAAGTACGTGCCGGGCACGTGAGAACAAACAAGTTATTTTAATATGCCCATTCCCGCAGCTCAGTGAATATCACGTAATTTATTGTTATTGTACGAGAATCCTCACCCCCCGGCCCCCTCTCCATTTCATGGCGAGGGGGAGCATTACCGACGCCCTTTTCCCTCTCCACAACGTGGGGAGGGGTGCCCGCAGGGCGGGGTGGGGAAACAAACAAAATCTATATCACATTGCACCAATCCTCCATGATGCTGAGTAGAAGGCATAGGCATATATTTTAATTCAGATGAACGGTTCAGAATCATGGATTTGCACGAGTGCGCTGATTTTTCTGATTGGCTAATAATATCAATGATGTCTATTCCAATAGTTGAACGATCTTGATCGCCACCGTTTTCGATCGTTCAACCCCTTACCCTTCCAACTCCTTCCCGCAGTGGGGGCAGACGGCGGGACTTGGCGCCGTTTCCTGGGCGGCCCTGCGGGTCTGGATCTGGTCGAGGAAAGCGGAGGCCAGTAGGCCGGTGGGCAGGGCGAAAAGGGCGATGCCGATGACCTGAACCAGTCCGCCGACCATCTTGCCCAGCAGGGTGACCGGATAGGCATCGCCGTATCCCACCGTGGTCAGCGTGGTGACCGCCCACCAGAAGGAGGCGGGAATGGACGTGAAGATTTCCGGCTGCCGTTCCGACTCCGCGTAGTAGATCAGGGTGGCCGAAAAGACCAGCGCGAACAGCCCCAACAACAACGTGATCAGCAGCTCTTCCTTGCGTGCGGCGACCGCGGCTGCCAGCAGGCGCAGGGCGGAACTGTAGCGGCCCAGCTTGGCGATGCGGAAGAAGCGGGTCATTCGCAGCAGCCGCGCCATGCGCAGGTCCAGCCCCAGGAAGTAGAGAAAGAAGGGCAGGATCGCCGCCAGGTCGACCAGCAGCATGGGGTGAAGCGCATAGCGCAACCGGCCCCACAGCGGAGTGCGGCCGGTGACCGTGCAACACCACAGGCGCAGGATGTACTCGACGGTAAAGACCGCGACGGAAATCGCCTCGAACCAGAATAGGGGCACACGGTAGGCATCGTCGACGCCCGGCACCGTCTCCACGATGGCAATCACGCCGTTGGCCAGGATCAACACGATCATGGATGTGTCCACCACGCGATCCGCGGGACCGCCCTCGTCGTGGGGATCGAGCAGGTGGTACACGGTGCGCTTGAGGTCGGTCATGGTTGAACCTGTGGTTTATTCGGCCGCCAAAATGAACGGTATCGAAAAATTAACGGCCTACCGTGCTATTCCCCATTGGGACGCCAACGGAGGATCGGCTGTCGCGCGGCGCGGGTTTCGTCCAGGCGGCTGCGCGGGGCCAGGTGGGGGGCGCTCTTGACCAATTCCGGATCATTTTCGGCCTCCTGCAAGATGGCCTTGACCGCCTCGACGAAGCGGTCCAGTTCCTCCCTGGGTTCCGATTCGGTGGGCTCGATCATGATGGCGCCGTGGACGGTGAGCGGGAAATAGATGGTGGGCGGGTGGAAGCCGTAATCGATGAGCCGCTTGGCGAGATCCATGGTCGTGATGCCGAGATCAGCGAGTCCTTCGTCGGAGAAGACCACCTCGTGGAGGGTGGGCGAATCATGGGCCAGGTGCAGAACGTCCTTCAGCTTGTGCCGCAGGTAATTGGCGTTGAGCACGGCCACTTGAGCCATTTCGCACAACCCGTCACCACCCATGGCCACGATGTAGGAAAAGGCGCGCACGAGGATATGGGCGTTACCCTGGAAGGTGGAAATGCGGCCGATGCTTTGCTCATCGCCCCAGTTCAGACGGTATCCGCCGCTGGTCTTTTCCACTCGCGGGACAGGGAGATAGGGTGCGAGTTCCGCGGTGCACAGGCAGGGTCCTGCCCCCGGCCCTCCTCCGCCGTGGGGTGTGGAGAAGGTCTTGTGCAGATTAATGTGCATCACATCCATTCCGTAGTCGGCGGGGCGCGCGATTCCGGTCTGGGCATTCATATTGGCACCGTCACAATAGATATAGCCGCCTTTATCGTGGACCATATCGGCGATGGCGTCGATCTCCGCTTCGAAGATGCCCAGGGTATTGGGATTGGTGAGCATCAGCCCGGCCACGTCGCTATCCATAGCGGCCCGCAGGCTCTCCAGGTCAACGCGTCCGTCCGGGCCGCTTTTCACCTCCCGCACCTGAAAGCCGGCCAGGTGGGCGCTGGAGGGATTGGTGCCGTGGGCGCTATCGGGGACCAGGATATACCTGCGGTGTTCTCCTTTGGCTTCCAGCCTGGCGCGGATGGTGAGCACGCCGGTCAGTTCACCCTGGGCTCCCGCCATGGGCTGAAACGACACGGCGGAAAACCCGGTGATCTCGCACAGGGCTTCCTGCAAGCGGTGGAAGATTTCCAGGGTGCCCTGCACCAGCTCGTCGTCCATGAGCGGGTGGACGGACATCAGCCCGGGCATGCGGGCCACGGTCTCGTTGATACGGGGATTATATTTCATGGTGCATGACCCCAAGGGATACATGCCCATATCGATGGCGTAGTTGAACCGGGACAGGCGCGTGAAGTGGCGTACGACGTCGAATTCGGAGAGTTGCGGCAGATCGCGCAGGCCATCACCTCGCAGATCGGCCCCCGCCATCGCCTCCTCGATGCGCACGGGCGGCACCCCCGGATCACGCAGCTTCACGCCCTGTTCGCCGGGCGGATATTCGAAAGAGAGTTTCTCCTCCTGGATCAGCCCCGACGGCCGCGGATTCACGGCCCCACTCCGCGCAATGCGTCGAGCAGGTGATCCACGTCGGCCTTCGTTTTGGATTCAGTCACCGCGACCAGCAGGGTGTCCGCCAGGTTCGCATCGAAGCGGCCCAGATCGAGCCCGGGCACGATCCCCCGCTCCCGGCAGGCCACCACCACCTGGGCCGCGGATCGGGGGCAGCGCAACGCCACTTCGTTGAACCGCGGCCCAATGAAGCGCGGAGTATAGCCCTCGATGCCCGCGATCCCGGCGGCTAGATAGGCCAGCAGCGAGACGTTGTGCCCGGCCACTTGGCGCAGTCCGTCGCGCCCCATCAGAGTGAGGTAGAACAATGCCGCCAGCATGACCAGATTCTCGTTGGTGCAGATGTTGCTGGTGGCGCGCTCCCGGCGGATGTGCTGCTCGCGGGTGGCCAGGGTGAGCACGAACCCGCGCCGCCCTTCCGTGTCCACCGTCTGGCCGGCGATCCGCCCTGGAAGCTGTCGCTTGTGGACGTCGCGGCAGGCCATGAATCCCAGATACGGGCCACCGTAAGCCAGGGGCACCCCGAAAGACTGCGCTTCGCCACAGACGATGTCCACGCCGCAATCGGCCGGAGGCTTGAGCACGGCCATGCTGAGGGCTTCGGAGACCGCGGCAATGGTCAGCGTGCCCTGTTGGGCGGCTCGAGCAGCGATCGCCGACAGATCCTCGACCACGCCGTAGAAGTTTGGCTGCTGCACCACCACACTGGCCACATCTCCGTCCAATCGGGCTGCCAGAGACTCCAGGTCCATGCGGCCCGTAACCGGATCGGCGGGCACCGTCTCCAGCGTCAGCTCCAAGTGGGTGCAATAGGTTTCCACGACAGCACGGTAGTGGGGATGGAGGGACACGGGCAATAGCACCCGCCGGCGCCTTTTCTGTAATCGGTCCGCCATCAGAACCGCTTCCGCCGTAGCGCTGGCACCATCGTAAACGGAAGCGTTGGCCACATCCATCCCTGTGAGGCAGCAGATGAATGTCTGGAACTCGAAGATTGCCTGCAGCGTGCCCTGGCTCACTTCAGGCTGGTAGGGCGTGTAGGCGGTAAAAAATTCCGCCCGCTGGAGCAACGCGTCCACCACCAGGGGAGAGAAATGATCGTAGGCGCCCGCCCCCAGAAAGCTGAGGCAATCGGCACCCAGATTCCGGCCGGCCAGCTCGTCGAACAGGGCCAGGTGCTCCGCTTCCGATTGCCCAGGGGCGATGTTCAGCCCTTTCTGCAGCCGATAACGTTGCGGGATGGATGCAAACAGATCGTCGATGCCGGAGAGCCCCATCTCCGCCAGCATTTCCCGGCGCACCCGTTCATTGTTGGGGATGAAACGCATGAGACAGATTAAGGACCCGGAAATGCTGTCGTGACACGGATTGAATGGGATAGCCGGCGGATATTCGTAGCACAACCCCCTATTCCGGGGAAAGGGCAAAGGTGCGTGGACACCTTCCAGACGCTCGCCATTGACTCTCTATTCGGGCCCACGGATGATGACGAACTCGATTGCAGAGCAGCGCATCCGTCCGAAATCGAACGAAAGATCACATGAAGCCTCACGAAAACACATGAAGCCTCACGAAAACACATGAAGCCTCACGAAAACACATGAAGCCTCACGAAAACACATGAAGCCTCACGAAAAGATGTCCACGCAGGAGCTGGGCTTGATCCTGGGCAGCCGGTTATTCCCCGGTGGCGACCTGCATTACGGCTACTGGGCAGACGGATTGGAGGTGACCTGGGCCAATCTCGCCACCGCCCAGGTGGCCTATTCCGAATTTCTGATGGATCACATCCCCGGCGGTGTGAACTCCATCCTCGACGTGGGTGTAGGTACGGGTGTGCTGGCGGAAAAGCTGACCGCGCGCGGCTACAAGGTGGACGGGGTTTCGCCCTCGGCGGCCCTGACCCATTTGGCGCGGGAAAGACTGGGGGAGGCGGTGACCGTCTTTCCCGTCCGATTCCAGGATCTGGAGGCGGACAGGCGCTATGATCTGGTGATCTTCAGCGAGTCATTCCAGTACGTCCCCCCGGAACTTTCCCTGCCCAAGGCGCACGAGGTGCTCAATCCGGGCGGGCACGTGCTGATCATCGATTTCTTCAAAACCGATGCGCCCGGCAAGCGGCCCCTGGGCGGCGGGCACCGGCTCTCGCGTTTCTACCCGGTGTTGGCCCGGCAGCCCTTTACCGTGCTGGAAGACAAGGACATCACCGCCCAAACGGCGCCCACCATGGAACTGGTGGGCCGCTTACTGCGGGAATACGCCCAACCCATGTACGACATTCTTGGCAGCTATCTGCAAAACAACCACCGTGTGATCGCAAAAACGTTGGGATGGCTCTTCCGCAAACGGCTGCGCAAGATCCGGTTCAAGCTTTTTTCCAGCCAACTCAGCGGCGAAAGTTTTCACCACTTCCAGTCCTACCGCCTCTTCCTGCTGCGGAAAGACTGAATGCGGTTGGGGGATTAGGCATTGGATAACAATCCGGGCGAGGCGCAGTTACTGCCTGTGGCGGAGGCCGCGTATCGGTTTTCACTACGAACCGGGGTCAGGCTAGTCCCTGAATAATGATCATTATATCCATCGGCTTTGCCGTTCGAAATTTCTCAACTATCGGTCATTAGCTCCAAACGCCGGAGGTCTTGATCCGTCCAGCCGAGATCTGAAATCATCGCTCGTAAGGTACCGGTCGGAAACGTGTCCCCCAGGCGATGATACGCCACCACTGCCCTCCGTCCATCCGTATGCCGATGATACGATGGCTTCCGCGAATCCGTATGAGTGTGAAACCTTCCTGCCGAAGTGCCCCAATAAACCGGCGTGCGGTAATACCTCTGGGGAAACTGCTCATATGTTAACGACGACAGCCGGGGAGGCAAATTCCACGATTCCTTGATCGGGGTTCACGGGAATGGGATCTCCTGCCGCCAACAAATCCTCTATGTAGAGCGAAACCGCATCCTGAACATTCGCGAGAGCTTCCTGTGGGGTATGTCCCCAAGTGTGGCATCCTTTTAGAGCAGGACAGGAAACGTGATAAGCTTTCTGTCCGTCCTCAGTGATATCCTCTTCGACAACTACTTTAAATATATATGATTTCATTTCGGCCTCCCGGCGAATTAGTGGCCAATTTATTTTATTCGATCGTAGCACAGTCTGGAAAGTGGTCAATTCGACTAGTTTATTCCGCCCATGGCGCTTTTGATCATGAAATACCCATTGGTACGATTGCATTTCGGCGGTACTGGTGGGAATACGGCAGGTCGCACCCATCAATCCTGGAATTCAGCGGCCTGATATTTACCCAGTTTTCGGATCGGGCAGAGTGGCAATCGCTCCGTCCTCTCCAGACGAACGCGCATTATTTCGACCTTGATCCCAGGTGGAATGAGGGGGTAGGTTCTTCCTGACAGAATGCCTGATACCGGCCAATGCTCCCGCCAGGACTCGAACCCAGCACTAGGCTTTAGGAAAGCCTTGTTTTATCCGGATAAACTACGGGAGCAGGAGGAAGGCCCCACTAGGAGCCTACCGGAGGATACGAGGCCGGCTGAGAAAAATCAAACCCACGCCTCTCGCAATGGTGCCCACCATGCCCCGCCGATCCAGAAAATCGCCGCTCCCCGAGCGCCTGCGCCGTCTGGCGGCCGCCATCGAGGCCGGAGAATTCCCGCCGATCGTATTGCCGGACGTCACTGAAACCCTCGTAGAATGGGAGGGGTATGTGGCATCGTTCGCTTACGATCCCGGCGCCTATTCCGATGACCTCCCGAACCTCATCGATGGCCAGCACCCGATCCGCACGTGGTGCGACGGGTCGTGCTCGCCTAATCCCGGTGCGGGGGGCTGGGGGGCGATCATCGAAATGGACGGGCGGCGGCAGGAAATCTCGGGCGCCTCTGCGGACACCACCAACAACATCATGGAAATGACCGCTGCCATCGAGGCGCTCAAACGAACTCCGCAGACGGCACGGCTCGCTGTGACCACGGACAGCCAATACGTCATCATGGGCATCACCCGATGGCTGCCCGGTTGGAAACGCAAAGGCTGGCGCAAGGCCGATGGGCAGCCCGTGCTCAACCAGGGCCTGTGGATCGCGCTCGACGAGCTGAATCAGAGCCGGGAAGTTACCTGGGAGTGGGTGCGCGGCCACACCGGCCATCGGGAAAACGAACGCTGCGACGAGTTGGCCAACCAGGCTCGGCGCAGGCTGAACCGCCGCCAGTGAGATCACGATGGGTTGCCCCCCGCCCCCGGATCGTCCCGCACACCACGAGCCGGCCGAATCACGCGGGATACGATCCACAGTATGTGAGTCTGGATTATTGAATTCATAAAAGCGTTCCATATAAGTGTTGACAAGCCCTGATGCCTGCCCTAGCCTAATTGGTACCTATCCGGTACGGATTGACTCCGCTGTTTAACGGGCGGAGCCCAGAATTCGTGATTCAGGTCACTAGAGCGGGGGTTTATGAAAATAACAGGGGTGGTTGTGCGGCGAATCAGTACCGCATTGGTGCCGTTTACCCCGGCCAGGCTGCGCTGATATGCTGAAACTTTCCAAAAAAATAGACTATGGGCTGATTCTGTTGCGGGAGCTATGTGTCGGCGATTGCATCAGCAGCGCTCGGGAAATCGCGGCGCGCTACCGATTGCCGCAATCCATGGCCGCCAACATCCTCAAGAAGCTGACCGCGTCGGGAATCCTGATCTCCACCCGCGGTGCGCAAGGGGGCTACGAACTCGCCCGCCACCCGACCGAGATCAACTTGGCGGAGATCGTGGAGTCCCTGGAAGGCCCGTTCAGTCTGGTGGACTGTGTCGAAAGCGACTCCTGTTGCCAGTTCGTGGCGGTATGCCCGACCCACGACCCGATGCAGGAGGTGCACCGCCGTTTTTATGAATTCATGACTCGGCTCAATCTGGCCGAAATCGTGGGGATACCCCAGACGAATTTTCCCATCAGGATCAACGAAGATGAAAACGCCTATCTATCTGGATAACCACGCCACGACCAGCGTGGATCCCCGTGTATTGGAGGCGATGCTGCCGTTTTTCTCGGAGACCTTCGGCAACGCCGCCAGCCGCAACCACGCATTCGGGTGGGCGGCCGAAGAAGGGGTGGAAGAGGCCCGCGCCCAGATTGCGGCCATCGTCGGTGCCGGAGCCAAGGAGGTCGTGTTCACCAGCGGCGCGACGGAATCGGACAATCTGGCGCTGGTGGGTGTGGCCGAATTTTACAAGGATAAGGGCAACCACATCATCACCGCCCCCACCGAGCACAAGGCGATTCTGGATACGTGCCACATGCTCGAACAGAGGGGCTACGAGATCACCTACCTCGATCTCGATCAGCACGGCTCCATCGATCTGGATCAGCTGGCCCAGGCCATCACCGATAAGACGATCCTGGTTTCGTTGATGGCCGCCAACAATGAAATCGGCACGATCCACCCGCTCAAGGAGATCGGGCGTATCACCCGGGAGCGGGGCGTGCTCTTTCACACCGATGCCACCCAGGGCGTGGGACACATGGACATCGATGTGGAGGAGATGAACATCGACCTGGCCTCCTACACCGCCCATAAGATCTACGGGCCCAAGGGCTGCGGTGCCCTCTACGTCCGGCGGCGCAAACCGCGGACGCGGCTGACCCCCATCATCCACGGCGGCGGTCACGAGCGGGGGCTGCGCTCGGGCACCCTCAATGTCCCCGGCATCATCGGGTTCGGCAAGGCGTGCGAAATCATGCAGGCCGAAGGTGTGGCGGGGCGGGAACACTTGTTGTACCTGCGGGATCGGCTGCACCAGGGGATTACCCATGAGATCGGGGAAGTTTACCTGAATGGTCACCCCACCGAGCGGCACCCGGGCAATCTCAACTTGAGTTTCGCCTACGTGGAAGGCGAGAGCCTGCTGATGGGGATCAGCGATATCGCGGTCTCCTCCGGATCGGCGTGCACCTCGGCCAGCCTGGAACCTTCCTACGTGCTGCGGTCGCTGGGTGTGGGCGTCGAACTGGCCCATTCGTCGATTCGGTTCGGTGTGGGCCGTTTCAATACCGAGGAGGAGATCGACTTCGTGATCAAACGCATGGTGGAAGTCGTTTCCCGCCTGCGGGAGATGTCCCCCCTCTACGAATTGGCTCAGGATGGGGTGGATATCTCAAAAATTCAGTGGAACCAGCACTGAGCCAATCAATGTTAAGGTGATGAATTTGTATTACCGGTCGTTAACGGCCGTTTGAATTGCAACCACCGCCCCGGGCACAAGGGTGCGGTCACAGTGGGATTCGGAGATATTTGGAGAAAGCGCATGGCTTACAGCGAAAAAGTTATCGATCATTACAACAAACCACGAAACGTGGGCAGCTTCGGCAAGGGTGACGAAAACGTGGGCACCGGCTTGGTGGGTGCGCCGGAATGCGGCGACGTGATGAAGCTCCAGATCAAGGTCGAAGACGAGATCATCGTCGATGCCAAATTCAAGACCTTCGGCTGCGGCAGCGCCATCGCCAGTTCGAGCCTGGTCACCGAATGGGTCAAGGGCAAGACCCTCGACGAGGCAATGACGATCCGCAACGTGGACATCGTCGAGGAGCTCTCCCTGCCGCCGGTGAAAATCCATTGCTCGGTGCTGGCAGAGGACGCCATCAAGACGGCCATCTCCGATTACAAAGAGAAGCACGAGCAGCCGGAACAAGCCGTAGCGACCGCTTGAACCACCCGCACACGCCCGAAACCGCGGGGGAGCCAGCCGGCGACAACCAAAACCGCTGCACGGCGTGTGGGTCCCCCCTGGATACGGCTATCTACTGCTTTTCCTGCCAAACGATCCAAAAAGATCTGGCCGCCGACCATTTCCAGTTATTCGGCCTCCCGCAGGACTACGATATCGACCGCAGCCGTCTCGACGCGATCTACGAACGGCTCAGCCTGGTTCTTCATCCCGATTTCTTCGCCACGGCGGATCCCGGCGTAAAGAAAGTGGCGAACCATTTGTCAGCCCAGCTCAACGACGGCTACCGGGTCTTGTCGTCCGGTCACGCACGGGCGGCCTACTTGGTGGCGTTGTGGGCCGGAGGCCGGGATCTGGATACCAAGCTGCTGCCCGAAGGATTCCTGCAGGAAATGTTTCTGCTCCAAGAGGACGTGGACGAATTGGAAGATGCGGATCGGGAAGAGCTGGATCGGCTGCGGGGAATCGTCGACACGGGGCTCAAAGAAACGCGCTCCCAACAGGCCGCGCTTTTCGCGTCGGCCGGCGGCCCCCCGGAGGCGTCCCGGCTACAGGCAATCCAGACCAAACTCAATCAGGAAAATTACCTCATTCGCCTGTGGGACAGGCTGAAAGGAATAGACCAATAACCAGGCCGGCCTTTTGAATTGGTATCCAATAAGTGACCGCACCTGGGCCGCCGTCTGCTTTCAGGCAACATCGTATGCACCATGTCGTGATCTTGGGGGGCGGATTCGGCGGACTCTATGCCGCGCAGAATCTGGGAGGCACCGGCGTCCGAGTGACGGTGGTGGACAAGCGAAATTTCCATTTGTTTCAGCCCCTGCTCTACCAGGTGGCCACGGGCGGTCTTTCGCCCGGCGATATCGCCTCGCCGTTGCGGGCGGTGCTGAACCGCTACCGCAACATCACAGTGCTGCAAGCCGAGGCTACCGATCTCGACCCGGCCAACAGGCGATTGTTGCTGAGGGACGGGGCACTCGACTACGACACCTTGATCGTGGCGACCGGGGTCAGCCATCACTACTTCGGCCACGAGGGGTGGGCACCCCATGCACCCGGGCTGAAAACGATCGAGGACGCGCTGGAAATTCGCCGGCGCATATTTATTGCGTTCGAAGCCGCCGAGAGAGAAGAGCGGGATGAGGTGAGGCGGGCCTGGATGAATTTCCTGATCGTCGGCGGCGGGCCTTCAGGAGTGGAACTGGCCGGGGCCATAGCGGAACTGGCCCACACCACGCTACGCAGGGATTTCCGCCGCAACGACCCTGCCCAAGCGAAGATCACACTTCTGGAAGGTTCCGGCCGCATTCTGCCCGGCTTTCCGCCGGCCCTATCGCAGAAGGCCGCGCAACGGCTGGCGTGGATGGGCGTCACGGTAAGAACCGGGACCCTGGTGACCGAAATCGACGAGGCGGGGGTCACCGTGCGCCACGGTGGGGCACTGGGCGGCGGAAGTGACGAGGAACGGCTGTCATCCAAAATGGTCACCTGGGCCGCCGGTGTCAAGGCGTCTCCCATCAGTGACGTGATCGCACGGGTCACAGGTGCGAAGCAGGATTCCGCGGGGCGGATCGTGGTGAAACCGGATATGACTCTGCCCGGGCATCCCGAATTATTCGTCGTCGGAGATATGGCCCACTACGAACAACTGGATGGGCAAACTTTGCCCGGTTTGGCTCCCGCGGCGATGCAGCAGGGCCGCTATGCGGCTCAGGCCATTCTGCGGCGCCAATCGGGAAAGAGCGGCCGCAAGTTTCGCTACCGCCACAAGGGAAACCTGGCCGTGATCGGCCGCAACGCCGCTGTGGGCGAACTGGGCCGGCTGCAGTTGAGCGGCTTTGCCGCGTGGCTGATCTGGCTCTTCGTCCATATCAGCTACCTGATCGAATTCGACAATAAGGTGCTGGTGTTGGTGCAGTGGGCATGGAATTACGTCACACGCAAACGGGGCGCCCGCCTGATCACCGGCGCGGACCCTTTCCCCTTGGTCGCCCCACGGGATGAAGAGTCGGCGGACGGCGCAGCCCTTCCCGAAACCCAATCGAAGGCGGGCTGAACTCCAGACAGACTCCCCGACACACAGGAGTGAGAACTAGAAATATGGACCCGGATAAAATCATCATCGGTATAGACCTGGGCACGACCAATAGCCTGGCGGCGACTGTTTTCGATCACGGACCCGAGGCGATTCACACACCCAACGCCTCGCCCATCATCCCCTCAGTGCTCTATCGCGACGATCACGTTTGGGTCGTGGGTGAGCAAGCGCGGCGGAAAAGGGTGGAGGCACCCGAGCGAACTGTGTTCTCCGTGAAGCGCCTGATGGGCCGCGATGCCCAGGAACTGGAATCGGATATACCCCTGCTGTCCTATGAGGTTCGCGCGGCCCAGCGGGGTCTGGTCAAGGTGCACATCGGCGAAGAGGCGTTCACGCCCCAGGAGCTTTCCGCGGAGATTCTCCGCGAAGTGAAGCGCAATGCCGAAGCGGCACTGGGCTTTCCGATCCAACGGGCTGTCATCACCGTTCCGGCGTACTTCGACGACGCCCAGCGTCAAGCCACCCGGGACGCGGGGCGCATTGCGGGGCTGGAGGTGGTGCGCATCATCAACGAGCCCACCGCGGCGGCGATCGCCTACGGCTTGGATCAAGGGCAAAAGGGAACGGTGGCCGTGTACGACCTGGGGGGCGGCACGTTCGACGTCTCCATTCTCCAGCTCACCGGACAAGTCTTCAAGGTATTGGCGACCCACGGAAATACCCATCTGGGTGGCGACGACTTCGACATGGCCATCGCCGGCGAACTGAAGCGGCGCCTGCGCGAGGCCCACCCCGAAGCGGACCTGACGCGGCCGGTGGTCGCGCCCCTGCTGCGCAAAGTGGCCGAGGCGATCAAGATCGAACTCAGCCGCGCGCCGGAGACGCCGTACTCCTTGGATATCCCGGAGATCGGCTTGCGCCATTCGGATATTTTCACCGTGGATACCCTGAACGAATTGATCGCTCCCTACGTCGAGGAGACCCTGCAAAGCTGCCGTCAGGCCCTTGCCGCGGCGGGTAAGGCGGTGGAAGAAATCGACGACGTGGTGATGGTGGGCGGGTCATCCCGTATTCCCATGGTGCGCACCAGGGTCGAGGCCCTCTTTGGCCGCCGGCCCAATATCTCCATCAATCCCGACGAGGTGGTGGCCGCGGGCGCAGGCGTGCAGGGCCACCTGCTGGCCGGTGGCAGGCGCGACTTCGTCCTGCTGGACGTCGTGCCGCTGTCCCTGGGAATCGAAACCCTGGGGGGCACCTTCAGCAAGCTGATCATCGCCAATACCACCATTCCCGCCCAGGCCACCGAGCTGTTCACCACGTACGTGGATAATCAGACCGGAGTTGACCTGAACGTCTATCAGGGCGAACGCGAATTCGTGGCGGATTGCCGCCACCTGGGCCGCTTCAAGTTGAAGGGCGTCCCGCCCATGCCGGCCGGGCTGCCCAAGGTCAAGGTAACTTTTCTGGTCGACGCCAATGGCATCCTGACGGTCTCCGCCGTCGAGGAGCGCAGCGGGCAGGAAGCCCGCATCGAAGTCATTCCCTCTCATGGACTGACCAACGAGGAAATTGAGAGGATCATGGACGAGTCTGTGGAACACGCCGTGGAGGACCTCAACCAGCGCCAGATCGTCGAATTCCGCAATACCGCCGAAGCGGTATTTCGTGGCATCGACACGGCATGGGACACCGCCGAGGAGATCCTTACACCGGATCACCGGGTGCAAATCGAAGCCCAGGTGCGGGTCGTCAAGGAAGCCGTCCAAGGTAGCGATCCCGTGGCGCTCAAGTCGGAAATGGACAAGCTCGGCGAGCTGACGCGCCCCTTGGCCGACGCCATCATGAGCCAGGGCGCGCTGACCGAACTCAAGCGATTTTTCCAGGATCACAGTCAAGAATGAACGCGTTCACCCCCGCCTCGGCCGCTACACCCGCTCCCATCTGGCTGTCTTCCCGGCCATATAAAAAACCACACAATCCCGTTTGTTGTTTATGGGTTATCTTGAGTGACCGGAATTGGTATATGAAATGCACGGTAGTTATATGAAATCTGTGATGTGAATTCTGTGATGTGAAATCGAAGTAGGAAACCAATCGCGACACTGGATTACTCGTTGCAAGGCGGGTGCAGACCGCAGCGGAAAGACGATAATCCCGGGTCGAGGCGTAATTGATTCCGCCCAAGGTGCATCAAGGAAGACCCTATGAATCGAACGCGCTTAATATTTCCTGCGCTCACCGCCGCACTCATCGACAATAAACTGTTGGTCAATGGGCTGTTGATACTGGCATCGCTGATTCTCATTGCGGCCTGTGGCAACGGCCAAAGTGACAAGTCGCTTGGCGACGAGCAGGCGGGCAATGTGCCGGAAGGTCTCTCCGACCGCTGCCTTACTTCCACTGAGCACGAAAAACTGATCGTCGACGGCGCTGCCACCGGCGGCAGCGTGGGCGATTTCGAGTGCGCCTTGTATACGTTCACCGGCAGCCCCACGGTGGACTATACGGTAACCTTGACCCCGTCTTCCGGGGACCCGGATCTGTGGGTGGCCGATGACGATGGTTTCACGAATATTCTCGCCAGTTCCTCACTGGCTGCCAGCAGTACCGACTTCGTCACCTTCACCGCCCCAGCCGAACAAACGTATTACCTGGCCGTGGAGGGCTTCAGCGCCAGCGATTACGGTCTGCGGGTCAGCATCGAAAACATGCTGGTAACCGGCACCACCGACCAGGAGATCGACTTGGAAGGAAGTATCTGGGTACGCTGCCAGGGCCATGCGGACGGTTGGTCCGATTTGTTCACGGCCACCTTTTCCGGCAATGAATGGGAAAACACCATCGAGCGGTTCCTCGACGACACCACGTGCAGCGGTATAGCCGGCGAAACTAAAACTTTTTCCGGCAACATCTATATGGTCGGAGCGCAGACGAGCACCACCTGGTCGGGAGGAGAAGCACCCGCCGGACTGGCGGAGGCCGTTTCGGCCACACGAACCGACGGCAGTTACGAAGATGACGAAATCGATCCCATATTCGTCAAGAACATTCTGTTCATCGACGACTCCGTGTCACCCATCCGGCTCTATTTGGGCGATACCGATGGCGACGCGCCCATCGACGCCGACGGATATCCCACGACCCTGCAAACCGGCTACTCCGAGCGGCAGGAATCCGAGGAAACCTTGTAGCAAGGCGCCACCCCCACCGGCCACAGCGCTGGCCGGACGCGGCCTGAATACGAGAGCTCAGTCTTCCCATTTCGGCCCGGCACCGGTAATATAACCAGCCACCACACTCTTTCTCGCAGAGGACCTCGTATGGCCTTCGACACCCTCACCTACGCCAAGAAGCTCCAGGAGGCGGGCGTGCCGCCCCAGCAGGCGGAAACACATGCCTGGGCGCTGAAAGAAACGGTCGAGGACACCCTGGCCACCAAGCAGGACCTGCGCGAGTTGAACACGCGCATCGACGGCCGCTTCACCGATTTGGAAACGCGCATGGATGGCCGGTTCAAGGAAGTAGACAACCGCTTCAATGAACTAGAGACGCGCATGGACGGCCGGTTCAAGGAAGTCGACAATCGCTTCACCGCACTGGAGACGCGCATTGACGGCCGGTTCAATGAACTGGAGACGCGCTTCGAAGGGCGGTTCCGCCTCGTATACTGGATGCTCGGCTTCAACCTGGCCCTTACACTGATTACCTTTAGCGTCACCGCAGGTCTCCTCCTAAAGCTCCTGGCCGGCTGATCCCGCGGCGGCGAAGGTCAAGGCACCGTTGCCCGCGCCAGGGCGGGCATGCCGATGCCATAACAGGCCATGGTGGCCACGGCGTCCGTGGTCAGGCCGTGAGCGGCCGTGCCCGAGGTCAGATCCGCCGGATCGATCACGATCACGCTGCCGTCCTGATCGTTGGTGATCACGCAGTAGTATTCGACGGGAACGGGGGAACCCGTGCTCCAGGAAAGATCGCTGGCGTCCGCCGTGAACGCGGTGATCGTCACCCGCACCGGATCGTAGTGCCGGCCCATGTCT
>JACZRV010000198.1 GCA_022574555.1 SAR324 cluster bacterium
TATTTTTTTTCCTATTTTTGCGCTAAATTTTTGAGAATAAAATTGACGCAATATAGGGATGTCCCCCATTCGATCGCGCAATGGGGGGCAATGGATGGGAAAGACGTTCAGCCGGTAATACAGATCCTCCCGGAATTTCCCGACTGCGATGGCCTTTTCGAGATCGTGATTGGTGGCGGCAATGACCCGTACGTCGGCCATAATCGTCAGAGGGCTCCCCAATCTTTCAAACTCGCCTTCCTGTATGACGCGTAGGAGTTTGCCCTGCAACTCAATGGGTAAATCGCCGATTTCGTCCAGGAAAATGGTCCCGCCATCGGCCAATTCGAATCGCCCGATCTTGCGCGAATATGCTCCGGTGAAAGCCCCTTTTTCGTGCCCGAATAGTTCACTTTCAATCAAATAATGAGGCAACGCCGCGCAATTTACTCTCACCAATGCCCTATCTTTGCGAGGACTGGCTTGGTGGATGGCTCTCGCCACCAGTTCCTTACCCGTTCCCGACTCGCCGAGTATCAAGACGGTGGCATCGGTACGAGCCACTTGATCGACCTTGCGCAGCATTTGCCGCACGGTTTCACTCTCTCCAAGGATTTCGTCGAAACCCTGGTTGAATCTGATTTCCGCCTGCAAGTATTCGTTTTCCGCCTCGAGGCGGGTTTTCAGCACCTTGATCTCGGCCAATGAATCGAGGAGAGCGTGTTCCGCGTGTTTTCGTTCGGTGATATCAACGATGGTGATTTGCATCGCCTCGCGGCTATCCCAGTTCACCTTGCGAGCGTGGCATTCGATCCAAATAGCCGCTCCATCCCGTTTATTGCCCTCACACTCATACCGTTGCGGTGCCGATTCGCCGCGCATGGTTGCCTCATAGAACCGAAGCATGCGCGCATGTTCCTTGGGTGCAAAGAATTTTCGAATATCCTTGCACATCAATACCGCCTCCGCCGAATCGTACCCAAACATCTTTGCGAATGTGTCATTGGTATACAATGGTTTGAAGTCCCGATGGATAATGATCCCTTGCACTGAACCTTCGACAAGGTCCTGATATTGGGCCTGCGAAAGCCGCCATTGTTCCTCGGCATGCCGTTGGTCCGTGACATCCCGGCCGACGCCCCGCCAGCCGATGAAAATGTCGTTCTCGTCGTAAATCGGGTCGCCGCTGATTGAAACGAATCTAACCGTGCCGTCCTGCCGTAGCCGGGGGAAGGTCAGATTGCGAAAGGGCCGCCGCACGTCCAGATCTTTTTTGTGATCCTTCCAAAATTGTGAATCCGCCGGAACAATGGTTCCCTCGGACTCCCACCGCAACTTGCCCATGTATTCCTCCGGCGGAATGTCGGCATAATGGCCAGAGGAAGCCCCAATATATGTAAAACGATGCTCCGCATCCGCCTCCCAGAACCAATCGCCTCCGGTGGCGGAGAAATCACGGAAACGCTGCTCGCTGGCTCGGAGCGCATCCTGTGTACGACGGCGATCCTCTATTTCCGCTCGTAATGCTTGTTCCCGCGTCTGCTCTGCGAGGAAAATTTGCTGCAAGAAGAATACTGCGAGAATCGCGAATAGACTGACGACGAGTCCGGGCAATTCGTCCAGGAAGGCGGGGGAAATCGCCGGCGGCCAGTACGGCGGTGCTTTCAGGGCGGTGAACGTCTGACGCATCGCCATGAGGGCGATCATGGCTGCCAGAAACACCATGCGCCAATCTCCGAGCTTGGCATAGATGCGAAGGCAATAGCCCAATGCCCAAAGGCGCAATGCTATTGATACGATCAGGATCACGCTCATACCGGCACCTTCGAAGCGTTACTCGATCGAAAAATTCGTCGGGATCAGATTTTATGTGGAATGATTACTATGTGCTATCTTTTATTAATTGCATCCATTTATCTATAATTACTGAACGATAGTTCCTCTTCGGGGAAACGGGAGTGGCCCCTACCGAATCTGCTTGCGTCTGCGGTTGATGTAGTCGACGAGGAGGTAGTTTCCCAGGTTGGAGGGGAGGGAATAGAAGGCGCGGCCGCGGTTGATGCGGGTGATTTCTTCCACGAACTTGGTGAGCACGGGATTGTCGTCGAGCATGAAGGTATTGATAACGATCTTCTCATTGGTGCAGTTGATCACTTCCTTGATCGTTTCGCGGTAAATTTCCGGCGGGATGGAGCCCATGAAGCCCGGCCATTGGGCGTTGGTGTAGCCGTTGATATGGGTCGCCGTGGGCTGACCGTCGGTGACCACGATGATCTGCCGGTTGGCCGTGCGGTGCCGCCGGAAGAGATGGCGCGATAGCCAGAGCCCCTCTTGCAGGTTGGTGAAGGGATCGCTGGGGTCCCAGCTTGCCTCGGGAAGCTGGTCGGGCCTGAGCTGCCGGGCGCGTGTGGAAAAACCAATGGTGTAGTAGTAGTCCCGCGGGTACAGGGTGCGGATCAGGTGGTCCATGGCCAGGGCCACGCGCTTGGCCGCCGGAAATCGGCCGTCGCGGGACATGGACCAGCTCATGTCCAGCATGAGTACTGTGGTGGCCAGGCTTTCATGCTCCTCCTCGTATGCGACGAAATCTTCCGGCGCGAGATCGATGCGGGGGCCGCTGACACCGCCGCGGCGCAACGCGTTTTTCAGGGTTCCCACCATATCGATATTGAAGGGCTGACCAAATTCGTAGGGCCTCGTCTCCTCCGGGTTGATTCGGCTGTGCCCCCGGCGCGTGACCGCATGCATCCCGAGAAGATCCTTGCCCACGTTCTTGAAGATTTCGTTCAGTGCGTTCTGACCGATCTTGCGGAACCCGCGCGGCGTGAGCCGGATCCCATCGTCGGTACGTTTTATGTAGCCTGAATTCTCGAGCTGCTCTGAAAAATTGCCGATGAGCACGATGGACTGCATCTGATCATCGCCGAGCCAATCTTTGAACTCGTCGAGGGAAATTTCCTTGAAATCTCCGGACCTCAAAGCTTCGGCCAGGGTGCTCATCTGATGAAACCGGCTCATCATGTCTACTGCCTGGTCGAAATCCAGGGATTGCGGGCCCTGGAATTGCCGTCCATGGCGGCGAATGAACTGTTCCAGCGCCTTCACGTCGTCCTTTTGGCCCTTAATCTCGTCGAATAGCCGCTTGGCCTCCGCATCAAGAAATCCCATCTCCTGATCGTAGTAAGAAAGGTGGTCGATGGCCTCGCTTTCCTTCACCGGCGAACTACGCAGGAACTCTTCGCGGCGCTGGAAATCGGCGTTGATGATGCCCAACTCATCGCGGGCGGTTTTCACCTCGCGATCCACGATCTCATCGATCTTGGCCCGAATGTCGTCCAGCGCTTTGTCGAGATTGAAATTCTGGAAGGCTTCCTGCCGCTGGTGGCGCAACTCCTGAAGCAGCTCGTCGATCCCCATCACGCGCAGGTTGAGTTCGGGGATGTTGAGCCCTTGGCGCATGAGCCACTCCAAGGCCTCCTGGGTGGAGAGACCCCAGTTCATGTAGTTGCTCATCTCCTCGAACATGCGGTCGGCGACCGCCCCTTCGTCGAGGTCAAGCCATTTCTGTGTGCCGTCCCAGCGGCTGTACCTTATGTGCTTCATTGTAGATCACTTTGCCGCCTACCTCCTCCCGGTTGAGCTTGTTGCTCAAGTGCAGCCCTTCCAGGATGAATTCGATGGCTGCTGCGGTGGCCCCTTCGGATTCGGGAATATCCAGTTTGGCGATGGCCTGGGAGATGCCCTTCAAACCGGAAAGATTGGCCATATATTCTTTCGCGGGCATGGTCTCGGAAACCTCGACCCACCACCCGTCTTTGAAACAGTTGACCAGGGTTTCCAGATCATCGGGGTCGATGCGCTCGGCAAAGACCTCCTTGATGGCCTTTTGCACCAGCTTCTGGATTATCTGATCGGGCGACGTGTTTTGGCCAGTATATTCCAATTCCATCTTGCCTTCGGTCGACGCGATAATCGCTTCCAGATCGGTCATACGGGGGACGATTTCCTTGTCCCCGTTCCGAATGGCCCGCTTTTCCGCATTGCTGATCAGGCTTTCCATGTTGCTGATCGACATGCGGACACTGACACCGGAGACCTGGTTCACGTCGGAAGATTGCCGCGCCTGAAAGGTGATCTCGGCGATGATTTCCTTGAGAAATGCAGGAACGTACAAATTGCGCTCGACGCGGTCGAAGCGGCCCACTTCCTGATCGACGATAGCCATTTCGACCTGCCGCGTGATCGGGTAGTGGGTGTGGATGTGGGCCGAGTACCGATCCTTGAGGGGAGTGATGATCCGCCCGCGGCTGGTGTAGTCCTCCGGATTGGCCGTCGCCACCACCAGGATATCCAAGGGAAGCTGCACCTTGTAGCCTTTGATCTGCAGGTCTCGTTCTTCCAAGACGTTGAATAGGCTCACCTGCACCTTTTCGGACAGATCCGGAAGTTCATTGATGGCAAATATGCCCCGGTTGGTGCGGGGAATGAGGCCAAAATGGATCGTCAACTCGTCGCTGAGATACCTGCCTTCGGCAATCTTGACCGGATCGATTTCACCAATCAGTTCGGAGACCGAGGTATCCGGCGTCGCCAATTTTTCCGTGTAGCGCACGCCCCGTGGCACCCAGTCGATCTCCATGTCATCCTCCATCCGGTCCAGCATCTCCCGGCCGAACCGGCTGATGGGTGCAAAGGGATCGTCATTGACCTCGCTGCCCCGGATGATGGGAATCTCGTCGTCCAGAAACTGGATCAGGGCCCGGATGATGCGCGTTTTGGCTTGGCCTCTTTCGCCCAGGAAAATGATGTCGTGCCCGGCTAGGATCGCATTTTCAATCTTGGGCACCACCGTATCGTCATACCCGAGGATATTAGGCAGCAATGGCGTTTCGCTGCCCAGGCGAGCGATCAGGTTGTGGCGCATCTCCTCGCGGATGGTTCGCGGACGATAACCGCTTTCTTTCAATTCACTGAAGGTACGCGGTCGAGGGGTGCCGGGGGTCATGGTATCGCTCAAATTCGATATTAATCTGAATCGGAATTCTACCGCCGATTGGACGGGCTGGTTGGGGACTCATCCGCAGAGCTGATTTGCAGAGCCGATTTGCCGAGCCGACGTACGCGCCGCTAAGCTCCCGTATAATGGGATTCGATTGACCCGGTGATCGTGCGTGTTTGC
>JACZRV010000199.1 GCA_022574555.1 SAR324 cluster bacterium
TTTAATAGACAATCCAATAGATAACGTCGCCGACACTTCTGCTTCAAACTCTTCACTCGCAGTCAATTTCACCTGAAGCGTGTTCCCATCCAGCACCGTAGTTGTAGTTTCCGTCAGTTCCAGGCCGTTCTTGATGAGCACGCCGTTGGAAAGGGAGACCGGGAGGTAGCTCACCAATCCAGTAATTACTATCTCGTTTGAGGTCTGCACGGATCCCCGCGGTACATTCACGATTGGGTCAAGGGTGAATTCGTATTCAGTGAGCGGGAAAGTGCTCACCGTAAAGTTCTTGGTGGTTTCTCCCACGATGATAGTAGCAGTGACGGTGACACCGAAGGCCGTCGCATCCGTTGCGCCAAGTGCACCATTTGCCGTAACTTGAATCTTGAGAATGTCTCCTTCCGCCGCGGTGGTTCGGGTCACGTCGGGTGTGCCGGTGGCCGTGTCGCCGGGTGTGGTGACGGTGACTTCGGTGAATCCGCTTCCATCGCCCACGTCCTTGAATAGCTTGCCCCCAGTGAGCGTGACGGTCACGATGCCCAGGATGCCGTTCACGGTAATCTCGTTGGATTCCACCTCCTCCCCGGGATCCACGTCGACCAGGGCCGTGAGGGTGAAATCATCCGGCAGGTTGTCGTCCACACCGTGCAACAGCCCATCCCCGTCGGTGTCGATGAAATCCTCGAAGGTGGGGGCATCCAGGGTTTCCCCCAGCTCGGCGTACTCGGCTTCCAGGTTGGCGCGCACCGCCTCCAGATCCAGGTCGATCCCGGCCTGAAGAATACGGTCCTTGATCCCCGGGTCATTGAGCACGCCATCGCTCTCGAAGTCGCTGGCGATGTTGGCCATGAGCTGAGAGATTTGCCCCGCCGTGTTGTCCGGATCGGCGGTCACCGCCGCCTGCATCAGCAGCGCGGAGACGGCGAGCAGGATGGCGTTGCCCGTGCCGCTGCCGGTGATGTCGAGGGTGTCGAAATTGGCAATGTCCGCCGCTTCGATGTTGAACATGCCCAGCACCTCCTGCTGGGCCTGCGCCAGGGCTTCGTCGAAGGTGCCGCCGGTCAGCACCAGGGCCTCCACGCGGCGGCTGGCGAGCTGGGTCAGGATATTGACGTTGATGGTTTCGCCCGCCACGAACTCGGAGACCGTGCGCAGGGTCAAGGCGGAGTTGGAGATGTCGTTGCTGACCTCGTCGAAGAAGAAGCCGCTGGTGATGATCTCGACGAACGGCGCTTCGATCGTCGCGTTGGTGTTGAAGTGACCCAGGTCGTTGACGGTGGAGGTGTTGAACTGTACGCCGCTGGTCGTCAGTTGATCATCGAGCTCCACGATGATCACCGAGGAACCGTTGCGGAAAGGCCCCTTGTGCACCGAGCCCCCGATAGCGAATGAGCTGGGGCTGTCCGTGCCAACGTCGTTGGAACCGCCGCCGTCACCGCCGCCCCCGCCATCGCATCCCGCAAGGACCAGGACTATGAGGGTCGGGATCACGATCAGTCGTGCGCGCCAAGCGGTGCGACAACGTGTGGCGAGATTGAATTTACAGAAAGCTGTGCGCTTCAGCATCACAAGCTCCCCTTGGCAAAATTATAAAGGACACAGTAAACGCGATCGTCAGTATCGTTACCTATTTCGTGCTTGGGATATCAATTTCTGAAAACGTGGTTCATCCACGATTCCTGTCACCGCCCGTGGCCGGATAATCGTCCCCGGATGGTACGGTTCTTGGATGTATGGAGGCAAACGATCGACGCGACCGAATTTCAAGGGAAAGTCCCAGATCATGACCCCATCACCCGGCATTGTAACGACCAGCGCGGAAACCTCTTCGCACCTGATGAACGCTGATGTGCTGTCACGACGGCGCCCTCCGGAGCGGATGGACCCCATCAAGCAGCGCGAGGAAGCGCAGCAGGCCGTTGGCGTGACGACCTATTCGCCCAGCCCGTACATGCAGTTGGTCTCCCGGCTGGAAAACATGGTGCGTGGGCAGAAATTGGACCCGATGGCTTTGCAGCAATTGAGATCGCAGATTGGGCAGAATCTGACCCTGATGCCCGAGACCGCCCGCCGGTCCATCGAATCCCTCGACGAATACGCCAATCTAGGTGTGGATCAATTTGCCGCCCTGGGCGACCGGCTCGTATCCGCCCTTCAGAATCCAGCTCAGGCTCAATCCGCGCTGGCGCTGCTCAAACAGCCCCGATTCGCCGTTCACATGAAGCCCAATGCCGGCGCCCGCGTCTATGGCCCCCAAGGCATGCTGCGCGCGTCGTAACCCGCACCCCGCCCGATTCCGGCGTCATCCTCCCCCTGACGGCCTCCCTGACGGCCCCTGTCACAGCCCGCACAGTTTATCGGTTGCGCCAATGATCGCAGCGGAACCGTGAAAGGACGTCCGATCCACCTCTTCCGCTAACGATAGGCTCGGGTCAAACGGTAGCGCCGGGTTACGTCCCGGCCGGCCCATCCACATACGGCGCAAACCCCCGGAACGGCTCGCCGCCATCGATCCGTTCCTTCAGCTTCTCCGCCTGATCGTTCCACCAGGTCATCTTTATGTCGCGAAACAGCGTCGCGGCCTGGTCGAGCTGCTCCCGTGCGGCGTCCAGGTCGCCCTTCTTGTGCAGGATTTCGGCGTAGCGGAAGTGGGTGAGGGCTAAATTGGGGCCCTCCCCACGTTGTCTGGCGATATTGAGACCGGCTTCGAATATCTCGATTGATTCTGGCCAATCGGGCGGATCAGACAGACCCGCACCCAATGCGCGAGCCCTTATGGCAATGACTTCTCCCACATGTTCCCCGTGCTGAATGTACTCGAAGACCTTATCCGTCCAGACTTGACCCTCCTGTATCAAACCGTTCGTAACGCAACATTCCGCATACCATCCGCCCCAGAGCGTCATCAACAGGCGTGACTGTTTGTCGAGGTCTTGAGTCGCGTTCCGCATCGTGGACAGACCAGTGTTATTATTGCCCATCATGAGTTGGGCATATCCGATGACGAATCGGGTCGTTTCCATGACCCATGCATTCCCGGTAGGGATCGACTTGCGATGGCCCTCCCGCGCAATTTGCAAAACCCTGTCCCATTCTCCCCGCAACGCCAATGCCGCAGCCATTTCCAGCAGGCAGACGGCTTCCCGGTTCAGATTTTCCTTCTCGACGGCGATACGCAGCGCATCATCTATCAGGTGGTGTCCCTTATCCAGGTTTCCGGTCCAACAGTAGGTTAGTCCTAGAAATCCCATGGAATAGGCAACTTCTTCCCAGTCGTGGATACGTTCAACCATGGGGATGCCTTTTTCCAGGTACTCGATCCCTTTCGCATATTCACCCGTGAACCAGCAGGTGCGTCCGATGGTCACATACGGTATCGCGACCATTTCCTCGTCTCCCAGCCGCTCCCCCATATCAATACAATTATTGAAATGGACGATCGCCTCCGTCTGATTGCCCATGAAGTAATGCATGCGGCCCAACCAATAGGTAAGCCGCACCTCAGCGGCCTCGTCCCCGAAGGATCGGGCATCCCCCACCGCGGTTTGTATCGCGGCGATGACCTCTTCGGATGCGGAATAGTGGGATACTTTTGCCAATTTCAAGGTCAGCTCGATGCGCCGGGACTTGGCCGCATCGGTCAGGTCGGATCCACTCAACAATTGGACGGCTTCGCGGAATTGCTTCCGGGCCTCGGGCAAAGAAAAGTAGCCGGCCGCCTTGTCGCCCGCCTTGTCCAGGTATTCCACGGCTCGTGCGGTATCGTCGGAGCAGGCGTAGTGATGGGCCAGGGCCTCGTAGTGTTCCTCCAGCCGGTCGGCGTAGAGGGCCTCGATGGCCCGCCCCACCAGGCTATGCATGGACTTGCGCTGGCGGAGCAGCAGGGTCTCGTAGACGACGTTCTGCATCAGCACGTGTTTGAACATGTATTCGGCTTCGGGAAGCACGCGAATCTGCCGGATCAGGTCCTGGGTCGTGAGCCCTTCGAGGATAGGGGCCAGGTGCGACCTGCCCGCCGCGACCTCTTCCAGCAGGCGCCGGGCGAACTCCCGTCCGATCACCGAGGCCAGCCGCAGGGTTTCCCGTGCGGTTTCATCGAGCCGGTCCACGCGGGTGCGAATGACGGCCTCGACGGTATCGGGCACGTGCAGCCGCTCCAGGGGGCCGGCGAGTTCGGCTTGCTCCCCATCCACCAGCACCGCGCCTTCCTCGGCCAAGGAGCGGCAAACCTCCTCCACGAAGAACGGGTTGCCTCCCGTGCGCTCATGAAGCAATCGGGCCAGCCCATCGGGGAGCGCTCGTGTGCCGAGCACCGAGCGGGCGATGCTTTCCGTCTGCTGCACCTCCAGGGGCGCGAGGGGGATGGACTTGTGGTGGGCTAAATGCGGCCAGTCCCCCCGGTACTCGGGCCGGTAAATGACGACACACATCAGCGGGTGATTCGATACCAGGGGCACCAATTGCTTCAACACCGCATCGCTGGCCTCGTCGGCCCAATGCCAATCCTCCAGGATATAGACCATGGGCCGGCGCTGGGTGTTTTGGATGATGATGGCGGTCAGGGCTTCCTCGAACGACCGCCTCAGCGCCTCGCCTTGCAGGCCCTCCGGCAGCGCGTACTCGTCGCTGGGAATGGAGAGCAGGTGCAGGTATTGGGGCAGGTATCGCTGCAAAGCCGGATCGATGGCCAGAATATTGGCGACCGCCTTCTTGTGCAGCGCTTGCGGGCCGTCGTCGTCTTGGAAATTAAGGCCCCTGCGCAGGGCATCGAGCAACGGCAGGTAGGGTGCTTTGCTCCCGTAGCTTTGACAGCGCCCCTGCAGAACGGTCACCCGCTCCCGGTCGACGGCATGGCGGAACTCGTACAGCAGGCGGCTCTTGCCCAACCCCGCCTCGCCGGAGACCGTCACGAACTGGCCTTGGCCGGCTACGGCCTGCTCCAGACAAGCGTGGAGTGCCGCCAACTCACTTTGGCGGCCGGCGTAGCGGGTCAGCCCCCGACGCTCCGCGGCCTCGAACCGCGTCCGGATGGCCGTCTCGCCGGTGACGCGATAGGGCACCAACGGCTGCGCCTTGCCCTTCAACGCGACCGGCTCCAGCGCTTCCGTCTCGAAGTAGTCGGCGATGAGATGTTGCGTCTCGGGACTGAC
>JACZRV010000066.1 GCA_022574555.1 SAR324 cluster bacterium
TGCTTCGGTTCGATGTGCAACGACTTGGCGGGCTTACCGCCGTTCATCAATGACATCGATCGCTTGTCCAGGGGCCACCAACTGCCCATGTCGTTCACAAACACGCCGAATGCCTTTTTCTGGCTGCAGGGCACTTCAATTGTTACAATTATCGGATCAAGCATGATGTTTTCCTCTTATGTTAAAAATCAACTCCAACATGGTTGTATGCTTACAGATTGCGTGATTTTTCGCATAGAAGATTCCCAGCACGCCAACGATAAAGAAAGCAGCGATGGCAACGATTATACCCATGCTTGGTTCTGATTTGCTGAGCCCGGCGATCAGGCCGGCAACGTCACGACCCAGGCCGCCGACGAAAGCTGCGATAGAGGCATTCGGGGTCTTCAGGAACACGGCAGCGCCGGCCGCGAGTCCCAAGCCAAGTTGACGGCCGCCCAAGGAGAGTTTCATAGGGGAACTCATCGACGGATCCGGGCCTTGACCAAAGATTATCATCGAGCCCGTGATCCAACCCGGCGGTTTCATACGGAGCGGAGGTCAGACCCCCCATAATTCAGGCGGCATCTTGCACTGGAATTCCCACCGCGTTTCGAAATAGGCGATGTGCGCAATGGGGTCAAATCGGCTTTGCATCGCAGCCGATGATGGAGATAGGAAGGCGGAATCGATGGTTCTTTGCAGCCCAGTGCAAAGATAGGGTTTGGCTGCAGGGTATGGCTCCCAGCGAACATTGTCCTTCCGCGGACACGGTGGGTTTAGACAGGCTTGATCAGAGATAGGGCCTGTTCGCGCAGCTTAACTTTCTGCACCTTGCCCGAGGCGGTCATGGGCAGGTCTTCGACGAATAGGACGTGTTTGGGAATTTTGAAGCTGGCGATTTTTCCTTTGCAGTATGCGATGACATCCTCTGCGCTGAGACCTGCCTCCGGCTGGGATTGCACAAAGGCTACCGCAACTTCGGTGAGGCGGTCATCGGGATACCCCACGACCGCAACTTGATGGATGCCGGGATGCTGTAGAAGAAAGCCTTCCACCTCCATGGGATCCACGTTCTCCCCCCCGATCTTGAGCATGTCCTTGTACCGGCCGACGAAACGGATATAGCCGTCTTCGCGCAGTTCACCCATGTCGCCCGTGTGGAACCAGCCATCGGCATCGTAGCACTGGGCCGTCTCTTCCGGTTTGTTGTAATAGCCCTGCATCAGGCTATACCCCTTGAACAAGAGTTCCCCTTGTTCGCCGGTTGGCCGGTCCTCACCGGTTTCCGGGTCGATCACCCGGCACCGGTAGCCTTGCATGGGATAGCCGGATGATTCGCTGCGTTGATCCAAGGTGGAATCGAGGGACGAGAGCAAACTACCCACGCCCATTTCGCTCATGCCATAGCCTGTGAATTGCACCATGGGCGCCAACACTTCGGCCGCTTGGCGGCAAATGGCCGTCGCACTGTGCATACCGGCGGCGAACAGCCCAACCCGCAAGCTGGACAAGTCGCGAGGGTTCCGCTGCTGGGCTTCCACCAGATCCTTGAGGTGGGTCTCGAAGCCGCAGAGGATTGTGCACTTGTCACGCTCGACCAGGGCAATGCATTCATCCGCGACAAAGGTTTCGGTAAGCACTTGCCGCATGCCGGTAACCATGGACATCAGGGCGCCTTCCGAATAACCGAACAAGTGGAACAGGGGCAGGTAATTGAGAAATACATCGTTGCACGTGATGCCCATGCGGTTGGCGCGGTCCTCCACGTTGCGCAGAAGCTTGTGGGAATGCATCACCCCTTTGGGAAATCCGGTCGTGCCCGATGTGTAGATGATGAAGACCGTATCGTCCGGGTCTACCCCTTGCGCCCGGGACCGCAGGCCGCCGTCGCTCACCTGCCGACCCGCCGCCAGCATTTCCGGCCACGACAAGGTGCCAGGGCGCTGCTCGCCGCTCACGATCACCACCCGTTTCATATGGGGAAACGCCTCGCTGGCAATCTCAGCGCCGGGAGCTGCATCTTTGAGCGGCAGCAATTCGCCCGCCATGGCCAGATAGTCGATGGGACCCGAGGTGGTGTGGGTGATCAGGGTGGTGGCGTTGCATTGACGCAACACGTATTCCAGGTCATTGGTACGGAAGCGGGTATTGACCGGAACCTGGACGGCACCGATCTTGGCCAGGGCGAACATGGAAAATATCCACTCGGGGCAGTTGTTCAGCCACAGGCAAACCTTGTCGCCGGACTGAACGCCGGCTTGCATGAGGCCCTTGGCCACCTCATCGACGTGACCGGCCACCTCGGTGAAGGTATATCGCCGCTCCTTGAAACACAGGGCTTCACGATCTCCATATCGCCCGGCAATGGCGTCCGGCAGCGATCCGAACGTTTTCTTTTCGTACCAGTCGGTCATCGTGTTTCCGTTGTCCAATCGTAATACCGGCCGGCCTGGAATGCCCAAACCGGTTTCGCCGGTACGGGCTTGACGCCGCACTGAACCGCTGCGGAATGACTCGATTCCCAAACCGCAAATATCCTCGACACTCGCTACCACAATATCGCGAAACAATTCCAGACGGACCACGATCCGTCTCGGATCTGCCGCAAGCCAATTTGCCAATTACACCCGTTATGGGTATCGAAAGGCACGTGTGCCACGCGGCGTGAAAAACCGTCTGCACGAGTGGTTCGGCTCCCATCGGGCGATCAACCTTTCTCCGGCCCGGCGGCGCCCATTCTTCTTCCCGTAGCGCTCCCGAGCCGAGGGCGGGACGGAAGCCGCGATGGGTGCGGGATCGGTACGAGGCCTGCATCTTCGGTTCAACCATGACATGGAAGGGACAGCGATGGATTACAATTATGAAACATTGCGGGTGGAAAAGGCCGGCCGTGTGCTCACTTTGTCCATGAATCGGCCGGAGGTGTTGAACGCCATCGACGAGACCATGCACACCGAATTGTCCGTCGTATTCGACCGGATCAACGGGGATGACGACGTGGACGTGGTGGTGCTCACCGGTGTCGGCCGGGCATTCACCGCGGGCGGCGATACCCACTGGATGCAGCGCATGATCGACGATGAAAAGCTTTGGCGCAAGACCAGCCGGGAGGCCAAGAAGATCATCCTCAGTCTCTTGGACGTGGAAAAGCCGGTACTGGCCAAGGTCAACGGAGCGGCGGTGGGGCTGGGCGCCACCATGGCCCTCTTTTGCGACGTCATCTTTGCATCGGACAAAGCCGTGATCGGCGACCCCCACGTGAAAATCGGCTTTGTCGCCGGAGATGGGGGTTCCGCGATCTGGCCCTACCTGATCGGTTTCGCCCGGGCCAAAGAGTATCTGTTCACCGGCGATCTCGTGCCCGCTCAGAAAGCGGCCGAGATGGGCCTGATCAATCATTGCGTGCCCCACGACGATCTGGATCGGGAGGTGGACGCCTTTGCCCAGAAGCTGCTGGGTGGGGCCATTCGGGCGATCTCGTGGACCAAGATGGCGGTCAACGCACCCCTGCGGGCACTGGTGAGCCAGAACCTGGAGACCTCCCTTGCGCTGGAGGGCCATTCCAACCGCACCGCCGATCACCAGGAAGCGGTGACTGCCTTCAACGAAAAGCGCGAACCCCGCTTCACCGGAAAATAAGATGGGCCGCGGCGATACCGTGGCAGAGCCCCCCTTTCTGTGTCACAGGTAAGGGCCATAGGTAAGGGGCATAGGCAATGGCCGCAGGTAAGGGCCGCAGGTCAGGCGATCAGGTCAGATACCGCTGGAACCAATCTGCGGCCGCTCCGGCGGCCTGGTCGAAACCAACGGTATAAGCTTCGAAATGCCCGCAGGGCAGAATTTCCAGTTTCTTGGGCTCGGCCGCGTTTGCGAAGGCCGAAACCGCCACATCGTGTGGGGTGAGGGTGTCTTTTTCGGCGACGATCATCAGGAAGGGTGTGGGAGCGACACGGGGGAGATATAACCCGGGGGCATATTCCAAAGTTTTCTCGATTGATTCCATCGTGACCTGGTTCTCCCAACTGGGGGCGACCACCTTCTTCACCGTCATCAGGATTTTATAGGAGTCAGGATCTTGAAAGAAGCAGGATCGCGCATCCTCGGCCACGATGGGCATGGTGTTGACGGCGCCGGTGTGATAGCGCTGCAAACGATCCGCCGCAACTTCGCTCAGCATCGCTTCCCGGAATTCCGGTGGCACCAGGGCCATACCCTCGATCAGCGGCACTTGGCAGGCGACACATTTCACCCGCCGGTCCAACGCGCCGACGCAAATTACATGGCCGCCGCTCATGGAAGTGCCCCAGATTCCGATTCGCTGCGCATCCACCTCGGGCAGCAAGGACGCAAAGGTGATCGCATTGCGGTAGTCTTCGATCTGCTCCGCAGGCAATATCTGGCTACGAGGTTCCCCTGCGCTGGCTCCTAGAAAGCGGTAATCGAAAGCCACGACCGCGAAGCCCCGCCCGCAAAAATAATTGGCGTGGGGTTCCAGCATCTCCTTGACACCGCTGAACCCATGGCCCATCACAATGACCGGGTGGCGCTGCCCCGGCTGGGCCTCGCCGGGCAAATAGAGAAACGCCGAGCAGCGGATTCCCTGAGATTTGAATTCGATATCTTTACGCATCCTCGCTTTTCCTCACTTCGGTCAAATCCGGTTGCCGCTGGAATTACTGATCAGGCCCGCCACCCGGATAGGGTTTCCTTATCTATCTATCAATCGGTTCCGATTTCAAGCACCCATCGCGATTGCACGATGTGCCGGCCGAACAGCGGGCGCGGAACGGCGCCCATAGTGATGCGATTTGTCGCCTGGACGAGGATCGGAGATTGTATTTTCCAATCTCGTTCTATGACTCCGCGGGGATGTGGAATGCCGGTTTTTGATTTACCCATCAGCCGGGCCTATCGCGATGGGCGGCTGCCCGGCATCGGAGGCGGCGCCGACGAGGTGATGCTGCGCATCATCTCCAAGTGGATGGGAATTTTCCCCGTTGACTGAAGGCGGGCAGGGATCGGTGCGATAACCGCACCTGCGGGAAGGTTCAAAGGGGCCCGCCCTGAATCGGGCCCCTCTTCGGCCAGATTTGCGTCTGTCGGTTTATTTCAACTCGTCCGGCAACTCGATCCTGACGATCGCCCCTACCGGAAATTCTCCATGGGCATTAGGGAAGTTGGAGTACGATGTCCAGAGATCGCCCGTCGTATAGTCCTTGATCACCATCCGGGTATATGCCGCGGAACTGGGCATGGGGATCACGATGAATTTTTCGGTTTTGGGGTCGAATCGGTAGATCGTATTGGACAGCGTACCGCAGGCCCACACCACGCCGGTGGCTCCATCTACGGTCAACGCGTATACAGCATCGCCCGGATGGGGAAGCTTGTAGGTCTTTAGCTGCTCCGTTTTGGGATCGAAGACCCCCAAATTACTGGTGGAATAAAATGGAATCCACACGCGGCCATCCGGAGCTATCCTGAGACGGCGCGGACCGCTCCATTCCTCTTCCATCACGTACTGCTTGATTTGCCCGGTCCTCGTGTCGATCCTTCCGAGCGTGTTGGCGCCTATCTTCGTGTACCAGACGACTTCGTCCTGGGTGTCGTACGCGATGCCGTAGGGGCCTTGCTCGTACTCATAGCCGGGGATATCGACCATGGGCAGGTCGTATTCCTTCACCTCCTTGGTCTTGGGATTCAGGCTGGCCAGCTTGTTGGCCCCGAACTCGGTCACCCAGAGGCTCCCGCTCTGGTCGAATCTGACGTAGTTGAAATCGTCGACGGCGATAGTGTGCACGAGGGAACCCTTGGACAGCCCGCTATAGACGGTCCATTGCTCCGACTCGGGATCGAAGCTGGCGATCATGTCCGCCAATTGCAGGGTCGTCCATATGTTGCCGTCACGGTCGGGATTCAGGGTATGCGCCCCCGTGCGGGCCAAGGGGTATTTGTAGTTCTTTACCGCACCCGTGATTGGATCGAGCTTGTACATGACGTCCAGGGTGTAGTCGCCACCCCAAACGTTCCCGTTCGGATCGGTCGTGATGTCGTGCAGCCACGTGAATCCGCCGCCCATCCAGTACTCCGTGACGATTACCTTGGAGGCCGCTTCATCCAGGGGAGGAAGGAAGGATTTCGAGGGGGCTTTGGCTGGATCGCCGTAGCCGTGCTTGACTATCCACTCCGCGAGTTCCTCATTGCCGAATTTCGGGATGACGGCGTAAATATCGAATACCCTCATCTTTTCAATAACCTTCAGCCATTCTTCCTTGGTGTCGATGGGCCCCTTGCCGATGGGGTCGCCGAACATGTTCGGCTCTTCGCGAAAATTCCGGGTGCCGTGGGTGCCAATCTGGTGACAAACGGTGCAGCCTTGGTAGAACGCCCGTCCCATCGTGTCGCGAGGGAACATCGTCATGTAATCGGCCGAGGAAAGCTGCTCGGCGATGTCGCTCGTCGATTGGAGCGTGAAATCGATCGTTGCCCCCCGCTCATCCAATTGCACCTCTTCGCGTATCTCGTCCCTGTAGCCGAACAACCGGGTCCTGATCTTGTGGCTTTCGGGAAAGAGATCGGGGATGCGATAGTTGCCGTTTTTGTCTGAAAACACGGTTTTGGCCATCTTGCGGGCGTCGTTCAGCGCCTTGATCTGGACACCGTATATTCCCCGGCCGTCCGGCCCCTTCACCGATCCGGTAATATCCACCGCCCAGTTCACGGAATAGGGAACGAAACAGAGCACCGTCAAAGCGGCGACAAGCAGCAATCTTTTGCACATAGGATTCTCTCCTTGGTATGTTGTTACTTGACGTTGCTATTCAGACCGGGCAACGGCAAACGATCATTCTTTCCTGATGCGACTCACACTCCGGCCACCTACTCGAATCGTTGCGGCGTCGCCCAGGGGGGGAATGGCGGCCCCCCCGCGATCCCCCGCAGCCAGTGTGTTCGAACGCGCAATGATTCCATTATGTCTAAATCATCATGCGAGGCGATTGGCAACCTTAATCTGTTGACGCTTTCTGGGTGGTGGCTCAGATTGAATCTATCAAGGGTCGTATTCCCCGAAGCTTGCTTCGGATAAGATACCGGCAATTTCTTTTCTGATACCCTGGAGCTTGCTCCGGAGTAGTTCATTTTATTCGATTTTTTGTCAGTGACAGGCAGGCATTCTTGCGGTATGGGTTGTGACCGGAATCGGAGGTAAAGCGTAACGGGTATGAATCGGCCGGCGGCTGCAATTCCAAGTTGTCCCTATTCGGCGATGATGAAATGAGCGAGCGTCCCCCGAGGGTGTTGGTAACCAAGATCGGTCTCGACGGCCATGACCGCGGCAGCCGGATTGTCTGTGCCGCCCTGCGCGATGCGGGTATGGAAGTGATCTACACCGGCCCGTGGCAGGAAATTCCCGATGTGGTGAAGATTGCGGCCGAAGAAGACGTAGACGTGATCGGCGTCAGCTCGTTGGCCTCGGACCATCTGCTGATGCCCAAGCTGATGGAAGCGTTGCGGGAGGCGGATTTGGGCCATGTGGCCGTGGTGCTGGGAGGGACGATCCCAGAATCCGATGAAAAATGGCTGCGGGAAGCGAGGGTTGAACGGATCTTCCACCCCGGAACCCCGCTCCCGGAAATCGTGAAATCCATTGGACAATTGGCGCTTGAGGTTCGAGCCCGGGACACCCTCGCTTGAAGGAGAATCGCTTGAAGGAGAATCGCTTGAAGGAGAATAGAGATGAGTGAATCCGCCCGACATAAAGGACCGGCCGGGTCTGGTGCGCCGCAGTTTGCCGAGGCAAAGGAAGAGTTCGACGAGGCAAAGGAAGAGTTCGCCGCGGCAAAGGAAAAATGGCGCCGGGAGTTCGACAAGCGGGTTGACGGCGATGCCGCCGTCCGCAACCAATCACGCATCGAGGTGAAACCCATCTACACCCCGGAAGATTGGAACGGTGGTTACATGAACGATCTCGGTTTTCCGGGCCAAATGCCGATGACCCGCGGCATTTATCCTTCCATGCACCGGGGGAAGGCTTGGACCCAGCGGCAATTGGTCGGGCTGGGAACGCCGGAAGATACCAATTTGCGGCAAAAGGAATTGCTGCGCGCCGGGGCTACCGGGGTATCGATCGGCCCGGGCAATGTGCACTTCCGGGGCTACGACATCGACGAGGTGGAGCCGGAACTGTTGGGCACATGCGGTGCGGCCATGTGTACGGTGGAAGATACCGACCTCTACCTGAAGGACATTCCCATCGACCAGGTGTCGATCGGGGCCAACGATCCCTCTCCGTTCACCATCGCCGCACAGGTGCTCACGGTTGCCAAGCAGCGCGGTATCCCCTGGCACAAATTGACCGGCACTTCCAACCAGAGCGATTATATCTCCCATTTCGTGGCCAACCACATGTTCTACCGGCTTTCGTTGAAGGGGGCGCGGCGCGTGCTGGTGGATCACATCTGGTTCATGAATGAGAACGTGCCCAATTGGAATCCCCTTTCCATCGTGGGCATGCACATGCAACAGGCCGGGGCCACCCCCGCCCAGGCCATGGCTTTTGCCCTGAGCTCGGCCATCCTGCATGCCGGCGATTGCATGGAGCGGGGCATGGCGCCGGACACCTTTCTGCCCCGATTCACTTTTTTCTTCGACGTGTCGATCAGTTTGTTCGAGGAGATCGCCAAATTCCGGGCGGGGCGGCGCTTGTGGGCACGCATCGTTACCGAACGGTTCGGGTCGGAGGATCCCCGGTCGCGGCGCTTCAAGTTCCACGCCCAGACTTCCGGTTCCGAATTGACCCGCACCCAGCCTTTGAACAATATCACCCGCGTTACGGTGCAGGCCATCGCTGGAATTCTGGGGGGGTTGCAATCGTTGCACACCGATAGTTACGACGAGGCACTCAGCGTGCCCACCCAGGAAGCGGCGCGCATCGCCGTCAACACTCAGAACATTCTGCGCGAAGAGGCGCACCTGATGGATGTCATCGATCCCCTGGGAGGCTCCTATTACGTCGAAAGCATGACCAAATCCATGGAAGAGGAAATCGAAGCCATCATCGCCCAAATCGATGACGCCGGAGGAATGTTCGCGGCGGTTGAAGCCGGGATGGTGCAGGCCATGATCGGTGAATCGGCGTTGGCGCATCAGAAGCGGATAGATGCCGGCGAGGATCGGGTAATCGGTGTCAATGTCTACCAGCTGGAAGACGAGGTGATCGATCAAAAACCGTTGGAACGGCCCGATCCCCAGAAAATCCAGGCCCAGTTGGCCCGCTTCGCCGTTTACAAGGAAAAGCGGGATCGGGATGCGGTGAGCCGCGCCCTGGATGATCTGGCCGCCGCCGCCAACGACCCCTCGCGCAACGTGTTCGCGGAGATCGTGGCCGCCAGCGAAAACGCGGTCACCCACGGCGAAATCGTCGCCTGCCTGAGGCGAGAACTCGGATTCGGCAAGCCCTTGGTGGTTATCTGATTCAAGCGGCCGGCATGTTGGGGGATATCCGCTAAATCGAAAAATTCCGCTGGCGAAGGGCCATCGGACCAAAGCCGGCAAATTAGCAGTGGTCTAATTCGCCGATCTGAGACCATTTCCCGGCTTTTACACTATTTTTTCTGGCTCGTTCCCAGCACCCGGGTCGGCCAACAGCACGCCTCATTCCCCGAACAAGATCGCTTACCGCTGCCCGCCCTGGACGGGGTCTGGATCGTTGCGGCAACGCAGGTTCAGTCCCCAGGCACCGTGGTGATGGGCACCCGATACCTTCCATCGAACGGGTTATCGAATTTCAGTCCCATCCGCCGATACACCCCCACCGGAATCCCGATATCGGCCAGAATCACGTCCCCCGCATTGGCGTCGTTGAGGCCGGTCTTGGGCAGGGCCAAGGTCAGGGTTCCGGCCGGCTGCATGGCCACGCCGGGCAGATCACCGGTAGTCGCATCCACCCCCGAAGGAACGTCCAGCGAAAGGATCGGAAGATCCGATTGATTCGCCCAGCCGATCAGATCAGCCGTGATCCCCCCAGGGGCACCCCGCAGGCTGTATCCGATCAGGGCATCCAGGATCAGGGTCACATCGTCAAAAACTTGCATGCTGGCTTCCACCACCGCCCCCGTCGTTTCCTTAAAGACCCGATACTGAAACGTGGGGACTTCGCCCAGACGATCCGGCGCGGCCAAGCACAGGCGCACGTCCACATCCCGGTTAGCGAGGTGCCGAGCCGCACAGATGCCGCCTCCGCCATTGCCCCCTGATCCGGCCAACACCAGAATCCGGGCTTGTGGCCAGTCATCCTCCATCATCCCAATGGCAGCCAGGGCCAGATTACGTCCCGCATTTTCCATCATCATGAACAAGTTCGGCCCCGTTACTTCCACGGCGATGCGATCCACTTCACGCATCTGATCAGCCGTGATGGCGGGAATTTTCACGCTGGTGTCGGTGATCCATTGGGGGCCGGATGGCGAAAAAGATCGGAGTGGTCTTGTCATAGTGATTCTTAAATTTTCCGTTCAGAACCCAAACCGGAAGGCGAAGCCAAATGCGGGGCTGGCTATCCGCCAGGGTCACTTCGATTTCGCAGTATCCGGCCATCGTCACGGCTTTGTGAAGATTGACGCAGTGGTACGGACCAGCATCGATCACAATTTCTGCCGAAGCCCGGCGCTACACACTACGGCCTTGGTGACATCCGGTGACATGCAAAGTTCGGATGCAGGACCGGCTGTGAGGCATTTTTGCGCTTCATCCAACATGGAATACCACAACGTAGTAAATTATAGCTCTATCATCCGCTCCCATTAATTTCTGTTCGACCGGATCGATCCAAGGAGGCAGGTCAATCTCCGGATATGCTCCGCATTTTCACATTTTCCTGCTCACTAGCCGTCAACAAACACTATAAACTATTCGTCATGCACTGTCTTAGATGCTTAGGACACTGTGAACCCAGAGTTATGGTATATGGACCTACTGTTACACTAACTATCTGATTTTATTTGACAAAACCATTTTCTCTGTGCAATAAGAGAAAAGCAGGTCATACACCTCAATAATTTAAAGCGTTGATGTCACCGACTATCTCGTGGCAATCAGGAGCGCAATGGAAGCACAGATAGAAACGTCGGACGCCCTCAGCCCGACGGGACGTATCCAATGGGCCGTCAATAAATTTCCAGATAGAATAATCGCCAGCTCTTCATTTGGTATCGAAAGTGCTGCATTGCTGCACATGATTTCTGTCGCGGCGCCAGGGCTTCCCATCGTGTTCATCAATACTGGATTTCATTTCCCGGAAACGCTGACGTACAAGGATCAACTGGCCGATCTCTTGGACTTGAATATTCGTGAAGTTCACCCGTTGGAGTCGAAAGATCTGTTTCTCGCCAAGCATGGCCCTCAGTACGAAACCAACCCGGATTTTTGCTGCCAACGAAACAAGGTCGAGCCGATGCAAAGAGCCCTGCAAGGGGTTGATTGCTGGATCACGGGAAGACGTTGGGATCAAGGGCAGAGTCGCAGATTTGTGCCCGTATTCGAGCATGATCTCGACGGACTCTGCAAGGTCAACCCGGTCGCGGATTGGGATTACAAACAGCTTGCGTCCTACCTGAATCGATACAAGCTCCCGGAGCATCCGCTTGCAGCGCGCGGATTCACCAGCGTGGGGTGCGAACCTTGTACCGTTCCGGCATGGAATCCGGGGGATCGCCGCAGCGGACGATGGTTCGGTCACGAGAAGATCGAATGCGGCATTCACCAGACCAGCGGCCGCAATCATTTGACGACGTGAATCCTGGGGGCTTGGCTACGCGCCCGTCGTTGTCCGTGGTGAACCGGCAAGAGCCTGGACGACGGAAAGTATGACTTGCATGGATGCACGTGGTGGCGGCTGAGCCATGGGACCGGCCCATATCCAAAATCAGTAATGCAAAATCAGTCATGAGAAATAATTCATCATGAAATTTTCCAATGAAATTTAGAGACGATCTATTCGGGCATCGGAGCACACTCGGCCAGGTTTGCTTGGCAGGAGCGGGACCGGGCGATCCCGAGTTGATGACGATCAAGGTGCTGCGCCGCATCCAGACCGCCCACGCAATCGCTTATGACGCCTTGTTGGGACCTGAAATATTGGCACTGATTCCAGGGGGCACCGAGCAATACGCGGTGGGGAAACGATCGGGGGATCCTTGCGCGACGCCCCAGGAATCGATCAATTTTCTCCTACTGCGTTTGGCCCGCGAAGGAAAGTCGGTGTTGCGGCTCAAGGGCGGCGATCCCCTGGTATTCGGCCGAGGTGGCGAAGAAGCCCAATTTCTTCATGAACATGGCATTCCCGTGGAAATCGTCCCCGCGGTCAGTTCCGTGAACGGAGCAGCCGCCTGCGCCGGAATTCCCTTGACTCATCGTGGCTTGAGCCGTCTCTACACCGTGTTGCAAGGCCACGGCCAACACCTGGACAATATCGCTTGGCGGGCTCTGGTGACCCAAGGCGGTACTTGGGTCTTTTTGATGTCCAAAGCGAGCGTCGGCCAAATCGCCAGCCAGCTGATCCAGCATGGCGCGAATCCCCTATTGCCATTGGCGGTTATTGAAAACGCCTCGCTCCCGGACGAGACCATTTCGCTCCATTCGCTAATCCAAGCAGCGCACGGAGAATATGCGGCACAAACCCAGGGGCCGGGATTGGTTATCATCGGGCCGACGGTCGACCTGGCGGTAGAGAACCAACTGGCGCAATCACTTACGGAAATCCATGGCATCGCTCTTTCCGATATTTCTCAAACTGCATCGTAAACCGGTACTGATCGTCGGGGGCGGCTCGGTGGCGGCGCAAAAGCTCGATGTGCTGGCTCGATGCGAAGCACGCGTGGTGGTGGTCGCACCGTGGGCATGCGTCGAATTGGTGGAGCGGGCAGTCGGCCACGAGGTCACCATCCATCGCCGGCGGTATCGGCACAGCGATTTGCAAGGGATGACGCTGGTATTCGCCGCAACCAACGATTCCGAGTTGAACCACTCGATCGTTACCGCAGCGGAGCGGATGGGCATCTTCGCCAATGCGGTCGACGATCCGGCTTACTGCCATTTTTACACCCCCGCCATCGTCCATCGGGGCGCAATCAGTATCGCCATGTCGACCGAAGGACGTTTTCCTGGATTGGCAAAAGCGCTCCGCGCCTGCCTGGACGAGTGGCTGCCGGCGGAGGACGACGACCTGATGGAGGCTCTCTACCGCCTGCGGAGCCAATTGCGGCAAAGCCACCCCACCCGCAAGCAGGCTTTGCAAAAGCTCATCCGCGCCATCGAATCTGATTACCTCAACCAGCCCGACGGAAATCGAAATGAATCCCGTCGTTCCGATTTGAATCCCGTTTCTATGCCTCTATCGGCTGCATCCGGGACCATCAAGAGATGACAAGGAGCACTGAACGATGAAGACATCCGGTACCCTCTGGAAAGAGCGACTCGCCGGGAAAATCGCCGAGCCGATCGCCCAAGATATTGCAATCTTCGAATCGGAAATGGCGTTGCGTGCGCAGGGCAAGCTCGACGAGCGCATATTTGCGGAATCCCGTTTGCGGCGCGGCGTCTATGGTCAACGCTACGACAACGGCCAAAGACACGATGGGCAGAAGGTGCAGGTCTTGACCTTTCCAAAGTCAGGCCTGACCAAGGGCCCGGGGACGGAATGGGATGCACCCGGTATGGTGCGCATCAAAATCCCGTTCGGGGGCGTCAACGCGGAACAATTGGAGGTCATGGCAGATCTGGCCGAAGAGTATGCCGACGGCATCGTCCACGTCACCACACGGCAGGATTTCCAGTTGCACTACGTCCATTTGGAAGATACCCCGGCGCTGATGCGCCGGCTGGGCCACGTGGGGATCACCACACGTGAGGCTTGCGGCAATGTGGTGCGCAATGTCACGGCGTGCCCCTACGCGGGCGTCTGTGAGGGCGAAGCATTCGATGTGACCCCTTATGCCGATGCCCTCGCGCGATTTTTGCTCGTCCATCCCGACTGCCAGAATTTCGGCCGCAAATTCAAGCCCGCCTTCAGTGGCTGCAAAGGCGAAGGTTGCGGGCTCGTTCGCATGCACGATTTGGGACTGCAAGCCGTTACGCGCGACGTGAACGGCGAAATTCGGCGAGGATTCGAAATGTATGTGGGTGGGGGGTTGGGTGCGGTACCCCATCAGGCGAAGCTCTTTGACGACTTCCTGCCGCCGGAAGAGTTGCTGCCCATCGCCCAGGCCATGGGCCGGGTCTTCGCCCGGTTGGGCGAGAAGAAAAACCGCAACCGCGCCCGCATCAAATTTCTGCTCAAGGATTTGGGAATCGATCGATTCCGCGAATTGGTTTGGGCGGAACGAAAAATTCTGCCCTTCGACCCAAGGTGGTCGGATTGGGTGGCCCATGCGGAAGATTATAGCGAAGCGCCCAGCGCGCCTCCGGGCCAATGGAGCGACGAGGGAACGGATGCTTACAAAGAATGGGTACGGCTCAATACCCGCCCACAGCCCCAGCAGGGGTATTACGTGGTGACGGTGGCCTTGCCCCTGGGAGACATCACCCCCAATCAATTGCGCGCCTTGGCCGATATCGTCCGGCGCTACACCAAGGAGACCATCCGCACCACGGTGGAGCAAAATTTCGTGTTGCGCTGGACCGCGCAGGGCGACCTGCCGGCCCTATATGCGGATCTGCACGCCGAGGGTTTGGCGCTGCCCGGTGCATCGACAATCATGGATATCGTTGCCTGCCCTGGCACAGACACCTGCAAACTAGGGATATCTTCTTCCCGCGGGCTGGCGGCCGAGCTGCGCAACCAACTGGCCGAAATCAGTTACTCCATGGACGACGCCGTGCGGGACCTCCACATCAAGGTCAGCGGTTGTTTCAATTCATGCGGCCAACATCATATCGCCGACCTTGGATTCTATGGGGTGAGCCGCAAGATTGCCGGTTTTCAGGTGCCCCATTTCCAGGTCATCCTGGGCGGTCAATGGACCAACAACGGCGGCTCCTATGGATTGCCGATTCTCGCCATCCCGGCCAAGAGAATTCCCGAGGCAGTGCGTCGCATTACCGCCTTCTACGTGGCGGAAAGGCAAACAAACGAGCGCTTCCAGCCATTCGTCCAGCGCATCGGAAAACTCGCCATTCGCGAACAATTGGAAGATCTGGTTCATCCACCCGAGTCGGGCCAGGATCGGGCGTTTTTCCGCGATTGGGGTGACCCGCGCGAGTACGGAACCCGTGATATCGGCATCGGGGAATGCGCGGGAGAAGTGCTGGAACTTACAGCCTTCGGCTTGGCAGCAGCTGAACGGCAGGTCTTTGATTCGCAGGTTGCGCTGGAAAAGGGAGACCCCAAGGCCGCCGCCCGTTTGGCCTATCAGGCCATGGTGGGTGCAGCCCGCTCCCTCCTGCAAACAGAGACCATCGACGTGCGCGATGAGCCAAAACACATCGTCGAAGAATTTCGCGCCAGATTCTATGAGACCAAGAAATTTTTCGATCCATTTGCCGGAGGAAAATTCGCCAATTATCTGTTTGCGGCCCACAGCAATGGAGAGGGGATGGATCTGCCGGAGGCCGCCCATCACCGCATAGAGGAAGCACAGCTATTCATCGAAGCGGCCCACGCCTGCTACAACCGCATCAACGCGGGATAACGCCCAATTCTACCCGGTGCATCGAATGGAATTGCAACATTGCAACGTCAAAATTTTCTTGTCGGAGCTCACGGATTCGGCGCTGGAAGCGTATATCGATGTGTTCCACGGCTGGATTCAAGAGCAAAAGACCGATGAGCTGCTCATCGATGTGGCCGACTATCGTCATGTTCCGGATGGACCCGCCGTGATTCTGGTTGGCCACGAAGCCGATTATGTGGTGGATCGAACGGACGGGCGTACAGGGCTGCTCTACAATAGAAAAGCGCCCCTGGAGGGCCTGCACCGTGACCGCATCCGCCAAGCCCTGCGCGCCACTATTAGGGCCTGCCAGAAATTGGCCGGCGAGCCGGCCCTATCCTCGAGTTTTGCGGTGCGAGGCGACGAGTTCGAATTCATGGTGAACGACCGCCTCATCGCGCCAAACACGCCTGAGACATTTGAGGCCATCGCGCCGGAGATCAGGGCCGTATGCGACGAATTGTTTGGGGCGGAAGGCTATACCCTGATCCATGATACCGATCCCAGAAAAAGATTCACCGTCCGTGTGAGACTTTCGCAACCGTTTGAAGTTGCCGAATTGGCGGCGAAACTGGTCTGATATTCTTTACGGGATTATATATGGCCAACCTTCCCCTCTGTGTTGATTAGGCGTGCCGGCATTTAACAAGACCTAATCCACCAGGACACTGTAAATCAGGACACTGTAAATCCAGTACAGGGTGGGCGGCGCACCGCCCATGGTCGCCTATCCCGCAGCGTGTTCCGGCATGGCGTCTACCGCGTGGGTCTCATGGACGGCCGGTGAGTAAATTTCCAGAATTTCCAGGTCATCCGAGCAGGCGAGCTCGTTATGGACGATACGCGCTGGTTGCAACACGCAGTCGCCAGCGCGGAAGGTGGACTCGCCCTCCTGCCCTTCGTAGACGAATTTGATCCATCCCTTCAGAACGTAGAACATCTGGAAGTCGCAGAGATGCTGATGCAGGCCGGTGGTGTGGAGATCCTGGTCGCCGGTACGGTCCTGCTTGACCCGGATCACGTGGGCGCGGATCTGGCCGTGGGTCGCGTCTGCGATCCCAAGATCGCGGTACTCCATGAAGTCGCGGAGGCCAGTTTCATACACCGCGTCCTTGGCGTAGCTCGCGGAAAATTTCTGCTTCTCGTTACTCATGATTTGCTCCGTCTGTTTCGTGCTGTTTCGTGTTTCTTCCACAGGTTGCGGCACGGGCAGCGTCCCGAATAGCGATGCAGTATAGATCGAACGCGGGATTTGGGTCAATCGGCGTGCGGTTAGGAATGGAAGGTTCCAACACCGTCCACGCCAGTGTGGATGGCGTCGATACATGCCCTTGAAATTCTTCAAATTGCACCCAATAGGCACAGATACGCAAACAACGAGCCGCGCCCAATATCGTGAGCCTTTGAAATAACAATCGGGGTGAGAGGATTTGAACCTCCGACTTCTTCGTCCCGAACGCAATTCGATATATCATTTCAATGATCCCCGGTAAACCGCGATGAACATAATACAATCGTTATACCAATGACTTAGATTTATATTAATGTACCCGCTTGTATAGGCATTGCCACTGGGTTACAATTGATTTGCACCACCACAGCACCACCGCCACGAGGGTGAATTGAAAGCTGTAATCGGTAACCAACTTATCAAGACTCTGAAACCGGAGGCGAAAAGCTACGACGTCCGGGATACAAAGCTGCCTGGCTTTGTCCTTCGCGTTCTTCCCTCCGGGACTATGACTTACCTAGCGAACTACGCCCGTGGGAAACACTACACCATCGGGAGGGCAAGTGTGCTCACCCCGGTTCAGGCAAGGGAGCGGGTACGCAAAATCCTTGCGGCTGCCGTCAATGGTGTTGATCCTATGGCCGAAAAGAAATCATCCAGGGCCTATACGCTAAAATCCTATATTGAAGAGGCTTACGGCCCTTGGGTGATGGCCCATCGAAAATGGGGGAAGGCGACTGTTTCTCGACTCAATTACTGCTTTTCCGGTTTCGAGGAAAAAGGGCTGAATGACATTACCGCTTGGGATGTCGAAAAGTGGCGATCAACTGAACTGAAGGCGGGAAGGAAAGCAACTGGGATCAATCGTGACTTGGACGATATAAAGGCCCTGATGGCTAAATCTGTCGAGTGGAAAATCCTAAAAACAAATCCAATTGCATCCGTGAAGCGGAAGAAAGTTGATCGCTCCCCGAAGGTTCGTTTCTTGGATCAAAGTGAGGAGGCCAGGCTCCGGGATGCTCTAAAGAAACGGGAGTTGAGTTTGCAGCAGGAACGGCAGAACGCAAACACATGGAGGCGGGAACGGGGTTACTCTGAACTACCTGCGAGAAAACGAGATCATCTCCGGCCCATGGTTCTGCTAGCAATGAACACAGGGATGCGGCGTGGTGAGTTATTCCACCTTCGCTGGAACGACGTTGATCTGGAGCGGGCCTTGTTAACCATACGCGGAGAAGATGCCAAATCAGGGGCGACCAGGTACATCCCTTTAAATGCGGAGTCACAAGAAGTTTTGATAGATTGGAGACCACTCGATATTGATCCCAATGATTTGTTATTTCCAGGCAGGAGCGGGAGCCGCCTGGATAATATTAACTCCGCGTGGCGCAGTCTCATGAAACTAGCCGAAATCACAGCCTTTCGATTCCATGACCTTCGGCATCATTTCGCGTCCCGCCTTGTCCAGGAGGGGGTTAACTTGAATACCGTTCGGGAGTTACTCGGCCACAGGGATATTAGCATGACCCTCAAATACGCCCATCTTGCTCCAAAACACACGGCAGCCGCCGTTGCAAAGTTGGTATGGGATGATGAGAACGCCAATCAAACTAATCGATCCATGATTTCTCAATAGGTATTCCATGGATGATAATGAATACTTTGGCGAATCGGCGTATGGAAAAAGTAAGATGTATGACTTCGATTCAGATCATCGTTTAAGATTTGATGATATTCTGTCATTCCTTCAGGGCTATTATGAAAAGGTTCTATCGCTCCACAGAAAGGAAATCGAATCCGATGAGTTGTGGCATGTTGTTTTTTGGCAGAGGGTCATGCTTGGCTCTGGATTCCCTCCAAGCAGATGGCCACAGTGGTTTGTGGATAACGTTTGTAGAAACGCGTTCCCGGAATGGAAACCCTTGGTCGGCCAATATGGAAATGAGCTAGGAAAGGCAAAACAGAAGGCGTTAGACTATGGTACGCTATTGTTGTATGAGATCGTTCGGCACCCGATACTAGGTAAGAAATATAAACCAGATGTCAAACTAAAAGGCGAAGGAAATAGTGCGCAGGCCCTAGTAGCTGAACTTCTTGGGTTAACTACGGACGGCGTTAACAAAATTTGTCAGCGGGCACGAAAGGATTTTGATGGTCGCCCTTTGACCCTAGACATGATCCACCTATCAGGCCATCCCATCGCGGCGGTGTTAGAGGCTTCAAGAAAATAAGATACTGCTCCCTCGGCCTTTTATCCCAAGCCCCCTTTTATCCCTCCTCAGATCTACTTTCCACTTCGAAGAAGTAAGAAACAACCCCCGTTCCTTACCTAGATTTTTCTGGTTTGTACTTTAAAATGCCTTCATACACATCTGTGTACGGAGACATGAAATGACCAGCAAAAGCCAAGAGAAAATTGGAAAAGAAGGTGAATCCAAAATTCAATCCCAAGTGCTTTGCGAAAAGGACACTGCCAAATATATTGGCATGTCCCGTTCGTTCCTTCGCCAAGATCGGGTGAACGGCCCGCATGGAAACCGCACGAGTGGGCCTCCCTATATTCGTGTGGGGAGACGGATACTTTATAGGCGTTCCGACCTGGATACATGGCTGGAAGGCCACCTGGCGAGGAGGGGGGACTAACTATGTGTGCAATTCCGCGCTTAGTTACAAAAGACGTTTTTCGACCCCGACCAATTCGGAGTTTGCTCATGGATGATTTCAAGAGACGAAGTGCGGCTGATGAACTGGAATTCGCCCAAAGGCTTTTCTACTTAGCGATCCAACGGTTTCAACAGATTGCAGCGGAATTTCCGAAACTTGATTTCTATATTGGGCGGCTAATCGAATCGAATCACGGTGGAGAATTTGACCTACCATGCTCACAGGTTGTGGACTTTCTGCGGAATGGAGAAGACGAAATTGACCAATATGTCGAGGGATACCTGTTGGGCTGGGTACAAGAAACCGAGGGGAGGAAAGAAAAATGAACACGAAGGAACAAAGTGTCCCAGGTAGCAGCCTGGGACACGCGGAGGATCAAAATCATTGGGTCAAGATCCAATTTAACTATACAGATTTCCCCCCGTTCCAGCAAGTTCGGAGCGGTGGCGCTGATCCCCACCCCGGTAGGGAAGAGGGGCGACCATGACCCCGGAGGAAGTTGCACTTGCCTTGGGCGGGACGCCATCCAGTTCCGGATGGCAGGCCCATTGCCCGGCCCATGATGATCGCGCCCCCAGTCTTTCGATAGGGGAAGGAGATGACGGAAAGTTGCTAGTCCATTGCCACACAGGTTGCGGCCAGAATGATGTGATCAAAGCACTCCGCCAGCAAGGGCTATGGCCGAACAGTAACGGAAAAGTCTCCAATGCCAACAAGGCACCCCCGCCTTGGGAGCGACCTGTAGATGCGGAATACGATTATTACGATCAAACCTTGAATTTCTTGTTTCAAGTCGTGCGTTTTGGGGATGGTTTGAACCCGAGATTTCTTCAACGCCAGCCCGGCGAAATTAGAGACTGGAAATGGAATCTCAAAGGCATTCAACCGGTGATTTATCATCTCCCCCAGATTCTGAAATCCAAGGAAAAGAGGAGGACGATCTTTATTGCTGAAGGAGAGAAGGATGTGGACGCCATCCGAGGGGCATTGAAGTTACCGGCAACCTGTAATCCGGGCGGAGCAGGAAATTGGAAGGATACCTATACCTATTCCTTGGCTGGTGCTGCCCAGGTCGTTATCTTACCGGACAATGATGGCGCAGGAGAAAAACATGCCGCCCAGGTGGCAAACGCCCTTTGTGGGGAAGCTGAAAGCGTAAAGGTTATAAAACTGCCTGGACTTCCTCACAAGGGGGATGTCTTTGACTGGATCGCGGACGGGGGTACCCGTGAGGAATTGGAGAAGCTGGTTGAACAGACATCGGAATGGATTCTGAGCCTAATCGATGAACAAGCGGCTCAAGTTACAAATATCATAGTTCAACCTGAGCCGCTAAGACGGGAGCTGCCACCGCCCGAACAGTTTCCGGTTGATGCGTTGGGTGACGTGTTATCGGGCATGACCTTGACAATGATGGATGCCATTCAGGCTCCAGATGCCTTATGCGGTCAGTCCGTACTGGCCGCTGCTGCCTTGGCAGTACAACCACATGCAAATATCGAAATTGATGGTCGAATAAAACCCCTCTCAGAGTATTTTGTCACGGTAGGAAAGTCGGGTGAGAGGAAATCCAGTGTCGATGAGGTGGCGTTGGGGCCGCACCAGAAGTGGCAGAAATCCCTCATTGAAAACCACGCCCAGGAGAAAGAGGACTACGCCCACGCCTTGGAAGAATCGAAGAAATCGGGGGATTCCGAAAAGCCTACCCCACCACTTGAAGCCATTTTCATCTCCCACGAGCCGACATACGAAGGGCTTGTGAAGTTGTTCGACAAGGGACAGCCGAGCATGGGTCTCTTCGCTCATGAAGGAGGCCGTTTCATTGGAGGCCATGGAATGAAGATTGAGAACCAACTAGCCATGGTTTCCGGCCTGAGCGAGTTCTGGGACGGAAGCCCAATTACGCGGGTTCGGGTCAAGGATGGGGCGACCTACCTGTTCGGGCGGAGGCTGAGCATGCATCTCCTGATTCAGCCCAGCGTGGCCCAGATGTTCTTGGGCAACCACCTGAACATTGACCAAGGAATACTTTCGCGTTGCCTGACCGCCTGGCCAGTGTCCACGATGGGCGGCAGAAAATACAAGCCCGTGAATCTGTTCGAAAGCCCAGCCGTGAAGCGATATTTCGCTCGGATGATGGAACTATTGGAAGAACCCCCACTCTTGTCTGACGGGAAGAAGAATGAGTTGGATCCCTTCTCACTAACGCTGAACCCGATGGCAAAAGAAGTCTGGGTCGAATTTCACAATGAGGTTGAAGCCCAACTTGGGGAAGGACAACGATATTCACAAATCACTGGGTTTGCCAGCAAGGCGGCGGAACATGCAGCACGGGTTGCCGGAATCCTGACCCTGGTGGACGACTTCAATGCTAGTCAAGTCGATCCCCTTCACATGGATGCTGCGGTCTTGCTTGTCCGATTCTACCTGTCGGAGGCCCAAAGGCTATTCAGTTTTGCAAGCACTGACCCTGACATTCTGTTGGCCGAGTCACTGCTGGAATGGGCCCACGGGCATGACTTCATTTTTCCGCAACTCGTGTACCAACTAGGGCCGAATCGGATCAGGGAAAAGAAAGTGGCAATGAGAATTATTGGAATCCTTGAGGATCATCGGTGGCTGGTTCGGGTGGAGGGTGGAATGGAACTTGACGGATCCCACCGGCGAGATGTCTGGCGTGTGATCCATGCCGAACCCCAGGGGATGGCTGAATCACGACTCAGGGACACTGATGATCGAGAATAGCGGTAATCGCAAGAATAGCAGGGTTGGGAACCAAGAACCCGAAACCTCTTTACGTGAATCGTAAATAGCGGGAATAGCAATAGTAGCAATGTTGATTTTCAAATTTACGCCGTTATCGGCGGTTTCGACCCGGATGCTTTCCGTTGGGAGCCCGCAATTCCCGAGACTATCGCTACTTTTCCATCAGGCCCATGA
>JACZRV010000067.1 GCA_022574555.1 SAR324 cluster bacterium
TCCCGACGCCTCCTCGGCGACGGCCGGCGGTGCCTCGCCCTTTTTACTTGATCCCCTGGGGTGCATTTCATAATCTTGGCACAAGGACGGCGCCGATGGCGAAGCCCGAAAACACCAACCAGTCCTGCTCCTGTAGTTAAACTGGATATAACGGCGGATTCCGATTCCGCTATTCCGGGTTCAAGTCCTGGCGGGAGCATTAGCAATATCAAGGGTTTATCGCAAATGCGTTAGGCCCTTTTGTTGATTGGGACGTTTGCGGGACTTCGGGCAGGCAGGAATATCATGTCCGCCGACGCCCGGAAACAGTCAGTGGCCGATCTGGTCGAACCCTGCCTTGCCGAAGTCCTTATAGGAGACGGAAAGGGCCCTCAGCGACGACACATTGCGCCGCCTGGCACCGGGGGATTCCGGCGGCGAGTGAGCACCTGCCACCTCCGCAGCCGCGCTAGGGGCGGGCTCCACCCTACTTGTCCTTCATCTTGGCCCACGAATCGCGCAGGGTAACGATGCGGTTGAAAACAAGTTTCCCTTCTTGGGAGTCGATGGGATCTACAAAGTAGTAACCTTTGCGCTCGAACTGGTAGCGCTCCCCCGGCCGCGCCGACGCGAGCGACGGTTCCACCAGCGCTTGGCGCAGAACTTCCAGCGATGCGGGATTCAGGTGGCTTTTGTAGTCGACGTCCTTATCGGCGGTGGGGATGGGCACCGAGAAAAGGCGGTCGTAGAGCCGAACCTCGGCGGATATAGCGTGACCGGCGGAGACCCAGTGGATCGTCCCGCGCACCTTGCGCCCGGCGGGTGCCGTGTTCAACGTCTCGGGATCGTAACTGCAACGCAGCTCGGCCACTTCGCCGTTGGCGTCCTTGATCACTTCCTCGCAGCGGATGACATAGGCCCGGCGCAGGCGAACCTCGCGGCCCGGCGCCAAGCGGAAGAAGCCCTTGGGCGGTTGCTCCATGAAGTCCTCGCGCTCGATGTAGAGCACGCGCGAAAAAGGGATTTGCCGTGAGCCCAAGGTCTCGGGCTGGTTCTGTAAATATGGGGCTTCCAGTTGATCCACCCTGTCCTCGGGCCAGTCCTGCAGGACGACGCGCAGGGGTTGATGGACGCACATCACTCGGGGTGTGTCCGCATCCAGCTCCTTGCGAATGCAGGATTCGAGCAGGCCCATATCCACGAGGCTGTCGGCCTTGGCGACGCCGATGAGCCCGCAGAACCGGCGGATCGCCTGCGGAGTCACCCCGCGGCGCCGCAGCCCGGCCAGGGTGGGCATGCGCGGATCGTCCCAGCCGCTGACGATGCCCTCGCGCACCAATTCCTGCAGCAGCCGCTTGCTCATGACGGTATAGCCCAGGTTCAGCCGCGCGAATTCGATCTGCTGGGGCCGGGGCTCCGTTTCCAGTTGCTCCAGAAACCAATCGTAGAGCGGCCGATGGTCCTCGAACTCCAGGGTGCAGATGGAGTGCGTCACGCTTTCGATGAAGTCGGACTGCCCGTGGGCCCAGTCGTAGGAAGGATAGATAGACCAGGCGTCGCCGGTGCGGTAGTGCGGGGTGCGCCGGATGCGGTAGATGACCGGGTCCCGCATATTCAGGTTGGGCGACGCCATGTCGATCTTGGCCCGTAGGGTGCGGGAACCGTCGGGGAATTCGCCGGCGCGCATGCGGGTGAACAGGGCCAGGTTCTCCGCCACGGAGCGCTCCCGGTCAGGGCTATCGCGGCCGGGCGCGGTCAGGGTACCGCGGGCGTCGCGAATCTCGTCGGCGGACAGGCCGCAAACGAAAGCCTTGCCTTTGCCGATAAGCCGCACCGCAAATTCGTAGAGCCGCTCGAAATAGTCGGAGGTATAGTAGAGATGCTCGCCCCAGTCGAACCCGAGCCAGCGGACGTCGTTTTTAATCGCCTCGATGTATTCGGGATCTTCGGTCAGCGGGTTCGTATCGTCGAAGCGAAGGTGGCACCTGCCGCCGTAATCCTGCGCCAGACCGAAGTTGAGGCAGATCGACTTGGCGTGCCCGATGTGCAGATAGCCGTTGGGCTCGGGCGGGAACCGGGTGACCACCGAGGCCCCATTTTTAGCGGAGGCCAAATCGGCATCGATGATGGTGCGGATGAAATTGCCTGAACCGGCGGATTCGCTCATCGCTTTCGATTAAATTCTCCCCGGCCCCGCCGCGATAACAATCTCCAGTGATGCAACGCGCGCCTGCGGATGGGCGAACCATCCGGGGTGCTAACTGGGGTGGGAGGATTCGAACCCCCGAATGGCGGAATCAGAATCCCATTTTTTTCCAATAATCACAGCAGTTTACAACAAATCGCCACAATCGAATCAGCGGGTTGCGGGGAACGGTCTGTCGCCACTCGCCGCTGACTCTTACCACGATTCGTGTTGTACTGTCCCATGAGTGTCCCAATTTATTTTCGGCATAGGCGCAAGCCACAATCTGATGCATCCTTTTAGTTTCCCCGACGCCTACCTCAACGGGCCGGTTCACGGCCGCGGTTACTTTCGCCACGACAACACTCCCTGCCCTCGCTCAGGGCGTTGCAGATTTTCTCTTTAGAGAAGGGTTTCCCCTCCGTGCGGGGCAAGAGAGTACCGGAACCGGAGTGAGTCGCGTCGCCTCGAGCCCGTCCCGATATCGACATTTGCACGCCGGGCGGAATGCGGTATCCAGGTAGAGTAACTTCAACCTGACGATACTCCCAACGCCGTCGGAGGCAGTCATGAAACCAATTGCCGACATAAAAACTGAGTTTTACCAGTCACCTGTTTTGACCGTCGCCCTGATGGCCGCATTCGTCGTTCTGGTGGTTTTGGGGTCGGTGCTTGGGTTGAACACAATCGAACAAAAAGTCCGGGAAGATAGTGTTGCCTCTCTGCAAACCGTGCTTTATACGACCCGGGAATCCCTGAACCACTGGGCGGTCGGGAAAGAGCGCGATATCGAAACGTGGACCGAATCGCGTGAGCTGCGCAATCTCATAAAAGAGGTGCTGGCTCTTCCACGGAACGTGGATTCCATTCTCGGCAGCCCGGTACTGGTCAAAATTCGGCAATTTTTCAAGCCGCGGCTTGAGTCTCATGGCGGGTACGGCATCTTCGTCATCGCGCCCGACTTGATCAACGTTGCCTCCATGCAGGATGCAAATGTCGGTCACGAAAACCTCATTGCGAAATACTATCCGCAGCGGCTCGCGAAAGTTTTTCAGGGCGAAATCCAGTTTATCCCTCCCATCCCTTCCGACGTGCCGCTGCCGGATCGATCCGGCAAGCCGGTCGAGGCAACCCCCACCATGTTCATGGTGGGGCCCATTCGGAATGAAAAAGGCGATGTCATCGCCGCGCTTTCCAATCGCATCGACCCGGATCACGACTTCAATGCGGTTGCACAAACAGGCCGGATCGGTTCCACCGGCGAAACCTACTTATTCGACCGCTCGGGCGTGCTGCTGTCGCAGAGTCGGTTCCGTGAACATTTGCTTGCTATCGGACTTGTCGAACCCGGCGAGTCCGAGGTGCTGAACATCGAAATCCGCGATCCGGGCGGTAATATGGTGCAAGGCTTCGAGCCGGCCGTCCCACGCGGGGAGCAACCATTGACCCACATGGCCGAACAAGCCACCGGCGGCGAGTCCGGTAACGATGCAACCGGATACCGCGATTACCGTGGGGTACCGGTGCTTGGGGCATGGCTATGGGACGATGAGTTGGGTATCGGCTTGACCACGGAAATCGACGTGGAAGAAGCCCTGGCAACCTTTCGGGTCACGGCCGTGATCTTTGCCGTACTTATCGGTGTCACGACCGTCCTCTCCATAATCCTTGCCGGCGGATTGTTGTGGGTGCGCAAACGAGGCGCGAGGGAATTGTCGTCAAGGGAGGAGCAGGTAAGCCTTTTGCTCTCATCCACGGGGGAGGCCATTTACGGCATCGATCTCGCTGGCAACGCCACCTTCGTCAACGAAGCCTGTCTGCGCATATTGGGCTACGAGCAGCAAGACGATCTGCTCGGCAAGAACATGCACGACCTGATTCACCACAGCCATGCCGACGGTTCGCCCTACCCGGTCGAGGACTGTAGGATCTACGTAGCGTTCCGGGAAGGAGTGGGCTCCCATGTGGGTGACGAGGTGCTTTGGCGATCCGACGGAATCAGCTTCCCGGCGGAATATTGGTCCTATCCCGTTCGCCGGAACGGCGAGATTGTCGGTTCGGTGGTGTCGTTTCTCGACATCACCGAACGCAAGGGGGCGGCTCAATCCCTGCGGGAGAGCGAGGCACAAATCAGGCTGCTGATGGATTCCACATCCGAGGCGATATTTGGTGTGGATACGAGCGGTAAATGCATTTTCGTCAACCCGTCGTGTCTCCGGATGTTGGGCTATGAGGAGCAGGAAGACCTGCTCGGCAAGAACATACACGAGCTAACGCACCACACCAAATCCGATGGAACGCCCTATCCCAAAAAGGAATGCCCAGTTGGGCATAGTATGCGCAATGACATCGAAATAAACATTGGTAACGAGGTCTTTTGGCGGGCCGATGGGAGCAGCTTCCCCGTCGAATATTGGTCCCACCCGATGCAGAAAAACAACCAAGTTATCGGCTCCGTTGTCACTTTTTTCGATGTTACGGAGCGCAAGGCGGCGGAAGTGGACCTCCAATCGAGCGAAGAGAGATTCCGCAACCTGATCGAAGGATCGATCCAGGGGATCCTCATTCACGATGGGAAACGATACCTATTTGTCAATGACTCCTTTGCGCAAATCTACGGCTACAGCTCGCCGCAGGAGATGCTGCAAATCCCCGATCCCGCGGTGCTCTACGCACCCAGCGAGCGGGAACGGATAACGGGTTACGGACAAGCTAGATTGCGCGGCGAAGAGGTTCCGGATCGCTATGAATTTCAAGGTGTAAAAAAAGACGGTTCAATCATCTGGCTGGAGGTTGCCAGCCGGAAAATTGATTGGAACGATCAAATAGCGATCCAGGCCACTGTCGTAGACATCACTAATCGCAAGGTCGCAGAGCTGGAACTGATCAAGGCACGAGACGACCTGGCCCGGCTCATCGATACGGCCAATGCCCCCATCTTCGGCGTGGACACCGGGGGCAACATCAACGAGTGGAACCAAATGGTGGCCAAGATCAGCGGGTACACGCCTGAGGAGGTGATGGGACGCAACCTTGTGGATACCTTGATTCCCAAAGCAAACCAGGAATCCGTGCGGGAGGTCATCGCGGCAGCATTGAGAGGCGAGGAAACTGCCAACTATGAATGTCCGATCCTGACAAAGAACGGCCAGCAGTTCGAGATTTTGCTCAACTCCACTACCCGCGTCGATGACCAGGGCAACATCGTCGGAGTGGTGGGTGTGGGGCAAGACATCACCGAGCGCAAACAGGCGGAGATTGCATTGGAGGTAGAAAGGCAGAACCTGGAAAAAACTGTCCAGCTTCGCACTCGTGAATTGGCGGAATCTCTTTCCACCCTTCAGGAAACGAACCTTAGCTTGAAAGAAGCCGGCCGCGCCAAATCCCAATTCCTTTCCTCCATGAGCCATGAGTTGCGCACCCCCCTCAACGCCATCCTGGGTTTCTCAGATCTGCTAAATCAGCAATTCTTTGGGAAACTCAACGAAAAGCAATTGGATTACGTGGGGGAGATTGATAAAAGCGGCAAACATTTGCTGGCACTCATCAGCGATTTGCTGGATATGGCGAAGATTGAGGCGGGCGCCATGGAATTGGATCTCGCTGAATTTCGTCCAGAAGAATTTATTCTGGGTTCCCTATCCATGACAAAAATGCAATTCGAGCAAAAAGGCATAGAAGTAACGGCCAACTTCGCCAATAATACAACCGTTGTCATCGGCGATTTGCGGCGATGTAGGCAGATCATATTGAATCTGCTCTCGAACGCCGTGAAATACACGCCCGCAGGGGGCTCGGTGGCGGTACGCACCACTACTTTCGAAAATTCGGTAAAGATCGAAATCAGCGATACGGGCCTGGGAATCGAATCGGATCAGATCGAGAAGATCTTCTCCGAGTTCCACCAGGTGGATCGGGTGCGGGACGAGCGGCTCGGCGGCACCGGGATCGGTCTGACCCTCACAAAAAGACTGGTGGAAATGCACGGCGGAGAGATCGGCGCCGAAAGCGAGGTCGGCAAAGGGTCTACCTTCTGGTTTACTCTGCCGACCAAAACCCCAGCCATCAAAGAATTTGCGCATCAGGAGAACGAAGTCGCGAGTTCACGGCATCATGCTTCCGGCCGCCGCATTCTCGTAGTTGAGGACAACGACACCAATCTGATGATGATCCTCGAATTGCTTAGCGTTCACGGACACGAAGTCGCCGTTGCACGCAATGGACAGGAAGCGATCGATCTCGCTCTTGCATCCAAGCCCGAGTTGATCCTGATGGATATCCGCATGCCCGTAATGGGCGGGCTGGAAGCGACCCACCGGCTACGGGAAATCCCGGAGTTCGCCGAGGTGCCCATCATCGCGCTCACTGCCAGCACTGGCACCGATGCCGAGGATCGCCAGGTTGCCGCGGGTTGCACTGAGCACTTGGCCAAGCCGATCCAATCGAAGGCGTTGTTCGCAGTGATCGACCGGTATTTGGGTTAGGGGATACAGGCTGATGGAATAGAACAATCGCAGTGGAGGATCGCCGACCCCATCAACTCTTGATATTGAAATGAATAAATGAGGACTCCCGCGACCATTCTGATAGTCGATGACAACGCGGCACACCGCAAATTGCTTCACGAGCTGATCGTAATGCTCGGGCACACCCCGGTCTTGGCCAATAGCGGTCCCGAAGCGCTGGCCTCAATGCAGAATCACTTGCCGGATTTGGTTCTATTGGACATCGAAATGCCCCAGATGGACGGATTGGACGTCTTGGAGCATATGAACAGCGAGCAATTGCTGGGCCGGATACCGGTCATCATGATTTCCGCGGTGGACGAAACGGACACTGTCGTCGAGTGCATCAAGTTGGGAGCCGTGGGTTATCTGGTCAAGCCTATTGACCACGCCGCCGTGAAGGAAAAGGTGGAAACCCATCTTGGGAAAAAAAGCTAGCCTCGCCGACGATTGCCCAGATGACAAGTGGGGGCACGCATATACATCAGGCAATCAAAATCCGCCTCCGCGTCTTTTACCGAGATATTGAGCGATGTCTACCGGGGCCAATATTCTAATCGTCGACGACAACGAATCCAATCGGAAGGTGCTCCAGGATTTGATCATCTCGAATGGTCATACTCCCCTGGTTGCCGAGAATGGTTACGCCGCTTTATCTCGAATTCGCCAGCAACAACCCGATCTGATCCTCCTCGATATCACGATGCCCGAGATGGATGGCTTCGAGGTATTGGAGCGATTGAAGGCCGATAAGACTTTCAGCACCATCCCCGTTATCATGATCTCGTCGATCGATGACATGGCAAGCATCGTGCGCTGCATAGAAATCGGCGCCGAAGATTACCTGATTAAACCGTTCAATCGAACATTGCTCAATGCCAGAATCGGCAATTCTCTGGCCAAAAAAACAGCCAGCGATCAAGAGCTCAAATTCCGGGAACAACTTGAAAAGGAAAAAGAGTTGTCCGAAAATCTGCTCCACGCGATTCTTCCCCACAAATTCGCGGAAGAATTGAGGACCTTTGGTGAGGTGAGACCCCGGCGGCACGAAAATATAGCCATCCTGATGAGCGATATCGTGGGGTTCACTCCCTATTGCGAAAGTCACACACCTGAGGAGTTGTTTTCCAACCTGCAGAAGATTAGCGATCATTTCGAGACAATCTTCGACAAGCATCAATTGGAAAAAATCAACGCGGTCGGCGATGCCTTCATGGCGGCCGCTGGTTTGGAAAAACCGTTGAGGAACCCGGTGCTGAATTGCGTTCAGGCCGGACTAGAGTTGCAAGCCGCGGTAAAGACCATGTCATCGGGGTGGCAAATTCGAATTGGGGTGCATATCGGCCCGATAATCGCCGGGGTCATCGGGCGGAAAAAGTTCTTGTACACCGTGCTGGGGGATACGGTGAATATCGCTTCGCGGATGGAGAGCAACGGAAAGCCGGGTTTGGTCTGCGTGAGTGCCGCAGCGTGGGAAAAGGTAGCCGATTTCTGTAATGGGGAATCACAGGGAATGGTCGCTGTGAAGGGAAAGGGAGAGATGGAAATTTACTATGCGTACGAGATGACCGGCTAACGCGAAAATGGGCTTGACCCGGACGGATGCCTAGGATGGGCCGGCCGATTGGGAGATCAGATTGACGATGGCTTCCAACGTCAGAATTTTCAGTTCCGGAATGTCTAAATAATCAATTCCCGCCTCGTCACAAATTGCCCACGCACATTGTGCCGAAAAAGGAATCAAACGCGGCGCGCCGCTCTCGACGAGACATTCCAGCCATCCCGCCAGATTGGCTCCGCGCCGGATATTCTTTACCGTTCGAAGTCCGAAGCCATTCATGTGGATATCGAGAATGTCCCCGGTCATCTGAATTTTCTCATCTGAAAGAACCCGTATGGTCCGGGTTTGGGGGACGTTGTGTCGAAACAGGAAACGCGGGTTCATTTCATCCATGGTTTAACCATAGACCGGATCGATTTCTTTGGCCCCCATATGAGTGTGATTGTGGTTCGCTCGGCCGGCAAGGCCGAGGCATTCACCCCCTCGATACCTGCGGTTGGCGGCAAATTAGCGTCTAAATTAAGATGAACGAGCGCAATTTGATCCCAAGAGGCAGGCATTGTCGAATCCAATGGCCCTATTTTTGAAGCGGGAGAATTGATTGTAACGTTTGTACAGCTGTGGCCAAGCTGCAATCTCCGGGCAGACTGTTCATTGGGCAAATTATGGTCTCTCTAATCGAATCGGCTGAGAAAAAAAACCGGTTACCGATACAGATAGTTTGGGGCACCATCGCGATCAGCGTAATCCCCTTCTTCCTCCATCTCGCGGGATTCGATTTCGGTTCACGGAAAATTCCATTCGTCCTATCGTCGGCGTTGGAAATGACCGCTCACGAAGTGACCGAGAGCATGTTCGTATCGCTTTCGGGGAGCTTCACTCACACCCTGCTGGAATGGAGTGCCTTCGTCTCAGCGATATTCGTGGCCATCCTGGCCTTCGTCCACTTCAGCATCAAGCGCGACGTCACCACGCCGGTCATCGGTATGGCGCTGTTCTTTGCCGGAAGCATGGATGCGTTTCATACGTTGGCGGCCGACAGGTTAATCGAGGCCGTGGCGGACAATCGGGACCTGATTCCCTTTACCTGGGCGATCAGCCGCTTGTTCAATGCCCTGATCATGATCGTGGGAGTCGGCATCTTTCTGATCAAAGGGGATCGGAATTTGAAGGGCGATCTGCGTTTCGTCCTCACGGCGAGCGGCCTATTCGGCCTGGCTGCCTACGGCATCATTCACCTCTCGGCAGTGAGCACGAATCTACCGCAAACAACATTCCCGGAATCCATCGTAACCCGGCCCTATGATATTCTCCCGCTGATCCTGTTCATTTTTGCGGGCATTTTCGTCTACCCCCGTTTCCACCGGAAGCATCCCAGCCTGTTTTCCCATGCCGTTCTCGTCAGTGCCATCCCCGATGTGGCCGTTCAAATTTATATGGCATTCGGCTCCACCGCGCTCTTTGACAGTTTCTTCAATATTGCCCATTTCATCAAGATCCTGGCCTACGTTATTCCATTCGCAGGATTGATCCTGGACTATCTCCAGACCTACCGGGGACTGGAAACCGAGAATGTGAATCGCTTGCAGGCCGAGGAGGAGATGCGTTCGAGCCGGATGCTCTTGCAGGAGGCCTTCGACGCCATTCCCTTGTGGGTCTTCGTCAAGGACCTGGATGGGCGCTATCTGGTAGTCAATCGTCAATTTGCCAACGATCTTGGTGTTACGGTAGACGCTCTTCTTGGCATGACCACGCGGCAATCTCCCCTGGGAAACGACGAGGACAAGCGCCGATTCCTCAAAAACGATGAGCTGGTGCTGGCACGCGGTGAACGGATCGAATGGCCGGAAACCTATCTCTCGTTGCCCGACGGGGAGGTGCGTCCCTTTCATGTGGTCAAGGCGCCTTTTCAAAACAGCAAGGGAGAAACCGTTGGCGTCATCGGCGCCATGCAGGACGTTACGGTCCGGGTCGAGGCGGAAAAGGAGTTGCGGGAATCGGAAGGTGCTCTGCTTCGATTGAAGCAGACCCAGACGTTATCGGAACTTCAGGCCAGCCAATCGTCCAGGATCGAAGCCTATCGCGATTTCATTCACACCGTGGGAAATCTGATTACCCCTGTACGGGTGAAAGCGGCCAATATGATCCATGATCATAGAAACCAGGAATATCTCGACCAATTGCAATCCAGGGCCAGACTCCTGATGGAAAAGCAGCAAACCGGTGACCTGGAGCGATATTTGTCCGAGGAAGGCAAGGAGGATCTGCCTAGGTTTATCCGGGGATTGGATATCCTGAAGGAGATTGCCCGCCAAAGCGAAAGAGATTTCAAGGCTTGCGATACCGCATTGAACAAGGTGATCGAAACCACCGTAGCCCAATCCCGGCTGCAAAAGGAGCTTGCGGTATCGATGGATGTGGACCTAATGATGGTGATCAAGGCTGTGCTGAGCCTGATGGAGGATAATTGGAAACAAAAAGGCATCGCCTGGGAGTTCTCCGTCAGGGGAGACGATACCATTCCTCCCGGCGAGGTCATTCTCAAGGTGGAAAAAGTGCGCCTGTTCAATATGGTGCACAATTGCTTGAAGAACGCCGGTGAAGCCTTTACCGGGGTGGATAGAAACGACAAAAAAATTCACATCGAACTCCGCGTTTCAGAACAGGATGTGCGGCTTGATGTGAGCGACAACGGACAAGGCCTGTCTCCGGAAGAGCTGGCCCTAGTGGGCCAGATCGGGTTCAGCACCAAACACTTTACCGCAACCAGCGAAGGCGGCAGCGGGCTAGGGATTCACAATTGTCAGATATTCATGGCCAGAATCGGCGGCCGGTTCGAATTGACGTCGAAGGGACCCCTGCAAGGTGCAAGGGCGATCATGACTTTTCCGATAGGTTGAAAAGATGACCGGGAAAATCGCTTTCGTCGACGATGAAGTCAGTATGCACGAGATGGTCAAGGTGATCCTCGAAACTCCCGGCGAGACGCGCACAATCGATCTTTTCGCCGAACCGGAGAACCCTCCGAATCACGACGAAATCCCCTATCGGATCGACTATTTTACAGATCCCGTAACCGCCTGCGAGAATATCCGCAAGGCCCACGGGGAAGGAGACCCGTTCGCGCTGTTGATCACCGATATCCGCATGCCGCAGCGCGACGGTTCCTGGCTGGTCGGGAAGGCAAGAGAGGCCGATCCGAATATCCGCGTAATAATATTTACCTCCTACATGGATTTCACCATCGAGGAACTGGCGGATAGTGCGAAAAGCCGGAATTTCATCTATCTCGAAAAGACGGTCTCCCCCGTCGTGTTCAAGCAGGCGGTCGATGCGGAGCTGGAGGCCTGGATGGAGTTGGTTCACAACCGCCGATTGTTGAAGCGCATCCGATTCCAGAATAAGGTTCGTTTCAAAGTGCCTACTGCTCTATCGGGCACGGCGGTGGATGTTACGCCAACGGGAATCGGAGTCGTGGAAATTCGTTCACCCATTGAGATCGATAGCGCTGTTGAGCTGGAAATCGTGGCCGGAAGGGTCACCACCCGCGGCAAGGTGCGCTGGATAGATCGGGAGGGGGACCATTATCGCGTCGGCATCCAGTTCGACGAGGAGGATCTGGAGCTGTTCGAACTCGTACAGAAATCTCCCGGGTATCACCAGTGAAGGCGTTGCACCTCGCTACGATGCCGATCACCTGGGTAAGAGTGGCGCACAACCGTCAACCTGTGGTGGAGCCATGAGGATATTGTTCCTTGATGACCAACCCGAGATTCTGGATATCTTCCGGATGGTCGACAACCCGGCACTTTTCAACCCCAAATCGCGACCCGGCGTTGAAGATCTGTTTGCTCCTGATCAATCTACGGGCGGCGATGAGGGATTCACACCGGTGATGGATATCGAATTCAAAGGATCATATTTTCCGGGTGCGAAGGATGCAGTTACGGAATTCAGAAAAATGGCCGGTTCGCCTGCCCGCTACCAGGTGGCCGTGCTGGACATGCAGCTGCCGGAGTCCTCTGGGTTGGAGGTGGCGCAAGAATTATTGGCCTTGCACCCCGAATTGAGCTTGATGTTTGTCACGGCATATTCCGATTGGTCTATCCACGACATTTCACGCACGCTCGGCATGGAACAAAATCAATTCATGTTTCTGAAGAAACCCTTTGAACTCCAGGAGTTATTGCAAAACCTGCTCTATATTCGGGAGAAAATTAAACGGGAGCTATGGGAAAGGGAAGCATTGCGGAACCTGGTGAACTTTACCAGAGGATACAAAGTGGATTCGCTAAATTTATTCAACACGATCATGGAACTGAAAACATTGGACTTGGCGAAGACCTTGGCCGGTAAGCGTATCCCCGATCTGATCCAGAAAAACGAGAAGGTATTGGAACTGGTGGAAATGATCCTGACCCACGATACCTCCAGAGTGAAGAACACATTTCCGATCGTTGATCTGCTAAAGGACTTTCAGGGCCGGGAGCGCGTGGCACTTGAATACGATCCAACCGAATGTCACGATCTCGTGCTGGTAGGGGACAGAAATCTACTTCATTTCGCCCTACGCTGCCTGATTAACAACGGATTGGACTTCTCCAACGGAACCGTCACCGTATCGGCCAGCCGGAATGCCCAAGGCCGGGCCGAATTCGTGGTTCTGGACAGGGGAATAGGAATAAAGCGGGAGTATTTCAACGAAATCTTTGAACCGGGCTTTAAGCTTAGCCAACGTTCTCCCAAGGCTGGCTACGGATTGTCATTGGTAAAGAGGATTCTCCTCAACTTCCATAAAACCGAGCTATCGATCCGCTCCACAATGGGAGAAGGCACGGCCATCAAGTTTACACTGCCCTGCGTACCCGCTGCCTGACAGATGATCGACTCTACCCGCTCACCACAAAGACTTGTCGGGCCTTCTCAGCCCTAGATCCTTCATCTTTCGCCAAAGGGTCATTCGACTTATGCCCATTCGGCGCGCGGCTTCGCTTTGATTGCCGCCGGTTTGCCGCAGCACCTGGAGAATCCTATCTCGAATTTCGCCGGGAGTTTCCTCGTGGGATAGACCGGAGTCGGAAGCAAGCTCTACCGATTTTCGCAATTCCTGATTGGGATCGACCAGAGTATTTCTTGCCGACCGCATCAGCGATTCCCGCATCTCCTGGGGCAAGTCGTCCAGGGTTATGCGCGGGCCGGCCGCCATCGCGGCGATGTAAGCTACAATATTCTGCATTTCGCGGACATTGCCGGGGAAGTCGTAAAAGCGGATTGTCTGCCACACCTCCGGGCTGATTTCAGGGAAATCCTCCCCTTTTCGCGTATCCCCATACTCCTTCCGCAGAAGATACTCGAACAGAAGGCATCGATCATCGGATCGGTCCCGCAACGGGGGCAGCGCCAACGGGATCACTTGCAGCCGGAATTGGAGATCCTGCCGGAATCGCCCTTCTTGAACGGCCCTTTTCAGTGGGACTTGTGAAGCCGAAATAAGTTTTACGTCGAAAGAAATGGGTCGAGTATCACCGACCGGGGTGTATTCCCGCTCCTGCAGAACCCGCAACAGCTTGGCCTGGAGAGGAAGGGGAATTTCGGTCACCTCGTCCATGAACAAGGTCCCTCCCTCGGCTTCGGCCAACAATCCCGGCTGATCCCGCACCGCCCCGGTGAAAGCGCCTTTCTTGTGGCCAAATAGCTGGGATTCCAAAAGGTGCTCGGTCAGATTGGCGCAGTTGAGGGAAACGAATGCCTTGTTTCGCCGTGAACTTTCCAGATGAATGGCTTTGGCAATCAGTTCCTTGCCGGTGCCTGTTTCTCCCGAGATGAAAACCGATGCCTCATGTCTGGCCACACGTCTTGTCTGCTCGAATAGCTGTTCCATTCCGGGATCGGCGGTAAAAATGCCATGGAAGCTGGTCAACGAATCCGCTCCTTCATCCGAAACGTGGCGTGCAACCAGACGCGGCTCCGGTGGTCCCGGCAAATGTTCTGATGTAGGAGATTGGTTCCCTTTTTCGGTACTCGCTTGATCTGGTACTTCGCGATCCAAGTGGGGCAAGTATGGGAGTAAGGCCCGCACGACCGCCCGGCAAAATTCCTTGGACTGTTCCGGCCGCATGAGAAACACCGCCCATGACCAGTTGTCCTTCCCTTTCTTTCCACCTTGGTCTTCCCCAGCCCCGAGCGAAAACAGGTGTAACGGCACGCGGTTCTGCCTGGCCCTGTTAAGATCGGTTCCGGATTCGAGCAACCCTGTGCCAATCAGATGCTCGTATCTTCCCCTGCGGCTTTCCCGAACCAGGGCCGAGGAATGGGCCCCTGTCAAGTCGTTGATTTGCAGGAGCACCTCCTTGGCGCCGATTTCCACCTCGCCTTGGCCAATCCGGTCTTCCGCGCTCCGCTGCGAGAGTTGCATGAAGTGACTCAGGATCAGTCCCAGTTCCCGGCGGGTTTGATCCTGATGAACCAGAGAGCGCGCCATCTGGCGTACTTCATCGGGGGCGAACGGTTTTGCGAGATAAAACAGGTTGGTGGGACGGCCAAGTTCCCGGATGATCACATCCATGGGGTAATCCGAGTATGCCGTGACGATGACAATCTGAAGATGCCGATCGATTTCCCGGAGCTGCCGGGCTGTCTCCAAGCCATCGATTCCTGGCGGCATGCGAATATCCAGAAAGACCACCTGGATGGAAACTTCCTTCCCGGCATACTCCCGCACAATGCGGACGGCCTCCTCCCCTTGAGAGGCGGTCAGAAGATCGATTGAGGAGGAAGCCGTACCATCCGCAGACAGGTGCGCCGTATCCGCAAACAGATCGCCCGCAACGATCCGTCCGGGGCCGGAGCGATCGAATATCTCCCGGTAGGATTCCAGGATAGCCGGTTCGTCATCCACCACCAGGATATGGGGTTGCCGATCGACTTCCGAGGCGGCCATTTTCGCTCTCCTCGCCCAACAAACGTCTTAAATGTTGCAGCGTTACAGATCGTTACAAGTATACCACTTGTAACATATCGTCTCGAATAAAGATAAGAGACTAATATATAACGGAATTACTTCACAACACAGGCACGCCGTACATTGCTGCGATTGATGGGGCTCACACACTTTTTCGCCCCAACTGATTGTTACGATTTGACATTCCAAAATTTCACGTGGCATTGGCAGATAATGCGGGCTGTTACAATGGTAAATTTCCAATATTTCAAAAATCACATTATATATCAAATACTTAAAACATGGCACGGCCATTGCGATAGGTACTCACAAGACGGCTGATCGGCATACGTCGAGAGCACGTCTGAAAAGAGTCAGCCAAAATCTTCTATCTCGGTTGACCGCCTCCCGTGAGGTGCAAATGACAACAGCCATAAATCCAATATGGAGGAAGTAGATATGAAAAACCTGAAAACCCTCGCCGTCATCGGCGCAATTGCCGCTCTGTTCGCGCTTGGCAACCAAGCCTTCGCGGCCGGCGGAAGCATCGCCAACGGCGGCACCGTTAGCGATTCAGCTACCGTCAGCCTGAACGTGGGCTTGTTCGCCGCCATCGTCGGCCTGGGTGATTTCGCCCTGCAAACCAGTGACGCAGACGGCTCGGAAGGCGCTGTCTACGGCGGCTCCGATTCGTTCACCGTGAAATCCAACGGTGCGATTCACGTGACCGTGGCAGGTTCCGACCTGAGCAAAGGGCTCAACTCGATCTCCACCACGTATGCCCTGGACGGCAGTGGTGCCGCTTTCGACACGCTCTCCGGTGTGCACAACCAAGCGCATACCGTCTCGGTCAGCGCTACCTTGGGCGATATCGACGACCAGGAAGCGGGTCAATATTCCGCGGGACTCACCATCACGGTTTCCGCGTTCTAGTTCCCTCCAGCGAGATCTGCCGTCAGATTGGTTTTTGCAAGATATCACAGCCTGACGGCGGTCTCGTTGTATGCCATTTGGTCAGCAGAAATAGCTAGTATGAAAGGAAATCCCATGAAAACCAAATTTGCCTGTGTGTTGGTTGTTGTGTTTACACTCTGCAATTTCCTGGGAGGCTGGCTTACCAAAATAGACGCATCCAACATGAGCTATCGAATTCGCCTTGATCCGCATGGTATAGCGAAATTCGTGGCCGATGCTGGTATCGATGGATATATAAGCGCCTCTGGTCCAGTGGCTGCCGTTGCCAAAGACTACTGCGAGCATTACCTGGGCCTAACCAAGCCGCTTCTGATTGGAGTTGCCGAATCGAAGAATCCGCATTCAGAATTCGAGCAAATCACTCTCTGTGCCACCATGGTAGCGACTCCAAAATACGGTTACCTATGCAAAGAGCTAGATATGGAGTTTTCCAGAGTTGAGAGGAACGAAATAATTTGCAACACTCCAAATTTGATCGTAATGCAATGATCTACTGTTTCTTAAAATGGACGGGTTGCTATGCCGTCAAGTTCACAAGGGACACCATGACTAAGAATCTAAAACCGAGTTGGGTTCCCAATTTGCCATATCGTTTGATCTTACCATGGATGTTCCTGGCGTTCATGTGGACACCCACGGCTTGGGCCGCGGATATCCGAGTCAGCCCCATGCTCATCGAACTGGAGCAAAAGCCCAACACAAAGGTTGAATTCAGCTTCAACGTTCAATCGGATCAAAGAACTACTGCCAGACTACAAATTTTCGACATCGCCCAGCAGGAAACCGGTTACATGGGCTTCATGGAGCCCGTCTCGGACAGGAACAACATAAGTGGTCTCCGGGTAGAACTCGACAAAACACGAATATCACTCTCCAAGAATAAAACGGTCACCGTAAAAGGCCGGATCTCGATTCCCCGTAAAGCAATGGGAACCAAGCTGGCCGCCATTATCGTGGAAGAGGATCAACCGGATACCGGCAACAATGGAATCAGTGTGAGGATCCGGTATGCGGTGGTCGTGAAGATTCACATTACCGGGCGGGCGGTTAGGGAACGTGGAACTTTCGAGAACGTCATTCCGGCGAAGGTCGACGGCCACTTGTTACTCAGCGGGATACTGACCAATACATCCGGTGTGGACTACCGGGTGGAGTCCATCGCGCAAATTCGCGGGCTGGACAATAGACTCATCGAAAAGATCGAACTCAAATCCGAAGCGGCCTGGCAAAGGCAGGAAGACAAGACACGAATTTTTCCCGGAGCGCGCGTACGCCTGCTGGGTCAAATTCGGAAAATAACCGCACCCGGCACATACAAGCTGCGCATCATCCATCGGTTGGGAAAGCGGGGTCAGATCGTATCTTCCCAGGAAATCATAATCGAAACGGACCATCTATCGATGGCTCAGGAGGAAAATTCGGCGGACCAACCGGCTGTCGTAGTGAATCCCAATCCGATCCCGGTGAAATTGCGCAAGGATCGCAGCGCATTTTCCATCTTCACGCTCACAAACAACGATGGAGAGCCCGTCACGGTACGGTTTGATTCCGGCCAAGAGACCGAACACGATCTCCGTGATCGTAATTTCGAATTTGTCCCCGATGTATTGGTGATCGCTGCTGGCCGAAAAAAGCGGGTCATCTTGAAGCAACAATTCGGCGATACAACGCCTGAAAATATGCCCGTGTTCCTGGCACGCTACGAGCGTTCCGACGGAAATATTGGCGCGTTCCAAATACAAACAATTATAGTGACTGACTAGCCTAGAAAATCGCGCAACGTATCACAAGATGTTGGAGAAAATGGCCTTCTTTGGCTTACAAACTGGACTTGCAAAAGGGTAATGACATGAAAGTGAAGCGCCATATATTCGTACTCGCAAGTCTGTTGACTGTCTTCCTGGCATCGTGCTCCACGCCGTCGTTTAATCTGCAACAGGGGAAAATTTTCTATCAGGAGGGAAAATACGACGAGGCGCTCCGCCACTTCGAGTGGGTGTACTCGAATGACCCCGTCCAGCGAGATCTGGCTTGGCAGTATCTCATCAAATCCCGTAAGGCCCTGCGGAGAAACGAGGAGTTGCCGGAGGCCGATGCGAAAAAAGAGCCGGGTTTGAAACCCGAATTCGTCTGTGTCGGCGAGGAACAGGAGCCTCTGCGGGAAACCGATAGTGCGACCATCACCGCGACGTTCATTGAAATGGACCTGCGCGAGGCGCTTTTGGAGATCAGTACGGTCACCGGCATCTCCATTGTACCGGACGATACGGTGCGGGGCCTGGTCACCGCCATCATCCACGAGCAGCCGTTCGTGGATGCACTGGAGATGCTGCTTGCAGCCAACCACTTCAGCTACAGGCGGATCAAGAATTTCTACCTTGTAGGAGAAGGATCGCCGGATAACCCTTCTTTCGATCTCCTCTCCGTAACCTGCGTTTACAGGCCTGTGCACCTAAAACCGAATGAAGTTGTCGATCTGATTACGCCCTACTATCAACGCTTTATGACGCTGCATGAAAAACGGGGCCTGATCACGATCGTCGCGCCCCAATCCATCCAACGCCGCCTGCAAAGGGATATCCTGGCTCTTGATGAAAAACCGCTCCAGGTGTTGCTGGAATTGACGATCCTTGAAGTGAGTACGAGAGGGCGGGAATTTCTGGGAATCAACTGGTCGAGGAGCGAATCGTCCCCCGGCGATGGCTCGCCCAAGGGCACCTCTTCGGTGCTGAGTGGAGGCGCCACGGGTATCGGTTTGAATTATACCGTGACGAATTTGATCTCGACCCAATTCCAGGCCACGATCCAGTGGCTCAGCGAAACCGGCAACGCCACCCTGAAGGCGACGCCCAGTATAGTTACCCTCGATGGACACGTCGCCTCTTTCGCTTCAATGCACCATTCATGGCTGGATCTGACCCCAAATGACCCTGGAAAATCGATGGAAAGCATTCGGTATGGGGTGGAGCTGAAAATTATCCCGCACCTATCCCGGAACGATGAAGTGGTGCTGGAGATCCTAACCGCAAAAGTCAGCGACTTGACCTTCAACAGCCTGGGCAGACCCGAGATTATATCCCACTCCATATCCAACACCGTCCGCTTGACGGAAGGGGAATCCCTGGTGCTGGGAGGGTTACTCCAAACGAAAAAGCGAATTCAGGTGACCAAGGTGCCTTTCCTGGGTGATATCCCCATCCTGGGCGTATTTTTCAAGGAAGAATCCGAATCGAGCAGCGAAACCGAAGTGCTTATTATTATCAGGCCCAAAATATTGGCGTCCAGCAAAGTTGCACTAAGGGATAGCCGGCCCGTTAGGCTCGACGAGATAGTTTCAGATCGAAAGTCATTATAAAAATTTACAAAATGCTACACGCCCTGCCAACGGTAATGTCAAAATGTTCGTGTCAGTGAAATCGCGCTGGCGATTCCCTGGTATCGGATTTCGCAGGTAAATACAGAATTTAAATTGCGTTCCATGTTGGTGGAATCGGCGTAAACGTTCATCGGCCGGGTTCTTCGGCGTACATTACGGTCCCGGTGGCGTTCGTGGTTCTTGCCTGTTTCCATAGCTCGGCATCTTTGATCCGGAAGAAGGCCAAAATCGCCAACGCCACCGAAGAGGCCGGGCGCTCCCTGCATACCTACGGGAGTGGCCACTTGTTGTTCGCGCGTGTGGACGACAGTTATGAGAAGGCGCTCGACGCGGCGACGTCCACCCTGAGCCCAACCAGTGCGGAAGTTGGGTTAACGAACGAGACACGCAGGTCGATGGGCTTCTTTCCCCCCTTGCCAGGGAACACCCAGGGAAAGACCGTCGGGTGGTTGGTGCGCAGTTTCTTGATGGTATTTAGGGCGTGGCCAGTCAGGGGGACGGATCGGCGTTCGTCGTTCTTGGTTTCGAGCAGGATAATCACACCCCGCTGCAAGTCGATGTCCTTCCATTGGAGGGACAGAACTTCGCCTTGGCGGGCACCTGTTGCCAATGAAAGAACCACTGCCGGGTACAGCAGCGGCTGGCTGCTTTCCAGGCAGGCGTTCAGGAGGCTACGCGTTCATTATCTTCCAAGTAGCGCACCCGGCCACGGGCTTCCTTGCCCTTGGCGGCGCGGGACATGGGATTCGAATCCATCCACTGCCATTCCCGAACGGCGACGGTGAAGGCGTGGCTGATCGCGGCCAGGTAGCGATTGACGGTGGCTGGGCTTAGTCGAGGTGATATACCGGCCTTCCCGAATTTGGGTTTCCGTTTGGCAGGCCCATCGACGGGCATCGGTCAGGCGGGTGAAAGTTGACGTTGTGCGGATAGCCCTTCAGGCGCACCTTGGCCTGATAGGTTACACGACCGTCCTGGGCCTTGCGGGGGGTGATGGTTGCCATGAACCTCCCTCCTGGAACAGGGTGGATTTCATGGCGATTGTCCCATATGTGTCCCAAAATACCGATTAGGCATCTCGCAAAATCGATAAACCATTGATATCATTAACTGGGGTGGGAGGATTCGAACCTCCGCATCGCGGAATCAGAACCCGCTGCCTTACCGCTTGGCTACACCCCAATCATCTCCTGCCGGGGGCTCTAACCGCCATACCCTTTGATCAGGCGCAGGCCCGTGGGTAAGGCAATTTGTAACACTGACTCCCGGCCCAATCAAGACCGGCGCGGTGCCATCCCAAGATGCGGCGGTCTGCCATTGATAGGGAAATTGAATCAGTTGATGGGGATGGTCTGGCTGACGGCGTTGTTGACCTGCAGGGTGATGGCGCCGAAGGTATAGACCGTGTAGCCGGCCACGGCGGTGCCCAGGGTCCAGGTGGTCGTGGAGGAGACCGCATCCCCGGCGCTGCCTTCCACGATGAAGGTGACGTTGACAGACAGGAGTTGGCTGATGGTTTCCGGCTCGACCATCAGGGTGTTGCCCCCGCCGTTGAGGTCGATGGTCTCGATGTCGATGAGGGACGTGCCCGCCACCCCCGTCAACTCCAGGCTGAGCCCGCTGCCATCCAGGCGCAGGGTGTCCCTGCCGCTGCCCCCGTTTACGCGCCGGAAGCCCAGATCGGAGACGGCCAGCACGTCGTCCCCCGCCCCGCCGCTCAAGGCATCCGCCCCGCCGCCGCCCACCAGGGTGTCGTCCCCCGCGCCCCCCACCATCGCATCCGCGGCCGCCGTACCGGTCAGGGTATCGGCGCCCGCGGAGCCCTGCTGCGTCACCGCCCCGGTGAAGTCCCCTCCGAAAACCAAATAGGTCTCCCCGGATCCATTCGTAGCATATGGCGCACCGACGAGAACATCGGCGAAGCCGTCCCCGTTTATGTCCCCTGCAGCGTTGACCGACTTTCCGGAATTTTGGCCTCCCGCAACGCCGTTGATGGCAAATCCGAGGGTACTGTCCAGGGTGGCGAGTTCAATAATGCCGGCGGTGGCGGACCAGTCGGCTCGGCCGAAGATCACGTAGCTGGCCCCTGAGGATACGCCGTTCGGGTCGGCATCGTGCGCCCCGATGATGAGGTCGGCGAAGCCATCGCCGTTTACGTCGCCGGCACCGTCAACCAACCTCCCTGCCCTATCGCCCTGGGCCACGCCATTGATCACGAAGCCGTTGCTGCCATCCAAAGCAGACAATTCGACAGCGGCGGGATAGCCCGACCCCGTGCCGAATACCACATAGCCTGCGCCGGATTGATTGTCGACATAGTACGTTCCGATGAATATGTCGGCGAAGCCGTCACCGTTCACGTCGCCGGCCGAAGCGACCGATTGACCAGCTTTATCCCCCGCAAGGACACCGTTGATAACGAATCCGTCATTGCCATCGAGTGTGGATAGATCGATGGCTGCGGAAAATCCTGTCCTCATGCCGAAAACCACATAGCTGGCGCCAATACCGCCATTTGCCTGGTAGGCCCCGACGATCACGTCGGCATAGCCGTCCCCGTTCATATCCCCCGCGCCGGCGACGGACACACCAGCCTGGCTGCCCGTGGTGCCGTTTAGGACGAAGCCATTCGTGCCATTCAATGACGAGAGTTCCAAGCTGCCCGTGGCGCCCACATTAGATCCGCCGAAGACCACGTAAGCGGCACCATAGTCACTTGCATTCGGACCGCGATAGGCCCCGACGATGACGTCGTCGTAACCGTCCCCATTCACGTCCCCCGCCCCAGCAACCGACCAACCGGAATAATCGTTGAAGCTGACACCGTTGATGTCAAACCCGTTGCTGCCAACCAGGGCCGCTGGCGATAAGGACGTCCCGAAACCCGACGCCTT
>JACZRV010000068.1 GCA_022574555.1 SAR324 cluster bacterium
GGTGAAACGAAGTCGCCGGTCATCTTGGCTGCCTCGAGGGTTCCCAGGGACTCCCCCCGGCGCACCCGCGAGCCCAGGGGATTGAGCGCGACATAAGCCAGATCGCCCAGGGATTCCAGCCCCAAGACGTCGATACCGATGGTCACGCGGCGCGCACCCGCCTCGGGCAGAGCCCACGTATGGTGTTCGGCGTCGTAATACCGGTCCTCGGGAAACTCGTAGATATCGATCAGGCTCATGGTGTTGTCGAGAGACCGGTTACCGTTCGGCCTTGTCTAATATTACTTTGCGGACCCCCCTGCCGCCATCGTGACCATCGCGGGCGGGGACGTTCGCGCCACCATCGATCATAGTCCTTTCGATATTGACGCGAAACGATAAGAGCGAATTGCGAATCGGCGAGGCGATGGCATAGGATGAAGTATCGTGCTTCACTGTGGCCTGTCCCAAGGAATATGGGATGTACAAAGATGCGGTGAAGACCTCGGGATGCGAAGATGGCAGGGTGGTGCGCGACCCCGTCGACCCTGTCGTCAAGCTATGGGCAAAACGGTAGGCATCAGACCGAGGATGCGGCGTGAATGCGGGCCCGGTCGTGAAGCGCTGATTTCGGTCGAGTCCTGGACACCCATTTGGGCTGAGGCGAGATCCAACCCCGAACGTGAAGACGCAAACGATGTAGGATCGACTACCAGGCGCTTCCATCGCTGCGCATTAGGGCTTCCGAGTCTTTCCTGGCTCCGTCGTGTGCCCCTTCCGCTCTTCCGCCCCGGAATTTGCCCGCCGATAGCGGGACCTGGAAACCAATTGGAGCCATCGGCCCACCGTCGATAACGGTTCCTATATGAGCGAAAATCAGATCGATCAGGAACTGGATTGCCGGGGTCTGAAATGCCCCCTGCCGATCCTCAGGACCAAGAAGGCGATCGACCGCATGGTCACCGGGCAAGTGCTGAAAATGGTGGCGACCGACCCTGGCGCAATCAACGACATGAAGGCCTGGACTTCTCGAACGGGCAACGCTCTGGTGGATTCTTCCCAAGGCGATGGAGAGTTCATTTTCTACGTACGGAAAAAATAAGCGAGAAGACGATATGGAAGACAACGGCAGAAAGAAAATGGCGATCATCGCATCGCAAGGCACGTTGGATTGGGCTTATCCGCCCTTCGTCCTGGCCTCCACGGCGGCTGCCATGAACATGGAAGTTTGGATGTTCTTCACCTTCTACGGTCTGAGTCTGCTGAAGAAAAAGATCGAGGCCAAAGTCGCACCTGCAACCAACCCTGCGATGCCGATGAAAATGCCCTTCGGGCCCAAGGGATTCCAGGCCATCAATTGGCCCATTCCCAACATCATCGCGGGCAACCTACCCGGATTCGAGACCGTGGCGACGAGTTTGATGAAGAAGACTTTCGAGAAGAATGGCATCGCCACCATCGAGGAGTTGCGGGATGCCTGTCTGGAGGCGGACGTCACGATGGTCGGCTGCACGATGACCATGGGCATTTTCGGGCTCGAGAAGGACGATTTGATCGAAGAAACCGTATTCGGTGGAGCGGCCATGTTTCTGGAATATGCCGTGGGCGCGGACATCCAACTCTTCATCTAACGTCCCAGGCTTACCGGGCGTTTGGTAGGGTTTCGCCGATTCGACCACCGCACGGAATGAATTTTTGCCGCCGGAAGCGGGGCCAGTCGCAGCCGCAGTGCGCGGAATGATTCGGGGCGCCCGGCCGGATCGGTGACGAAGAATTGGCGGAACTGATAGGGCCGCTTCGATGCATATGCGAGGAAATAGTAATGGCGGACGATGAAGGATCCGTCTTCATCGTAGCGACCCACGGGCCGGAAACGCCCCAGCGTTGCGCCACGCCTTTTTACATGGCGAGCATGGCCGCGGCGATGGATTGCGAGGCGCGGGTCGTCTTCCAGATCGACGGCGTGCTGCTCATGAAGAAGGGAGTGGCGGAGCATCTGGTCGCCATGGAAGGCGGCAAGCGCATCATCGACTTCATCCGCGACGCCAAGGAGGCCGGCGTGGAGTTCTACGTCTGCTCCGCCTCGCTGCAACTGCACGACATGGGAGTGGATGATCTGATCGAAGAGTGCAACGGTGTTGTGGGCGCCGCCTGGATAACGGAGCAGGCCCTGGAGGCCAGTGCGGTGCTCAGCTACTGAAAACGGAAAATCCGCGTGGGCGAAATCAACAATTGCATCCTCCCGGACGAATTGTATTACTGGGTGCAAAACAACGTCTGGGTTCGGGTCATGGAGGATCGTACGGTGCAATGCGGCATGACCGACATTGCCCAGACCATGGCCGGCACGCTGATTCACTGCCGGCCCCGGCAAGTGGGCAAGGAGATCAAGAAGGCCAAGAGCCTGGCTACGGTGGAATCGGGCAAATGGGTCGGCCCGGTGAAATCCCCCATCGCCGGTACGGTGGTGCAGGCCAATTCCGAGGTGGAAGCGGACCCCACGATTTTGAATCGGAGCCCATATACCGACGGATGGCTCGTCCGCTTACAGCCGGTCGACCTGGATACCGATCTGGCCGATCTGGTGCGGGGCCAGGAAGCCATCGATGGATTTCGGGCCTACATGGAGGACAAAAGCTTGGGCGATTGTGTGCACTGCGAAGGGTTCACCGGCTGAATCGCGGAAACGTGCCGACCCCGCTTCCCGGAACCAGCCTGGCTCCGGCCGAGGGGCGGCTATCGACGTACGGGCAGGTGACGCAGGTAGTGGTGGTAGAGGTGGAGCAACTTTCTGGCGCCACGGGCCAGGCCATCAACTGAGAGGGTGGCTCCGCTGATTTTCGGAATGTCCTTGGACGCCCAAACAGGGTCCCTCGCTGTCTTGCCGATGAAATGCCCGGTGAAGTGTGGATAGTGCACCACGGCTCCCACGGCCTCGCGATATTCCATCACCTCCAGAAAGGCGATCTCCCCCTGGGGGTGATTGATCCGAACCAGGTACGTGATGTACCTCTCCCGCCCGATCATGTTGTCGATACAGGCGTAGGCGGTAATTTCCGTTCCCACGACCCCTTGATAGCAGTCCGTCACCCCGCGCTGCATTTTGACGTTGGCGCTTTTCTCAATGATGGCCTTCATCTCATCGCTGAACTCCAGATCGATCGGAATAATAGCCTCGCCATTGGGGAAGGCCAGCGCAATGGCTTCTTTCTTGGTGTAATAGGTCGCGACCTGGGCTGTGACAGGCGATGTCTGTAGCGCCGCCAACCAGAAGCAGATGAGAATGATCGCTGCCGCTCCGGGGGCGCGCCTCTGCCCACCGTACGCGTGTTTCGCCGCGCTGGATGGAGACCGTATATTCACCGATCGTTCATCCGGGTGCCGGTTGGGCAGATACGAGCCAGCCATGACAATGTCCCTGGACCCGTTTGGCGTTTCGGGATATCTAAGGGAAATGGGTCGGGATTTATTCTGAATCCGTGCGTGCCGGTATCGAGTTGCCCCTGGAGCCACGGTGTTCCCAAGACCCGCATGGATCGCTTAACAGGGAGGAAAATCCACCGGTTCGGCCGTCACTCTCAATTGGGCTGAATGACGATCGTTCCCACCATGGGCGGATGCAAACCGCAAACGTATGGGATTTCTCCCGCTTCGCCGAAAGCGATCAGAGATGTAGCACCCGAAGGCATGGTGCCCGTATGGAATTCCCTCAATCTTCCAATCGCAGAGTGTTCGATGGAGTGAATATTCACGAATCGAATGCAATCTCCCGCCTTGATGACGATATCCCTCGGCGTGAAGATATGGGTCACCTCCACCACGTGGGTTGTGTTGCATTCTTCCGCCTTCGCGTTACCGGCCAAACCGACCATCGCCCATCCAGCGATCGACAGGGCTGCCAACCCCACGAAAACGGGATAAATCAGACGATACATCCAGGTTGCCATGTATCCGCACTTCTTCGATGGGTGTTCCGTCAGGTCATTCGTATGGATTGTCCTTTACGAATGGTGGAAGCCATATTTTCTCGTAATCCTTCAGCAGCACTTTCTCCATGGCGACATGCTCCGATTCGGTGTGCTTAGAGTATTTGGCCTCCGTGGGGCTGCTGAATCCCTTAAGGTTGAGGCTCGGGGCCGATATGAGGCGCGTGACCGGTGCCTTGCAGGTAGGGCAGTTTTGAATCGGATTTTCATTCATGCCGTGCATTGTCTGGTAGATGACCCGGCAAGGCTCGCACTTGTATTCATAGGTCGGCATTGGGCTTCCGTTGGCAGGGATTGGGGAAACACAGGCTGGTAGGTGGGTGACCGGCTTAAGCCGGCCACCCATGATTTACCGATACAATACAATTACAAATACAATAATGAGAGGCTGTTACGCCATAATTTTCTTGGTATTGACGTCGATACCCCAAATACGGGCCGCATTGAGACCCAGGATCTTCGCCTTGACCTCATCGGTCAGTTGGGGATAGCCATGTCCTTCCACGAGTTCATCGGGAATGCGGAATTTGCGGAAGGCTTCGATCTGCCATTGGGGGTTAGCCCAAAGGAGCGAGTCCGTTCCCCACATGACGTAATCGTCGCCAATATCCCGCAGCAGCGTGCCCAGTACGTGGGCACATTCCAATGGCCGGTTGGTCACCGTGGCCGCAAATGTAGACCCCAACTCGCAGTACATGTTGGTCCGCTGCGGCTTGAAGCCCTTTCCGATTCCCGCCAGCTCGGCATGATAGGGCCAGGCCGAGTGGAAGGCGATGAAATTCATATCGAGGAAGTCGTCACACACCGCGTCGAAGTCTTCGGGGTGGGCATATTTGGCCGAGAATTGGCCGAAGGGAATGCCTTTGTGGCAGCCGATGTTCTTGATGCCCAGCTTGCGGCACTTCTCCCAGATCGGGTAGGCCATCTTCTCGTCGTCCATCCACCACCCCCGCTGCGGTGTCGCATCGAAGGTGTACAGCTTGAGCCCGGAGATGTGGAAGTCCTTGACGAACATTTCCAGCCGGTCCAGGGTTTCGCCCAGGCCCTGGTTGGGGGTCAGACCACCGCCCAGCATGATCGTATTCTCCGGCCAGCGTTGCTTCACCTCGGCCTGCTCCTCGATGGGCACCATGTCCTTGCCCCCGTAGGATTCCCGGAATCCGAACGGGTTGAAGATGGCGACGTCGGTATCGCTCCCGTCCAGAATTTCCTTGCCGAAGTTTTCCACGGTCATTCCGCGGATTCCGTTCTCGAACCCCATGGCCTTGCCCAGGCCGTCCAGCAGATTGACGAACCACATTCCTTTCTCGGTCGTGTTTTTCCCGAGGACGTAACCGTCCTTCCGCCAGCAGATGTGGGTGTGCTGGTCTACGACGAGTTGACCGCCGTGCATGGCCGCTCTTTCGATTGCGGCTTCCGGTTCACGGGCCTCGACCTCGTCCACGTCGAAAAACCGCATCCCGGTAATTTCATTCACCGCATAGAGAATGCCGGCGAATCCGAAGGAGGTTTTGATCATGTCGCGGCGGGTCATTTTGGCGCGCGCCGCGTAGCCATCCAACCGATCATTGATTTGATCTCCCATATGACCGGCGGTAAAGAATGCCGCGCCTTGTTCCTGATGGGTCTTGGGGCCTGCCGAATCTATTCCCAATCCCTTGTATAACTTTGTGTAATCGAGTTCCATCGCTTCTCCTTTCTATACCGAATTCGACGCCAAGAATTGTGCGCCACAACCAAAGGAGTTCCAGACAGCCTTTTCCCGTTGACGCTTCGCCGGGGGTAAAGGCCAACTCACGTCATTGAAATCTTACAGATGAGAGACCCGCCCAGATTCCAGTAACTCAGGCGCGTCTCTATCATACCTGCCTGCGGCCTCAGACGGGCGGCCAAGTCCACACTGTTTCCTATCTGGGCCGGCACCGCTATGACGCCAGGGCATGGATTCCACCACCACCCCGCCTCGACCGGAGGCCAGCATATTAGCGCGTTCAGGCCCTGTCAATCTCTTTTCTTTAGGCAGATTCGCTGTGGTCTTCCAAACGGCGGCCGGAACGCTGCACGCATCGGCCTCTTGGCAAAAAATCAGGAATGCTTGCATATGAAGCGCCCTCCTTGGCCCATTTTATGGGGTTGTTTTAGTCAGCTGGAACTCGAATCCAACCCAGGAAGGCGACCCTCTCAATGAGTGGGGAAATTATATCAATGATTCCGCGACATGCGTGGTTCGGCAAAAACGAATTTTGCGTCAATCCTCGATGATGCTCACCTCTTCACCGATCAAAAAGGGCGAGTTGGCGCGGTCGGCGAATTTTCGCTCGTCGTCACGGATTTCCTTGCCGGCGACGATGGCTTCGGGGGTGGTGTTGTGAAACCACTCGTCGAGTCCTTGGCGAAAACCGAACCAGAGCTCGGCGATGCCATCGTAGCGGCGGGGGAAGGCGGCGTTGGGCTCGTTACGGGGATCGTCGGTGGCATGGAGCTGGATGTAGCGGCGAATATCGAAAGTGGGAGCATGTTTTTTGATCAGCTCCGCGTGGATGTTGCGCCAGTAATCATGAAATTCCGCCTCGGACAAGTGCGGAAGGCGGTGGATGAAGTAGGTCAGCTTGATCATGGGGGGCTCTGTCGCGAGATTTTGATTCAGCCAAAGTCGAGCCAAGGCGCAGCGGAAGATGGATTCACTGGTACACCTTCGGATTGCCGAGGGTGAGCCTTTGCTCGCGGATCAAGTAATGCATTCGGCTCCCTTGGTGGAATGTGTCGCGTTTGCGCAGCCAGACCGGATCAGATGATGTGAGCAATCCATCCGCGTGGTGGTAGACCAACCGCTCCCCGCGCACCTCCGTGTCCTCGGTATCGCTCACGTGAACGTTTTCGTAGAGGACCAGGGTTCCCCCTCCTTCGTTGATTTGAGCTCGCCCAGCGGTGCCGGATATGGTGACGGGCGTGCCATCTTCTTGGTGTTGATTGTAAATCTTGAATCGTACGCCCGTCAGCAGCGTTTCCAGTCCGTCTTCCATGTAAATCGCTTTCTCGGCCCAGACTTCCCAGACCAGGATATCGTCCTCGTGCTTTTGAATGTGGGCCGTGGTCAGGCGCAGCACATTGGCCGCACCCGGTTCCCGGGTACCCGATTTGCGCAAGGTTTCGTGTAACGTCGATAAATACACCAGAAGAGCCACGAAAACAAGTATTGTACTGCCGAGCAGAATCGGTTTGAGTCGCATGGTTATTTTCGATCCCGAGAGCGACGATGCATTGCCGGCCACCGCCGGCGTATTGGAGATATCCGCTCCCTTAGCGGCCGTTTGCGCGTCACCAAGCCCAGGCACAACTATGCGGAAATTCTCTTTCGGCCCACGGCGATGGCTTGCGCCGCTTCCAGAAAGTCGTCGCCGAGCACCCGGAATGTACCGGCGTTTCGGTCCGCCTTGCTCCCATGCTCGGCGATGAATGCCTGGAGCCGTAAAAAGCTGGCCCGCCGGCACAAGGTTGCCAATTCGGCACCGGTGAAACCTTCGGTCGCCGGCAGCAGCTTGCCCATGTCCAACTTGCCGTCAAGGGGCATCGACCGGGAGAGGATATCGAGGATTTGGCTCCGTTCCTCCGTGGTAGGCACCTGAATCTCGAGGACCATTCCAAACCGTCCCGGGTTGAGCAAGGCGCGCTCAAGCAATTCGATTCGGTTGGTGGCGCCCACCACCATCACCTCGCTGAAGGAGTCCAGGGCATCCACCTCGCTGAGGAACTGCCCGATCAGGCGATCTCGCCCTCCGAAGTCATGCCCTCCACCCCGCGAAGGAAAGATGGTGTCGATCTCGTCGAAGAAGAGAATGCACGGGGAGGCTTGCTTGGCACGGAGGAAGACTTGGCGCAAGGCCTTCTCCGATTCTCCGACCCATTTGGAAAATAGCGCCGCCGCATCCACGGTGATGAAACTGAATCCTGTCTCGGTGGCCAGGGCCCGCACCAGCATCGTCTTACCCGTACCGGAAGCGCCGCTGAGCAATATGCCCCGCGGGCTGGGCATGCCGGCCGCCTTGCACAGCTCGGGGTAGCGCAAGGGCAGTTCCAATGCGGAAAGAAGCATATTCTTGGCCGATTTTAAACCGCCGATGTCGCTCCAGTGGACATTCGGCCGTTCGGCAAAGAATTCCCGAGTGGCCGTGGGCTCGATTCCTTTCAGGGCGTCCAGGAAATGGCGCATCTGGATAGTGGTTTGCGCGGCCAGGACGCTCATCTCTTGCTCTGCGAAATCTTCGCGCTCCAGCACATCCCGCAGGGCGCGCATTCCCGCCTCCTTGCACAGCACCTCCAGATCCGCCCCCACGAAGCCGTGGGTCACCTCGCCCAGCCGGGCCAGGTCCACGTCGTCAGCCAGGGGCATGCCCCTGGAATGGATTTTGAGGATCTGCAAGCGCCCGATCCGGTTGGGTACCCGTACCACCACTTCCCGATCGAACCGTCCCGGCCGCCGCAGCGCGTGGTCCAACACCTCGGGAATGTTGGTGGCGCCGATCACCACCACTTCGCCCCGGGAGACCATGCCGTCCATCAGAGCCAGGAGCTGCGCCACGACGCGCTTTTCCACCTCGCCGGTCACCTCGGAACGCTTGGGAGCTATCGCGTCGATCTCATCCAGAAAGATGATGCTGGGGGCGCGGCGCTGGGCCTCTTCGAAGATTTCGCGCAGCTTGGCCTCGCTTTCACCGTAGAACTTGTGGATGATCTCTGGGCCGTTGACGAGGATGAAGTGGGCCTTCACTTCGCTGGCCACGGCTCGGGCGATGGTCGTTTTGCCCGTGCCGGGTGGTCCGTAAAGCAGCACTCCCTTGGGCGGGTCGATCCGCAGTCTGGCGAACAGCTCCGGGTACTTCATCGGCAGCTCGATCATTTCCCGAATGCGTCGCAACTCCTCGTCCAGCCCGCCGATATCCTCGTACTTCACCGTATAGTTCGTTTGCGGCGGGATGCGGGGATGATCCTGGATGCGGATGTCGGTGTTGGGCAAGGCGACTGCGCCTTCCACCTCGGGCTCGAACAGCGAGACGATAAACTGCGAGCCCTTGCGGGAAAAGAGGGGCACACTGACCTTGTCCCCTTTCGTAAGTACGCGTCCCGCCAGGTATTCCCGCACCCGGCGCACCTCGTCCACGCCGTAGGTATTACGCTCCAACGGGGCGAGCAGCACCGTCGCCGCCACAGGGACTTTTTCCGGGCCGATGGTCACCCGGCTGTCCAGGCCGATCGCAGCATTTTCCCGCGTCAGGCCGTCCATCTGGATCGCGCGGCGCCGGTCGTCCTCGGGCAGCAGGGGCAGCACACGGGCCAGGGTCACCCGTTCGCCCTCGATGCGCACGACGTCGCCGGGGTGGAGCCCCAGTTCGTCGATGAGGCGCTGACCCACACGCACCACGCCCTGCTCCACATCTTCCAGGTGGGCTTCCATCACACGAAGCCGGTGGCTTTGGGGAGCCGGTGGGCGCTCGGAGGCGGCGGAATCGGTCTGTACGGTCATCGGGGCTCTAATGCCATCATCTGTCCAGTAGTGAAATGCTTGCCAACGGCCCATTCTAGGCGATTCCCCGAGGCGATGGCAACGTTGCCAAGAGATACGTAGTGTCTCAGTTTCGATTGGATTGAGAAATTGCCCAGCGGCGGGCAACAACAGGTCTGCGATGACTCGGGCTTGCGGGCAATAGCCAAGGGGAGCTAGGTTGGAATGGAACCCGAGGTCCGAGTGCGGCCTGCCGTGTTAATCTTCGTTGCCGATTTAAACCTCGATGATCCCTGCGAAAATGTCCGTCCGCACATCCCTGCTCGTGATGGGCGCCCTGTTGCTCCTGGATCAATTGCCCAAGATATGGGTTCGCGCCCACATTCCCATGCATCACACCATGAACTTGATACCGTACCTGATCGATTTAACCCACGTGGAAAACAAGGGCGTGAGCTTCAGCATGCTGGGCGGATTGCCCGAATTGGTGCGCGTGCCGATTTTGGTCGGCATCTCCTTGGCGGCAGTGGCCGTGCTGGCCTATTACTGGATTCGCTACAGGAACCGCATGAACGCCTGGACGCATTTCGGCTTCGTGCTGATCCTGGCCGGGGCTTCGGGCAATCTCATCGACCGGGCGGTATTCGGTACCGTGACCGACTTCTTCCACTTCCGCTTCTTCGAGACCAGCTTCTTCGTCAACAATGTTGCCGACATCCTGATCAGCTTGGGTGTGGTTTGCTATGTCATCGGCCTGCTGCGAAAAAGCCCGGTGCAAGCGTATTGATGGTTGCGTTGAGGCGGTCTTGTGACCTCTCTTTCAATCCTCCGTGAACCACTTTTGCACCGTGTCGGCGTTTTGCGCCATCCACAGGCGGGCGGCCTCGTGTGGTGTGCGGTTTTCCAGCACGACCAGGTAGTCCAGCTCATTCACCGCCTCCAAGCCCAACCGAATGCGGCGAAGCGTATCCAGCGTGCGCTGGGGCACTTTTTCCGTGAGGCTCTTGTGGCCCGCCAGCATACCTTCGTTGGCCTGGCCAAAGATACCCAAAGGGTCGGCCAGGGGCCGTAGCGCATAGGCCCGGTTGAGAAACATCGGCGCAGCCATGGAAACCACTATCCAGCGCCGATCCCGCACCGCGCTCTCCACTGCCCGATGGCGGTCCTGCCAAGTGCCGAAGCGGTATTCATACCCCGCTTTGTCGAGCCCGTAGGCCGCGATTGCCTTGAGAGACCGCACCGAGGTACCGGCCTTGGGGCCGATGCCCTGAAGCGTGCGGATCATCCGGGCCGCCACATCGGACTTGGCCAGATCGGCGATTGAAGCCACCTCCGATTCCGGCACGTATTCGGGCACGGCCCAGAATAAACGTGCGCCGCGGTACAGGGTCGCCAGCACGAAGGCGTCGCCCCCATACTCCTCCCAGAGGTGTTTGTGGGCATGAGGCAGCCAGACGGCCACCAGCAAATCCACTTTGCCCGCCGCCAGCAGGGGGAAGATTTCATTGTGCGTACCTGCGCGTACAGTGACCGGGTGGCCCAGCCGCTCGAGAACCTCCTGCACGACGGCTCCGGTGGCGGCATAAAAGCTGACGTCGATCTGGCCCAGTACCAAAGGCGTCTCTGCCGCGGAAACGGGGAGGGTAGCCGCCGAAGCCGAGAGCGATAGCCCAACGACAATGGTCGACGCCAATCGCAACACGTTGGACATGTAAGATTCCGAATTTCAGTTTGAATCTATTTTGGGCGCGTTATGGCCCAATATGGCGGGGCAGCGAGGTGCGATTACGGCACCTTGATGACCAGGAAGCGGCTCATTTCGCCGAACCTGACCAGCAGCAGCAGGTTTTTTCCACGGCCAACCCCGGCCACGGCGTCCTGAAAGGCCTTGAGCGACTGCACCGGCTTGCGGTTGGCCTCTGTGATCAGGGTACCGTCGCGCATGCCGGATTCACCTGCCGGGCTGTTGGGGTCCACCGATGTGACCAGCAGACCGGCCAGGCCCTCATACCCAAATTGCTTCGCGGCCGCCGGTGACAGCGGTTCCAGGCCCATCCCCAGAAACTCCTGGGATTGATCCTTTTGGAAAGCCGTACTGATGTCTTTGGGTTTTTCTCCGATTATCACTTCCAGACCCACCTCGTCCCCGTCGCGCAGTGCAATCACGGGGACGACCGTGCCAGGTTTCATGGCAGCCACGGCATTGCGCAGGGTATTGGAGGAGTGTACCGGGTTACCATTGATGGAAACGATCAGGTCGCCGCGGAGTATTCCCGCATCTTCCGCCGGAGTGCCGGGGCCGACATTGGCGATCAGGACTCCGGCGTTGACTTCGACACCGAGGGCATCGGCCAGATCCTGGTTGACATCCTGAATCACCACGCCCAGAAAGCCCCGGATAACCTTGCCAGACGCGATCAGCGATTCCATGATCGACTTGGTCATGTTGATGGGAATGGCGAACCCAATGCCCAAGTTCCCACCGCTGCGGCTGAAGATGGCGGTATTGATTCCCACGACTTCGCCCTTGAGGTTGATCAGCGGACCGCCGCTATTGCCTGGATTGATCGAGGCGTCGGTTTGGATAAAGTCCTCGTAGTCGGTCACCCCCACACCGGACCGGCCCTTGGCACTCACGATGCCCGCCGTAATGGTCTGCTCCAGCCCAAAGGGATTTCCAATGGCGATCACGCTTTCGCCGATTTGCAACTCATCCGAATCGCCCAGGGGCACCGTCGGTAAATCATCGCCGTCGATACGGATCAGGGCGATGTCCGAGCCGGGATCGGCTCCGACCAACTGGCCCTCGAACTCCCGCCCGTCGGGTAGTTTGACCACGATTTTATCGGCTTCCCCCACCACGTGGTTGTTGGTCAAGATGAGACCGTCCGCGCTTACAATGACGCCCGAGCCCATCCCGCGCTGTTTGTATTCACGAGGGGGAATGGGGATGCGGGGCTGGAAGAACCGGCGGAAAAACTCGTCATTGAACAGATCGGGAATTTTCTGCCGCGCTTTCCCCTCTACTGTTTTTTCCACGCTGATGTGAACCACCGCGCCCTTTACCCTGGCCACGATGGCTGCGCGAGCCTTGGAAGCCCGGATGAGCGCGTCAATGTCCGCCTGAATGGTATCCTGCGCGAAGGCCGGGGGCGAGAACAGCATCGCCATGGCGATCGCGGTCACCGCCAATCGTATAGTCCTGTTCCACCCGAGGGCGGATTGCTCGCTAAATTTCATCGATATCACCCATTACCCATATATTATTGATCGTCGTCTGTTGTGTGTCCGGCGGCTAAAAAGAATACGTCGGTCATGCGGAATACCACCACAGGGCCACTTGCCAGTTAGATAGTAGGTGGCTGCATCCGTTCAAAGCCCCGGTCGTCTCCTCAATTCTAGGGCGCAGCATGATTTTTTTCAACATCCTTCCTCCTTGCCGGCGGCGATCAGTTCGATAGTACTCTCCAGAACGGACAAAACCGTTCTGATACCTTCGATTAGACTCTATCGGGCACTGGAATTCACGCTGCGGGCAGAGCGGTGCGCCGCATGGGGGGTCGGGCCGCGCGGGCTATCGCACCATCCAGAACCAGGCTGTACGCACCCCGGCGGAGAGGGGGCCGATCATGGCGTCGGGCAAAAGTGAGCTTTGGTAAGCGGCCCACTGGCTGGCCGATTCGAAACGGGACGTGACGAGGTACTCCACCCAGCGTGCCGCGGCCAGGGTACTGATGGCCCACACCACGGTGCCGCGCCAGGGGCGCAACGGCCCCACGAGGCCCATGCCCAGCCGGGCAGACCGTTCCAGGCCGATGGCGATCACGAACATCCAGAATAGGTAGGGTGAGAACCAGCCGATGTGGCTAAACGAACCGAAGCGCTCCGCCCAGGGCCAGAAGACCGGCATGGCCATGCGCGGCGTCATCAGATCCCCCACGATATGCAGCAAACCTCCCGCCCAGAAACACCCCGCCAGCCAAGGAAAACCCCTCCGCCAGGGAATTCGTCCCCGCCGTGCGGCAGGCCAGACGAGCAGGCTCGCGCCGATCAGGGCCAATACCAGGGTTCCGGCGATGGAATGGGTTGCCTGCCGGTGCCCGAACCACGTGTAACTGAAATAGGTGCCCCGCGCGATAAAGTTGGAGAGTCCATCCAGGTCGGGCGCCATCGCGCCCAAGAAAAAGGCCAGAGCCAGCCAACCCTCCCCCACTGGAGAGCGCCGGGCGATGAGCGGCATCAACGCCCGGCCGCATACATAGCCGGAAAAGCCGTGGTTCAGCGTCATCATCGCCCGCACCGGAATCGAGGGGGAGCCGGCCGGCTGTTGTCCGAGACTCGCCCCAAAGATCACCTCTTTCCGGCTATAGTCTTTCCGGCTATAGGACGGGCGATGGCATGCACCATGCGGGACGGAACCACCGTTTCACACGAACATGGGAAAGGTTTCGAACTCGCCGTGGAGGATGTCGCTGGATTGCCGGTAGCCCAGCCAGTCCTCGATCATCGTGGCATACACGCGACGAAAATCGGTGGTGAAGGCCAGGTTGTCGCCATCGTCGAGTTCTGTGAGGCTGGGGAGTTGGCCGTAGTGTCCTCCGCGAACCGGCTTGCCCACGACGAACATCAGATTGGCCGCTCCGTGGTCGGTACCCAGGCTGGTGTTTTCCGGCACGCGCCGCCCGAATTCGCTAAAAATCATCATCACCACGTCGTCCGCTCGCCCGATCCGTTCCATATCGCTCATGAATCCACTAACCGCATCCGAAGCGTAGGTCAGCAGGCGGGCATGCAGGTTCTGCTGGTAGACGTGGGTATCGAACGCATTGTTGCGGAAGGAGGTGTAATAGAGCCGGGTGGGCATATCGGCGGCGATCAGTGAAGCGATCTTGGGCAAGTCGATGGGCACGATGCCGTAATCGACCGGCGTGCGGTAATTGGCCCAGGCCTCACGAATCAGCAGGGAGGCCTCCCGTGCGCTGCGCGCCACTTCCAGTAAGAAGCGGCGCGAGGGATTGTCCGGTGACGGGTCATCGGATATCTGATCGAAGTGGGGCATCTGCTGGAAAAAACCCTCGCGGGAGAAGCGGGCGGGATCATCGAATACCACGGGTGTGTGATTCCGGCTGCGCACCGCGAGCGACTGGGTGCTGTCGATGTTGACGATGAAATTGGGCGTCCTGCCGGGCTGCAATGCGTCGGCGGTGCGGCCGATCCAGCCGTACTCTTCGCCGCTGTTAGGGGCCGCGGTGTGCCAATACGCCATGGACGTGAAATGAGAAAAGGAGGGATCGGCATAGCCGCAGCCGTGAACGATCGCCATTTGGCCGTCCTTGTATAGCCGCTCGAACCCAGCCATGGGGCTGTTGAACCCGAAATGGCCGTCGATCTTGCGCAACGTACCGGCCTTGAGACCGATCTCTGGCCGCTGGCGGTAGTAGGCGTCGTCGCCGTAGGGCACCAGCGTATTCAGGCCGTCGTTGCCGCCCGATAGTTCCAGCACGACCAATATGCGCCCTCGCGACTTTCCGGATGCGGCCAGGGCTTCGGCGGCCTTCGCGAATGGATGCCTCGATGCGATAACGCCCAACATTCCCGCCCCGGCAGCGCGCATTCCCGTTTGTAGGGCTTCGCGGCGCGTAATTGCATGATTCCAGAAATTGTGTCCGCTCATGATTCCTCTGCTGTCACGCGTTGATTCGCTGATGGGCCGGTTCAGCCCAGTTGGTACTCGGGTGCGCTCATGATCAGGTGCAAGAGCATGCGCAGGGGATCTTCGAGGTAGGTTTCGGCTTCGGCAATTTGCTCGGTGCCCAGTTCGCCGATCAGGAAGGCGATCAACCGCCGCCGATCCGGTTCGCCCAACGGCACCCGAAGAAACCGCCACAGGAAGTAGTCCACCACTTGCTCGGCGTTTTGCAACCCCTCCGCCAACACCATGCCCGCCAGATTTACGGCAGCGGTCTGACGCGGGATCGGCTTGACCCTTTGGATCGCCATTTGCCAGCCGCGAAAGCTTCCATATCGTGTATTGAAGTCCTCGTCGCGGTCCGCCATGACATTGGACATGGCCATCATTTCGCCATCGACCTCCATGGTGGCACTGGTGATATCCAATCCCCGCGCGATTTTATCGCTGACGGTGCGAATGGTTCCGTCGGGTGGAAAGCGGTCCGGCGGGATGAAATTGATGTCCGGAAACAGCACATCGCGCGCGAAATTGCCCCGTTCGATCAAAAGCCCGGGAGTGATCCAGGCGCGGCCCTGGGCCCACCCGGCCACAGTGGGCGGCCGGAAGAGCTGCTTCCCCAGAGCGGTTGTGGCCGAGTTGAAATCCGGTACGCCGGGCACCGCCTTCAACCCCAGCTTGCGGTAGGTGGAAATGACCAACTCGACAGGACTTTTGATATGCGTGCCATAGGAAGCCGTGCTGTAAAAATCCCGAGAGAGGAAGATCGTCTGCAAAAGTGGCGCGATCTCGTAGCCACCGGCGCGGAATACCGTGCCCAGCCTACTCTGTAGATCCCGAGAGAGCTGCTCCCGCACCAGGTAGCGGTATATTTTTCCGGCGATGAAATCAGCGGTGACCGGCTGTTCCAGGATGATGTCCAGGATGTCGACACCGTCGAAATCGCCCGTGCGGCCAAGGAAAACCTTCTCCCCATGGTCATGTTGCTCTGGGTACACTACGAAATCCAGATCCACATAATTCCAACCGGTGAAGGCTCTGGCCGCCTCGCGAATGTCCGCTTCCGTGTAATTGCCCACGCCCATGGTGAACAGTTCCATCACCTCCCGGCCGAAATTTTCATTGGGGGCGCCCTTCACGTTTTGGCCCGCGTCGAGAAAATGCAGCATCGCCGGATCCTGAGCGACCCCCACCAGCAGGTCCCGGAAGTTGCCCGTGCCGTGCCGGTAGAACAATTCAAGCTGGCGGAGCATCTTGCGATAGTCACGAACCTTGGCCTCGTTGACGGCAAAATGGCCGTGCCAGAACAGCGCCATCTTCTCCTGCAACGGGTGGTTCGTGCCGAGCATGCGGTTGGCCCACCAGTACGCGACGCGATTCGTCTCCAGATAGCTGGCCCGCAGCCAGTAAAAGAACCGATTCACCACCGGTTGCAAGCGCCGATTGCCCGCCGGTTTCACCTTGATTCCCATCGCCTCGCCGGTTTCCTTGGCCAATTTTGTGGCCGCGGGCCGGCTGGGGGGGAAGTGTTCCAGACCAGGGTCGTAAACGCCCGAATGAATGAAGGACGGAAGATGGCTGTTGTCGATATCTTGATAATAGACAATACGGCGCACCGCCTCTGCTGGCGTGAGCCTGGCCAAATCCCGCACTTGATCGGGTGTTCCTCCGAATCCTGCCCGCTCCAGGAGGTGAGCGGCGCGGTCGTAGCCCCAATCCTTCGGTCCAATCGGGGACAGATCACCCACCCATCCGCGCGGACCGGCGCCGTTGCCAATGGGGTTTCCATCCATCGCCAAGGCACCGCCCGCCGCCTGCACCGTCAGTGCGACGACGACCAAGAGGGTTTTCCCTACGAATTTTTTTCGATTAATCATGAGGCCGCCTTTTCGCTGATCGCTGCCGCCTGGGATCGGTCGTCCCGATCGGCTGGCGATTCCTGGATAATAACCGCGTCGACCGATCGATTCAAGGGTCGTTTTCAAGCGTCCGAGAGGTACCCGGGCGAACCGCAGCTGGGTACTTTGCCGAATCGCCCGGAAATTGAAAAATAATCGGCTGCGCCCCTCACCATTCTCCAGGAAAAATAATTTTTTACCTATTTCAAATAATTTACGTGTATATTAAGAACACACCTTGTAGCGTCAATTTCGATGGGAAATAATTTTCCGAGGATATCCAATATGGACTGGTCTTCATCCAGCGTTATTCAAACGACTTCTGCTATTAAGGAAAGAATTCGTGAACTTCGCGAGGATTTGCAACACTGGCAGTCTGAATTGCAGCGTTTGGAACGCCAATATCCTGACGTAGCGAGCAATAGCGACAACACCAGTGGGTATGCGGATCAACTCGCTCCATAGGACCAGAATATCTTTACGAGACTGGTTCTGCTTTCTCCAGTAAAGGCGGAAAAGAGCCCGCTCCGTCAGGACGACAGCCTTGCGGCAGTACATGTTCCATAGGGTTGATTTTGCCGTGGCATCGGAGCGGAATCAACATACGGATCGTGCACTGGAGCACTTAAACGCGTTGGCGCCCGCACGGTGTACAGGGGAAAGCCTAATTACCTACCCATTCCTGCCGCTGTATTTCGAGACCGTCAATTCCCATCGCACAATCCACGGCCGATTGCCAATCGAGTGTAGCGCCCGGCCATAGCGGCAGACAGCGCTTCGGAACTGATGTCGATGGCTGTGATGGCAAAGTCTTGGGGAGACAAGCCGTAGCTGGGATTCCGGCCGGCGAAATCGTGAATATCGATCGATAGGCTGAAGGGCTCCTGGCCGGTGGAAGCCCCCGCGCACAAAATCATTGCCTTCACGCTAATCCCATTACATTCGCTGAGCTAAAGGCATAGGCATATTTGGCCAAATTCTCCCACTCCCCATAAGATCAACGATTGGCTGTGCCAAGTGTTTCCAAATTTACACGAGGACAGGCAAAGGGGGCCTCGCTAACGCCCGATCAGGCTTGGGGCTTACTGGCAAAAAGGGCATTCAAGCGAACATATATCGATATTTTTTATATCTCCAAATGCAAGGATTGAATTTGATATGGAATGAGCCGCTTACTCTGTAAATCGTCGGGCACCTGGGCCGGGCATGATTCACAGCTCGGGCCAATGCCGGCCGTTTGCGGCCAGGGGCTTTGCGATGGGTGGTGGATCGGTTACAATGGTGAGCCTGACCAATAAACGCAGAACTGGAGTTGGAAGCACACCTCTGCCACCGATCCGCTTTTAGAGCGCCTCTCGAATATACCCGTTGACCGCTTGTGTCGTTCTGGGCTTGTCCTGAGGCTGCCGAAGTTCAAACGAGATCATCGGGCGCGTCGGCTGCTGCGACGCCCTTACATTATGCCATTATGCCAATTGGGAGATGACCCATGAATGCAGAGCAATTGCGCGAACTGCAAGCGCCTTTCAAGACCCGCTACCGGGAAGACCCGCAAGCCGCGCACATCATCCTCAAAGCCCACGGCAAGCTGGGGGACGATAACCTCACGTGCAAGATAGAAACGGGCAAGGGCATGGTGGAAGCCGGGTTGCATCCCGCAACGGGCGGTACCGGCATGCAGGCATGCTCGGGCGACATGCTTCTGGAAGCTTTGGTGGCCTGCGCGGGGGTCACATTGAAGGCGGTGGCGACAGCCATCGGTGTCGAATTGAGGGGCGGCACGGTCTCCGCTGAATGTTTGATTGATATGAGCGGTACCCTCGGCGTGAAAAAGGAAGCGCTGGTCGGCTTGCAGGATATCAAGCTTCGATTCGATTTGGATACCGATGCCGACTCCGAGCAATTGAAAACGCTGCAAAAGCTTACCGAACGATACTGCGTGATCTTCCAGACATTGCAGACCCCGCCACGGATTGAGGTAACCCTCAACACGCATCCGAACGGGGGCGGTTAATCACTTGTCTGCCCGGTTCGGCAGCAGAACACCCGCGCGGTGCGGTTCTGGTGCGACAGGCCGCAATTCGTTTCCCGCGGCACCACTGATTCCGGTAAAGAATAGGCTTGACAGAACAAGCACGGGGGAGCCGATTCCGCACACCGCGGTTCGGTTCGGCTGCGCAGAGGGAGCCGTTCGGGAGGCAACAATCGGCATGGGGACGGGAAACTTGCCGAGCCTCTCAGCTCAGCACGGCGATCTTCTTGCGCTCGATGAGGTCGAAATCGATGGCGGCACCCAGCCCGGGGCCCGTCGGTGCGTGCACCAGGCCGTTTGCATCGACCACGATCTCCTCGGCCAGGCCGTACTTCTGCGCGGCGTCGGGCAACAGTACCTCGAAGAATTCCGTGTTGGGGATGGACAGGATGACGTGGAGGTTGGCCACGTTGTTGAGGGAATTGCCTCCGTGGTGCATCTCGTAGTTCATGTGAAACGCCTCGGCCAGGTGGGCGGTCTTGAGGATGGAAGTGATCCCGCCTTTCACGGCCACGTCGCCCCGCAGGTAATCGGTGGCCTGCATCACTATCCACGGCGCATAGGCATGGAAGCCGCCCGGCGAGTATTCCGTCGCCATCAACGGAATATCCAGCTTTTGCCGCAGCTTTGCGCAATTGGTGATGTCGTCGTCGTCGAGGGGGTCTTCGTACCAGTGGAAGTCGAGTTCCTCGATGGCCCGGCCGACCCGCAGGGCCTCGGGGTATTTATAGGACCAGGTGCTGTCCAGCATCACGGTGAAATCCGCACCGACGGCTTCGCGTACCGCACGACACACGGCGATGTCTTCACGCCAGCGGGTGGGGGGGTGAATCTTATAGGCGGCCCAACCCTGGGACTTAAGTTCCAGGGCGTTTTCGGCATAGGCCTCAGCGGATGGAAGCACCTGCGAGCTCGCATAGGCGGGCACCGAATCGCGAAAGGTGCCGATCAATTGGTGGATGGGCAGACCGGCGGCCTTTCCGGCGATATCCCACAAAGCCACGTCCATGGCACCGATGGTGCGAATGCTCGTCTGGCGGTTGCGGTTCCACAGGGCCTGGTAGAGCCTTTCACGATCCAAGGGGTTCTGATCCATTACCGCGGGCTTGAGGAACCGCAGCAGGGATTCCGCGTCGGTGGCGGCGCCGCGCATGGCCGATCCGAGGAAGGCGTGCCCCTGGAGGCCTTCGTCGGTCGATAGGGTCACCAGGCCCAGTTCGCTTTTACCCGCAAACTTGCCGGTGTGACGGCCATAAGTGGTGGCCGGGATGTTCTCCCAGGCAAACAAAGTCAGTTCGACGTTGGTAATCTTCATCGATCTCCACAGGAATCGAAAAACTGGCGGCACCCCGTAGGCGCGAGATAGGGTCGAAGGCGTACCCAATCGGCGCGGGCATGCCTCGCCAACGCGGAGCCAAGCACCATCCCCCGGTCCCCGCTACATTCAAGCCCACTACATTCAATTAGCCGAGAAAGGTCAAAAATAAAGTGAAATTTTATTGATAATGTGCAGGCCCCAGTCTGCTGAAGCCGCGGGCGTGCGGATCAGTAATCGAGCTTGGGCAACCACTCGCCACGACCTTCGGGGAGCAGATCGAAAAGCTGCCAAACAGGCGAATACAGGTCCAGCCCGCGGTACTGATCTTTGGCCATGACGGCCCCGTGGGTGTAATAGGCCCGCACCTGACCGTCGGCTTCCTTGGTAAAGACGCTGATGCCGGGCATCTGGCCGCCGTTTTGCTCCATGCCGAAGTCCTGGGTAAAGCTGTTGTCGTGGCTGGAGAGCAGACGAAGGTTGTTCCAGCCCCGTATGGCGGCCCATCCCCGGATTTTGCCGATATCGGCCCGCGCCACGATGGCCAAGCTGGTGCGGTTGCGGATATGGCGCATAATTCCGTTGTATCCGTCCAGCCACATGGCACACATGGGGCAAGCATCGTCCCAGTCCGGGCCGTACATCAGGTGCTCGATGATCAGGGTGGATTTGCCCGGCTCAAACAGTTCGGAGAGCCGGGTGTCAAAATAATCTCCAGCCTCGTTTTGAGAAAGGTCCGCCGCACCTTCGCGGAAGACATAGTCATCCACCAGCGGTCCCGCCGGCAGGCCCCGCCTCATTTCGGCCACCTGTTCCCGCTGGTCTCGCAGGGCCATCTCCGCCGTCAGCAGTTCGTCCCTTGCGCGCCGGTATTCCTCGCTCTCATTGCTCAACGCGTATAAATGCATGGCCCGCCTCCAATCGTCATGGGCCGCACCACGCCCCGGCCCGGTTTATATATTAAACTATATGGTTAATTAATACTGATTGGGGAAACATTGTCAAGCGGGCCGGCGGATACTGGCCATTGAGCCGATCTCGTCTGGAACCCTGCTTCTCGCTGTGGCACCCTGCAATTATGGGTACCCGGCATGAACACATCGGTACGGCCCGCCGCGCCCCAACGAACGGGCGCATTTCACTGCTGACACACGAGGCTGTACCGGATGCGGTACTCGGGCGTGTCGGCCCCTGGCGGATGCGGAGTGTGAGCGCGTCGGCGCTCCCCCACACAGCAACCCCCATAATCGCACCCCTCGATATCAAATGAATCGCAGAATATTTTCGGTCTTCGTTCTGGTTTTTTCAGCAGTCATGGTCCAGCTTCCGTTGACGGCGCGGGCCCAACAGACTCCGTGGAAGGCCTGTAAAAATGGGGTGGACGGGGCGTGCGGCGAATTGCTGCGGATGGCCCACGGCAATATGGCCGAGGCCCAATACCAGCTCGGCCGGATGATGTTCAAGGGCCAGCGATTCGACAAGGACGAGGGGACAGGGCGGCTGTGGGTCATCTCGGCAGCCGAACAGGGGCATCGGCACGCACGCCAGTGGCTCATCCTGAACGCCCCGGAAGAGCGGCTGATCGTGGGAGCATTCGGGCTCAAGCTCGGCGAAACCTACGATCCCGCCAAGGCTCTGGCACGCGAGACCGATATCGATGGCCTTCCGATCCTGGTGATCGAGCCACCTTACTCGGTCGCTCCCTTAAATCGATACACCCTGCGGCTCGATTCCGGGGGGCGCATCGCCGAGATCCGGGGCGAACGGGAATACGAGGAAATGGATTGGTGCATGGACCTCAAGACCTTGTTGCAAGATACCCTCGTGCATAAGTATGGCAAACCCAGCGATTACGACCGCCGCATGGGGGCCTATCTTTTGTTCACCGAAGAGGCGCGCAGCATCCGGGTAGAATGCGTGG
>JACZRV010000069.1 GCA_022574555.1 SAR324 cluster bacterium
GCCTATCTTTCGTTCATAATGAAACGGCGGGCATCGAGAGTTGATGCTCACCGGCCGGATGGGATCATTGCCGTCGAGGAGCACCACGAGTTTATTGTACTGATTCAGGCCGCACGGAACGATAGCGAATTTAGGCGCGAGCTGCTGGACATACTGCGATTGAAGCCGATGCAACGCCGCTCGTATTTGGGCCGGGTCGTCGCGGATATGCATCTGAAAGACGTGCCGGTGGAAGTCATGGAGGCCGTTGGATTGCTCCGCGACGACCGCGTCGCGGCAAAGGCAATCATGTTGCTGGAAGAAATCGATCGCGGATAATCCGAAGCAATTTATTCGGCCCGTCGAATTTCGATCGAATCAGTATACGAAAATCGGTGGACAGCGCCCGATGACACAACTACAGAAGCTGGCCCACCGGCATCCGCGTCCGCGCCCAGTACACCATGCCCACGCATAACTTACGCGCGGTGTGTCCCGGGACTTGACGGGTCGCGGCGATAGCCGAAAGGTCAGTCAAGGGCCTTTGTGCCGTCCATGGCATATCGCCAATCCGTTGCGCCTACATTCGGCCGTGACGGCCTATTCCATATCCCAACAAATTCAGCCCATAAAAATACCGGTTAATCAGACTTTTGAATTTTCACTAGTTGCGCTTTGATATCGCCAATATTTTCTGACAATTCTTCGTATTTCTCTACATTCTGACCAATTATTTCGTCAATATTATTCAAACTATCGATTATTATATTCAGTTTCCTGTTTTTAATTTTCGCGGGGTCAAATAGATATGACGTCAAGAATTCTGCGGGCAGAAATCCACCAAGGACCAGAAACAGATAACTACCGACGACGACGCACAATATGATTGCCGGATACGCGTAATAGCCCAGATGAATTGCACCTTGGTGCTTTTCAAAAATAACGTCATGGAGGTAAATGTAATTATTGGAAAGTATTGTCGCGATCCCAATAATACCAAATATTGAAACTGGAATTTTCATTATTTTCCGCTCCATTTTCAGTGTCGAATACGTAGGAAATTATTCATTAGAAGGTATGTGACCCAAGTAAAAATCGATAAACATGTGGGAGACGAGTCCCCCCACACCCCCTTTTTCACATTCAGCGTCCCCTGCCGGTCATGAGCAGATGTTGAGCATATTGCAATCACCCAGCATCGGGGTGCAGGAGTCGAAAACCTTGCCAGGGAATTCAAAGGGGCAGCACCCCTTTGGCCGCCGGAGGATATTGGTCACATGGATTTTAGAACCATTATTGACTATAACTTATCGCCGTTAGCATTCCGTACCACGAAATCAGGGTTGGAATCCAAGTATTGACGCGCGCTGCAAATCCGCTGCATCCACGTGAGGAACGCGACGAGGTCGGCTGGGGGCTTATACCATTGAATGGTTCGCGTGTTGAGCCAGCACGGAGGCGAGGCAGCAGGTGAGCTTTTTGGCATAGGGGACGTGGAGGAATTCGTTGGGGCCGTGGGCGTTGGAGTGAGGCCCCAGCACGCCGGTGATGAGAAATTGGGCCTTGGGATACTGCCGGCCCATCATGGCCATGAAGGGAATGGTGCCCCCCGCGCCGAAGTAACAGGCATCCTTGCCGAAAAATGCCCGCGATGCCCGATTCATGGCCGTCTCCAGCCACGGTGCCGTGGGCGGAGCTTCCCAGCCCGGCATGCCCCCCGCGGAAACCGAGACTTGCGCGCCGTGGGGTGGGTCGGTTTCCAGCGCTTGCTTCAACGCGGCTGCGGCCTTGCCGGGATCGAGGGTGGGCGGGATGCGCAAGGAGAGTTTGACCTTCACGTAGGGCAGGAGCACGTTACCGCCCTGGCCCCATGCGGGCAGACCTTCCTGTGCGGTAATGGCCAGCGCCGAGCGCCAACTGGAGTTGAGAATCAGTTCCTCGGTGCTGTCGCTTTCCGGCCGGGCGCCTTCCAAAAAGGGAAAATCCCCGGCGATGGATGCGCCGAGCACATCGGCCGCCTGGCGCGCTTGCTCGCGTCGAATTTCGGGGATTTCCACCTGCAATCCGGGCGGCAGAATCCGGCCCGTTGCTCCGTCTTCGAGGCGGTCCAACACCCGGCGCAATACCCGCATGGGCGACGGCACGATGCCTCCCGCCATGCCGGAATGGACTCCTTCCGAAAGCACCCCAACGTGGATGCTGCCCATGACCAAGCCCCGCAGGGATGTCGTGCACCAAAGCTGTTCATAATTGCCGCAGCCCGAATCGAGGCAGACGATGAATTCGGGCGTTCCGATGCGATCGCGGTACGCGTTCATATAATGGGAAAGGTCGGGCGAGCCGCTTTCCTCCGAGCACTCGATGAGCACCACGAGCCGCCCATGGGGCAACCCCTGCTCTTGCAGGGCCTTGATGGCGGCTACCGCGGCGAAGGCCGAGTATCCATCGTCGGCGCCTCCCCGGCCATACAGGCGTCCTTGCCGGTCGAGCACGGGATCCCAGGGCCCCAGTCCTTCGCGCCAACCCTCCATCGGGGGCTGCTTATCCAGATGACCGTACAGGAGCACCGTGCCCGGCGCCTGGCCCTCGATCACGGCTAAAATAACTGGGGTGCGCTGTCCGTCGCGCAATAATTCCACGGTACAGTTGCGTAGTTTCTGGCCGGCAATCCAACGGTGAACCAATTCGACCGCCCGGTCCATGTGGCCGTTACGCTTCCACTCCCGGTCGAATGCGGGCGACTCGTTGGGAATGCGCATGAACTCAGTCAGGGTTGGAATGATACTGCCGTCCCAGAATTCCTCGATCTGGGCTTCAATGGACTCGTCGGCGGTGTGGGTGATCGCCATGGGATACGACCCGTGGAATGACGGTGATATTAATCATTGCGCACCCGCGAATCGCCGGATATAAGATTCGCGGTATTAGCGGTCTGCGTTCGCGTCTCGGGTTATCACCAAATTTCCGCGAAAACCGATCAAGAAGCCCAGGCTAAATACCCCTATTCATCGCGCCGGGCAAGTCGGCGGTTCGTGTACTGTGGGGTTTATGTACTTTGTTATTTGGAACGTCCAGCCGGGAGTGCCTAAGGCAGACAAATCAACCCGTTCTGGCGAGTCAGAATACTGCAGCGCCTCGCGGAGCGGCCCCGTTCCGAGGCGGGTGCCCCGACGGGTGCGATAGTCCGGATAACGCCTCTGCGGCCGAGCGTGGATCCCCTGCTAGACCTGGGTGGCGTTTTCGTTTATGAACGCGGGGGGAGTTGGTGCGACTTGGCCGCGTGGGCACGCGGATAGTGGTTCACTTTGGTATCCGCCGGTCTGCGCTGGGAGTCCCCCATTCTCCCGTCGTCAAGGAGAGTGTAATATCGGCTGATTGTGACAGGCCATACTTCCACGCCCGATTAGGCCTGATAGAGAAAGACAATTCCGCCTGCGGAACCCGTGCGCCGGCGGTTGATCGAAGTTCGGAGAACCGTTCATGACATCTGCCCCAGACAGCGACGTCACCTTTCCCCGCCTGTATGTCCGCAATGCGGAAAAATATCCCGATAAGAGGATCGCCATCCGCGAGAAAGATTTTGGAATCTGGCAATCCTACACGTGGAAGGATTCCTTGAGACATGCGCAAGAGCTGGCCAACGGTCTGGCCGATCTGGGCTTGCGGCGTGGCGACAAGGTGGCCATCGTGGGCGATAACCGTCCGCAACTCTATTGGGCCATACTGGCCACCCAATGCCTGGGCGGCGTGCCGGTTCCTCTCTACCAGGACGCGATCGAGAAGGAGATGCAGTACGTCGTCGACCACTCCGAGGCTCGATTCGCAATCGTCGAGGACCAGGAGCAGGTCGACAAGCTGCTGCCGATCAAGGAACAGAGCCCACACCTGGAATACATCATCTACGACGATCCCCGCGGGCTGAAGGGCTATAGTGAGTCGTACCTGCTGTCCTACGTGGATGTTCAAGAACGCGGCCGCCGATTCGCTTCAAAGAACCCGGATTATTTGCCGCAAATGGTAAGCGAGGGCAGCCCGGACGACCTGGCCGTGATCTGTTATACCTCCGGCACCACCGGCATGCCCAAAGGGGTGATGCTCTCCCATCGCAACTTTATCGAGACCTCCTACCGCATCCTGGAGTATGAGCGGTTGCGGGATGACGAGCAGGTGCTGGCCTATCTGCCCATGGCATGGGTGGGGGATTTCTTTCTTTCCTACGCGTTGTCCATCATCGGCGGGTTCACGGTAAACTGTCCCGAGAGCGGCGCCACAGTCATGCAAGACATGCGCGAGATCGGACCGACCTATTTTTTCGCGCCACCGCGGATCTGGGAAAATATCCTCACCAACGTCATGATCCGCATGGAAGACGCCGCCTGGATCAAACGCTATCTGTTCCATTTTTTCCTTGCCGTCGCCAGCCGCATCCAAAATGGCGCGAATGGCAATGCCTTGCGCCGTCCACTGGACCTGTTGCTCTACCAGCTCGGCCGGGTGCTGGTTTACGGTCCGTTGCGGGACAACCTGGGATTGCGCAAGATCCGCACGGCCTATACGGCCGGCGAGGCGATCGGGCCCGAACTGTTCACTTTTTTTCGCTCCATCGGCGTGAATCTGAAGCAGATTTACGGCATGACCGAGGCCAGTGTATTCGTGAGCGTACAGCCGCACGATGACGTGATGCCCGATACGGTGGGGCCTCCTTTGCCCTGGGTCGGCGTGCGCTTCTCCGACGAAGGCGAAGTGTTATTCAATGGGCCGGGGGTATTTCAGGGATACTACAAAAACAGCGAGGCCACGCAGGAAACCATCGTCGATGGCTGGGTCAAAACCGGTGACGTGGGATTTCTGGACCAAAACGGCCACCTGAAGATCATCGATCGCATGAAGGACGTGGGCCAGCTCTCGGACGGCACGATGTTCGCGCCGAAATACCTGGAGAACAAACTCAAGTTCTCGCCTTACATCAAGGAAGCCATGACCGTCGGTCAGGACCGGCCTTATGTTTCGGCCCTGGTCAATATCGACATGGAAGCGGTAGGCAATTGGGCCGAGAAGCGCAATCTCATGTACACCAGCTACACCGACCTGGCCCAGAAACCCCAGGTTTATGAGCTCATTCACGGCGAAATGGTGCGGGTCAACGGAATGCTGGCCCAGGACGAGCAGCTCAGCGGTGCGCGGATCAAGAAATTTCTCATTCTCCATAAGGAACTCGATCCGGATGACGAGGAGATCACGCGCACACGCAAGCTGCGCCGGCGATTCGTCACACAGAAATACGAGTCCCTGATCGATGCGCTATATACCGATGCCGATAGCGTGGGTGTGGAGGCCAAGGTGACTTTCGAAGACGGGCGCACCGCTTCGATCAAGGCCGACGTAACATTACAATCCGTACAAATGGCGCAGGTTTGAAGATGATTTCGCGGCCGCGGGGCACCATCGCATGAATACCGGCCGGAAATTCAACTCGAGAGACGATTGATGGCCAATTCGACCGCCACGACCGCGCAGTCCGGTCCTCCATCCTCGGTTGCAGGAAATGTGAAACCGGCCCTGATGCAATTGGAGGAAATCGAACTGTCCTTCGGTGGGCTGACCGCGCTGAACCGGGTGAGTCTGGATATTCGCAGTGGCGAAATACTGGGCATTATCGGACCCAACGGCGCCGGCAAGACTTCCCTGCTGAACGTGATCAACGGCGTCTACCGCCCGCAGAAAGGGCGCATCCTGTTCCAAGGGCAAGATCGCACCAATTATCGCCCGCATCAGGTGGCGGCCCAGGGCGTAGCGCGGACATTCCAGAACGTCGGATTATTCAAGGGCATGACGACCTTGGACAACCTGCTGGCCGGGCGAAAATCATTTATTCACACCAATTTCTTCCTCCAGGCCCTGTACTGGGGTCCCGCCCTGAAGACCGAAGTGGCTCAGCGGGAAAAGGTGGAACAGATCATCGATTTTCTAGAAATACAGGCCATCCGGAATACACCGGTGGGCACTTTGCCGTACGGCTTGCAAAAGCGCGTGGAACTGGGGCGGGCACTCGCGGCGGAGCCCAAGCTGCTGCTGCTGGATGAGCCCATGGCGGGGATGAACCTGGAGGAAAAGGAGGATATGTCCCGTTTCATCCTCGACGCCAACGAGGAATTGGGATACACCATCGCGCTCATCGAGCATGACATGGGCGTGGTGATGGACATATGCGACCGAATCGTCGTGCTGGATTATGGCTCCAAGATCGCGGAAGGGACTCCCGATGAGATTCGCAACAATCCCGACGTGATCCGCGCATACCTGGGAACGGACGAAAATTGATTTCCGGCCTGCACCGCGCAAGCTCCGTTCCGCAATCGGCACCCTAAACCGGTGCGTTACGGCAATTTTCGTTACGGCAATATTCGTTACGGCAAATGAGGAGATTCGACGATGGTGGATGAATTCTGGTTCGCCATGGAGGTGTTGATCAGCGGACTGCTGCAAGGCTTCATGTATTCTCTTGTGGCCATCGGCTTCGTGCTGATCATCAAGTCCTCGGGAGTGTTCAATTTCGCCCAGGGTTCCATGTGCCTCTTTGCAGCCCTGGGATTTGTCAGCTTTTGGGAGGCGGGGCTGAATTTCTGGGTGGCCCTGGGTCTGGCCCTGGTGATGATGATCGTGCTGGCGGTGGTGATCGAAAGGGTCGTTCTGCGACCCCTGGTGGCCCGGCCGCCGCTGATTCTGTTCATGGCCACCATCGGGCTCGCTTTCCTCCTGGAGGGGCTGGCCCAAGCCCTCTGGGGCACCCAGCCCCACGGCCTGGAACTGGGAATTCCCGATTCTCCCCTGGAAGGGCTTCCCGTGGATATCAGCCAATTCGAACTTTTCGCCGCCGCCATATCGCTGCTGCTCGTGCTGGCACTGGTGATATTCTTTCATCGCACCCGCGTCGGGCGGGCCCTGCGGGCCGTCTCCGACGATCACGAGGCGGCCATGTCGGTAGGCATCTCGCTGCAGATGATGTGGGGGATCACCTGGGCCATCGCGGGCGGGGTGGCATTGGTGGCCGGCATCATGTGGGGCACGCGCCTGGGGGTGCAATACAGTCTTACCCTGATCGTGCTCAAGGCCTTGGCGGTTTTGATCCTGGGTGGATTCAACAGCATCACCGGCGCTGTGGTCGCCGGGCTGATCATCGGCGGCTCGGAAAAACTGGTCGAGGTTTACCTGAACATAATTTTCGGCATCGGCGGCGTGGAGAGCTTCTTCGCCTACGCGTTGGCCATGTTCGTCCTGCTGTTTCGGCCCTACGGTCTCTTCGGAGACGAAATCATCGATCGGGTGTAAGCCGTGATATTCCGCGAGAACGGCCAATACGCCGCCACTTATGCCAAGGACATGCGGATTTTCCGCTTGCGGGAAGACCGGGTTGCGGTGGCTGTTCTGCTGGTTGTCGCTTTCGTGGTGGTACCCCTGGTGGCCAACGACTATTGGCTTTCCAGCATCTTCACCCTGTTCCTGATTTTCTCCCTCGCCGCGTTGGGGCTCAACCTGCTCACCGGATATTGCGGGCAGCTTTCCCTCGGTCACGCGGCCTTCATGGCGGTGGGGGCCTATGCCGCGTTCAATTTCGCCGTGCGGCTGGAAACGCCGGTTCTGTTCAACTTTATAGGGGCGGGACTGGTCACCGCCGCGGCCGGTTTCGTTTTCGCGCTGCCCTCCTTGCGCATCAAGGGCTTCTACCTGGCAGTTACCACCCTGTCCGCGCAGTTCTTCATTGAATGGCTGTTCGTCTCGTTCAGCTGGTTCTCCGCCGGGAGCATGATGGGGGCCATAGACACACCGCCCATGCGGATACTGGGGTGGGCTGTGGAAACTCCCCGTGACAAATACCTGCTCACATTGGGTGTCGTGACGGTTCTGGCGTTGCTGGCGAAAAACCTGACCCGCGGGGAAATTGGCCGCTCCTGGATGGCTATCCGCGATCTGGACGTGGCGGCGGAGATCATGGGCGTGCGCCTGTTTCCGTATAAGCTGCTGGCGTTTGCGGTGAGCTCCTTTTACGCCGGAGTGGCCGGAGCGCTTTATGCTTTCTGTTACCTGGGCTCGGTCGAGGTCACCGCTTTCGAACTGGCCCTATCGTTCAGGCTGCTGGGCATGGTCATCATCGGCGGATTGGGAACCATCATGGGTTCCTTCCTCGGCGCGGGTTTCATCGTGCTGCTGCCCATATTCATCAGTATTACGGTGGCCGCCTTCGCCACACGGGGATTGACGGACTTTCTTTCCAATTTGGAACTGATCGTCTTCGGCGGGCTGATCATCTTCTTCCTGATCGTCGAGCCCTACGGATTGGCGCGGCTTTGGCACACGACAAAAGAAAAATTGCGCCTTTGGCCCTTCCCGTATTAGAACAGTGACGATAAATTTGGAGTGGTGGATGGGCAGCAGCCCCGCGATCTGACGGATCGAAAGGTATGCCGGCCCCTCCGTAAATTTAGCTGGATAACCGATTGGAGAAAATGATGATACGGGCATTGCACATGCGACTGCTTTACTCCCTGGCCCTGTTGCCCTCCGCTTTACTTCTCGCTTTGGCTGGAAGCGCCGTGGCAGTGGATGTCCAGGACGACGAGCAATTTGTCCCGATCCTGATTTACCGCACCGGGCCTTTCGCGGCCGGCGGAAGCGGAATCATGGGCGGCTTCGAGGACTATATGTCCCTGCTCAACGAGCGGGACGGCGGACTGGACGGTGTCAAACTGGTCTGGGAGGAATGCGAAACCGCCTATAACACCGATCGCGGAATCGAGTGCTATGAGCGATTGAAAAACAAGGGCAAGTACGGGGCGCCCGTGATGCATCCTCTCAGCACGGGGATCACCTATGCCCTGATCGAAAGGGCCACCAGGGACAAGATCCCCATCGTCAGCCTGGGCTACGGCCGCACCGACGCTACCGACGGCACCGTCTTCCCCTACATTTTCCCGCTGATCACCAATTACTGGTCCCAGAGTACGGCCAAGATCCGCTACATCGCCAGCCGGGAGGGCGGGGAGGACAAGCTGAAGGGATTGAAGATCGTCAATCTGCACCTCAAGCATCCCTACGGCATAGAGACCATTCCCATTCTGGACGTGATGGCCGAGAAATTCGGGTTCGAGGTCACCCATCTCCCAGTGCCCTGGCCGGGGATCGACCAGAAGTCCTTGTGGCTGCTGATCAAACGGATCAAGCCCGATTGGGTCATCAACCGCAACTGGGGCGTTTCCTGCACCGTGCCCCTGCGCGAGGCAGCTCGGATCGGGTTTTCACGGGAAAAAATTCTCGGCGTCTGGTGGTGCGGATCGGAAGAGGACGTGGTCCCGGCCGGCAAAGCCGCAATCGGCTATATCTCCACCAATTTTCACGGGGTTGGAAGGGATTTCCCCGTCATTCAAGACATCCTGGAGCACGTCTACGGGAAGATGATGGGAAACATCTCTTCCACCCGTGTCGGATCGGTCTATTACAATCGGGGCATCATTTTCGGCATCGTGACCATGGAAGCGATGCGGCTGGCCCACACCAAATACGGCAACCGGCCCATCGGCGGCCAGGAAATGCAATGGGCCCTGGAAAATCTGGACATCACCGAAAGCCGGATCGAGGAAATCGGCGCCACGGGACTGATCTCTCCCTTGAAAACCTCCTGGCGTGACCACGAAGGTGGCGGGAAAGTGCTGATCCAGCAGTGGAACGGAACCAAGTGGGTGCGCATCAGTGATTGGATTGAACCCTACGCCGACTTGGTGAGAGATATGATCAAGAAGTCCGCCGCGAAGTATGCCAAGGACAAGGGCATCACGCCACGCACCAAGCCGGAGGAAGGTATCTAGCATCGCCTTCGAACCGCGTACAGGGAAGGGCCGGCAATGAAACGCCGGCCTTCACCCGTTCCAGTCGCCGGGCTTTATTCCCAAGCCAATTCCACTATTCATTCCAAAGGCGAATTCTGTGTCCGCTGAAATCGCGCCGCAACCGCTCCTGCAGGTCAACAACATCGAGGTGGTCTATGACCACGTGATCCTGGTGCTCAAAGGGGTATCCCTTCAGGTGAATCACGGCAGCATCGTGGCGTTGCTGGGTGCCAATGGTGCGGGTAAAAGCACGACGCTCAAGGCCATTTCCAATCTTTTGCGGGCGGAACGTGGGGACGTCACCAAAGGATCCATCACTTTCGAGGGCCGGCAGATCGGCAAATCAGATGCGCCCCAGCTCGTCAGGCGGGGGATCATTCAAGTAATGGAAGGCCGACGCTGCTTCGAACACCTCTCGGTGGAAGAGGACCTCATGACAGGTGCCTATACGCGAAGAGATGGCCGCGCCGCAATCAAGCAGGACCTGGAAATGGTTTTTAACTACTTTCCTCGCCTGACCACGCGTAAGAGCACCAAGACAGGCTATATCTCCGGGGGCGAACAGCAAATGGTGGCTATCGGCCGTGCGCTCATGGCCCGGCCCAAATTAATGCTGCTCGATGAGCCGTCCATGGGTCTCGCTCCGCAACTGGTCGAGGAGATCTTTCAAATTATCGTACGTCTCAACCGCGAGGAAAACGTTTCCATCCTTCTTGCCGAACAAAACGTCAATCGCGCCCTTAAAGTGGCGGATTTCGCCTATATCCTCGAAAATGGACGGGTCGTTTTGGACGGGGACGCGGAAACAATCCGAAAAAATGAGGACGTGCGGGAGTTTTACCTGGGACTGACGGAAATCGGCAAGAAAAGCTATCGGGATGTCAAACACTATCGTCGTAGAAAACGCTGGCTGGCCTGAGCGACTCGGCCTATTTCGTCCGAACATCCATCGGTTCAAAGATTTCCTCTATATAATTCCTCCAACCGGGGAACCTCTTTATCCCAGTTATAATATTTGTCGATGACGTCCTTTGCACCGTCTCTTATCCGATTCCACAGCTCTTTGTTACGAAGAAGATTAATTATCGAATTTGCGAAGTCCGCTGGATGATCCGCAACAACGATCGATTTACCATTGAGATATTTCATCCCCGAAACACCAATACTTGTCGACACCGTTGGGCGCCCTACCGCAGAGTACTGATTTATTTTGCCGCGGATTCCCGCTCCGTTGATTAGCGGTGCAACAAGTATCTGCATTGGTTCCAGAGAACGCACGATATTATCCACTTTACCGACATATATTATCGATTTATCATCGCAATACTCCCCTCGAATTGCCGCCAAGTCGCCAAATCCGAATACGTGGAACGTATAGTCCGGTATTTCATTTACAATTTTCTCATGCACATTCTGAAAATACCATCGCAGTCCATCTACGTTAGGATAATGATTGTAGTACCCGAAAAACCCCACGGTATTTGGCATTATATTTCTATCGCCGTGCTTTCCATCTACATGGTCCAAAATAAATGATTTCGAGACGCAGGTAGGAATAACATGTATTCCTTCCAACCCTAAATGCCGCATAAATCCAGCATCATCATCCGTTACGGCGACTCCGTCATCGCATACCATAAGGGCGTTTTTTTCTAGGCAGCAGGTTCGTAGGAATTCTATTAAATTATCAGCTGCTGTTTCCGCATTATCTTTAAAATTCATCGTGAAATCAATCAAGTATCTTCGGCTTATGCACTCAACCATCGTAAATACCGAACGCTTTCCATAGTGTTTTATCTTGGGGATGAGCGGCACGGTATTTAGATATTGAAAATCGATGACGTCATAGTACCTTGGTTCGATATTTCGACCAGACATCCATTTCATAAAATCTACATCGCTCAAGCCGTCGAGTCGAAGATCCCGTACCAATTTCTTTATGTTTGCCAATGAACTTTCATCAGTATTTTCATTATAAATCGTGTAGAGATCGATTTGATGGTTAGCACTCAGAGATGATATAATATCAAGTAATCGCAATCCGCCACCATGCATTGGTGAAGGAAACATACCGCTGACAATCAAGATTTTTAGCCGGTCTCCGGTTGGTTCTAGTACACGATGGCCTTCCAATTTCGAGACTGTGCGGGCGTATCTATAATTGGATTCTCTTGCAAGAATGATCGAAAGCTGGTCGTGTACGGCATTTTGATCGAGTGATATAATATAATTCAGGTATATTTTTGACAATGTATGTCGAATTTCAGTTGAATTCCACCCGATGAGTGGGGTCAAAATCGCGCATAGGGTTTCGAGGTTCTGTTTGGCGAGAATAGATCTTTCTGTTTCGGCTCTATGTACATTTACGAGGAGCGTCTTCATCGCTGAAGTCAACCCCAAATTTCTCGCAAGATATTTTATGATTGAAATCATATATTGATATTGCCACGCCGTAATATCAGTCGTCAAACCGCTACTCCGGCTTTAGGTGTTCTCCAGCAAGGTGCATGCAGAGGATTGTATCCAGCACCACCGATAGAGTGAATACTCCACCGCCTTTAGTCGGTGGAGTATTCACTTGGTGCTAAATTCGGCAGGATTGTTGCCCGTCGTGAAACGAAAGTGGCTGGTACTCATGACTAGTGCAAACAAAATACCGTCTCCCAGCAAACTGACCAATCTAAATCCCACCGAGAGTCCTATGGCCGGCCCCCCTCCAAACAACGGATCGCATAGTGCGACAATGACAGCCTCGCGGACGCCGAGTCCTGCTGGAGCGCCAGGTGTCAGAAAGCCGGCAAGCCACGCGACGGTGGTAATTCCGGTGAGAGTCAATAGATTTGTTCCGGAAATATGAAAAAGTCCGAATCCAATAGCATTCATCGCCGCGCCCAATAGTACAAAGCTAAGTACATAGCATGAGAAGACTACCATTAGGACTTTAATACTAGGTATTCTCAAATTATAGGTTTCAAAACGTGGTGATACTCTGCGAATTATCCACTGCCACACAAGTACTGCGAATACGGGAATTGAAAGGGATACAACAACGGCCGCTACGATTTTCCAATCTTGCAGTGATTTATCGATTAGAACGGATATTTCTGATTTTATTGTAAACAATGCTATAAGTGATATTATACCGCCAGCGCTGACTGTCCAACCTGCCTCCATAATCATGGTCAGAATTACAGGTGGAATACGCAGGCCTTGTCGTTTTGCCAACGCGATCCTACCAACATGTTGTCCAATATTACCAGGAATGTATTTACCGATTTGTGAAAGCAAAAAGATCCGCATAATAATTTTAAATTTCTTTTTCTCTCCGATACTTACGAGCATGTAATGCCATATTAATCCGCCGATTATTACTACGATGCAATATAGTACTATTGCTACTGAGAAACTAAATACGACAATTATATCCCAATCGATACTAGGCAGTAGCGATACATTACGCATACCATGGCGAACAAGAAAGATCAGACAAAATATTACCACCGTAATGCCGATTAATTGAAATACTCGTTTCATTTACGACGCATATGCACCAGATAACCGGCACCTAGATCTGTATGAACAAACAGTCCTTGAAGTTGTAGAAAGAAAAACATCACGACAGCAATTGGAAAGCACGACATTAACCGGTATACAAATACCGGTAACGATCGGTCAACTCCGCTACGATCGTTCCTGCTCTTGCGAGATAATATCTGGGGCTGTGAGTCCCGTTCATTTTCAAGTTGTTTGCCGTGGTACCGTGCGCGAATGGGTTCGACCAAGTTTGCCAGAGGGAACCCATAGCTTTCGAAACCCAAGATCAGGAATCCAACACGTTGTAACAATTCGATTAGACCTGCCTTCTCGTATCTCCTAAAGTGTCCGGCCCATATATCCGATTCTGTCCACCGGGACATGCCGGCCGGAACCGAAACAAACAACGCGCCACTAGGGCACAACCAGGAAGACCATTGACGGAGAGCGACTTCGTCTTTTTCGATATGCTCAAGAACTTCAAGGGCAATAATATAGTCGAATTCGCCCAACCATTTCTGCTGGGGCTGATGAAATATGTCTACCTTTGGGTTATCATGATTGACGTGTTTAGCGACACCCCGGGCTTGATCTGATGTTTCCAACGCACTGCAGGTAAATCCCATCCGGGATAGTTCGTAAAGCAGAGTACCGGCTCCACACCCTATTTCTAGTAAGCGGCCCGGAGGGATACGACGCAACAGCCGCATTAATCTATGCCGGCGAAGCAGGTAGCTAGGAAGTGGAAACCAGCCTCGCTCCTCGGCACTCGGCCCGTACAACCAGTGAATTTTCATTTTGCTATTCCAACAACGTGAAGGCCCATATTTCCGACGATATTTCAATGCACAAGTTAAACTCCAACGTGAATGCGAGACAGGTGAGACATTAAATTGCGTCCTATACTACCAGGGTGTATGGTCTGTCGAACAGCTTCGTGCAACGGCCGTGTAAGTAAATAAGTCTTGCGAAGGCGAAACTCATTGATTGCACCAACCAGGCATTTTGGATCGCCGGGCGGTATCAAAAATACGCCCGGCATATTAGGGTCGAGCAATTCTCGAATAGCGGGCGAGTCTCTGGTGATAAGCGGGGCACCAGTAGAAAGGATTTGGAATACTTTGTTGGGAATTACCATGCCTGCTTTACGGGAAGTACCAAAAATCCCGAGGCAGATATCTGCATTACAAATTATTTCAACCAATTGGTCGTACGGAACCCATGGAACCCAGGTAAGCGATGGAATTGGATCACTATTTAAAAGCCGCTGAACTGAAGCTGCTTCCTGGCCACGACCTACTATAATCCACCGGATAGGCAAATCCTTTGCCAACCGAGCGGCCTCGATGATTGTCAGGATACCGTGGAGTGGTATGAACTGACCATAAAATAGAATCGTAGTCGTAGATTCCGAGTTTATAATATCCTTCTCAATGTTTCCGGTTGCCGGGAATATCTCTGGCTCTGCGCCAACGAAAACCGACCCTATGCGCTCAGCGCAAATTTGAAACGTTTCCACAAAATATTGGGCATGGGCTTTTGTATCAACCAAGACCAAATCTGCCGCGTGGCACGCAAGCCATTCCCAAATATAAAGTAATAATGCAAGCGGATGCCTTGAGTGCACCAACTCTCGATCTTCGACTACAGTATTGTAAAGTGACAAGAACGCATCCCACACTATCGGCACACGACGAAGTCTTGCAAATGGCCATATCACTAAAATATCCAAATGACCCATATATGGGACGATGACAATATCGTGCCGCGATATTCGCAAATAACGCCAGATTAGTTTTGGGTAGCTGCTTAGCCATCTACCAAACACGCGAATTACCGCAACCAAACCACTAATCCGGGATTTATCTTCAACTCCACCCCACACGTCTTGGTGACACTCAACAATGTCTACACCTGCTTCGCGAATTGCTCGGAGCAATATTCTAGTTCTGGGCTTACTCAAATCGTAGGTGCCCCAGGCAACAATCCGAATGTTTTTATCGTATACGGTCTCCAGTGTCGCTTTATGCATAAGAATGATCTCTTAATAAGGATCGTATCGGTCAAGCAACAATCTAATGGAACAACGCAATTTAATCTCTTTGGGTCTAATTCCCCGCCGCTTGCGGCGTAAGGGAAGTAGAAATTTCGATACCGGATACCCCGCCGCTTGCGGCGGGATCATTCATTAAACAATCATACGAACAGGATAATTACGGCTAATCATCAGCTGACGACTTGACACTATATAAGTAATTGTTGCCGCATGGATCTAAATTAACTATGATGTAAAATATATCTGATAGTTCTGCATTGTGCCTATATTCTATATGAGACCATATAGGTGTCCAGTAGAAACGGGCATGCAATATCGTACATTGTCGGTGGTAGTCAATAATGTTAATATATTAAAACGCTGGATTTGGCATATTAAAAATTAATTGGTTTAGAAAGATGCGATGAAAGAGACAATAATTTAATCTACGTCGCGTATTTATATTGAAACGTTTCTGTTGCTATAATCGATTTAACTTTGGAAATCACAAGGGAACGATGTAGAAATAAATCGTTGGTTGTTTACACATGGTGCCAAGCATGTTTTACAAACTTCATGAGTTATTTTTCCTTTAGTAAAATTATTCCTGACTTTTGTGATCGTCGGGTGATTCATCCATATATCTTTTAATTTTGACTCCCAAATATCCTTGGGTTCCGTATAGGCAGTTCTGCCTGACAAATCGATACAACAATATGATACGGTACCGTCATACAATATGGCCAGTCTTTTCCACGATGAGTCACAGAATCCGGTTTCGGTTGGTACATACTCATTTCTCACACCGTTTTCTGGGTATAGTCCGGATTTAGCCACATTATGTTTGAAGAAAACTATTTTTTCATTTAGTGATTTGGTCAAAGTGTATTGACCGAATTTATCGAAGTCCATCTCACATTTGTCAGAATAAAAAATATCTAATCCGGCTTCCTTTATAAGGCCAGCAATAAAGAATAATTTTTCCGCGGTATAATCCTTGTATTTATTATTTGAAGGTGACAAATAATACATAACTTGAAACTTGATAATTTGATCCGTGGTAACTTGATTCCAATGTCGCAAGTATTTGATTATATTATCAACATATGCATCAAAATCCAGGCCACGATGTCGCACACGTAGCTCTTCCGGATTGGTGGAAATGGATATCAACATATTCATTTTCAAGTCCAACCACTTTGGATCCATGATAGATCCATTGGTTGCTAAAGCGATGCGCATCCCATAATTATTGACTATTTTCGCCAATTCGTAAAACTTTGGATGCGCGGTCGGTTCACCGTCAATATGGAGGCGGATAGGTTTATTGGTGATGTCAGGGAGTTGGCGAGCTATATGCTCGAAAAGTTCGATACTCATATTACCTTTGGACCTTTCTTTGAACGACGAACTGCAGTAGTCGCAGGCAAAATTGCATTTTGAAGTAATTTCGACCAATACTTCGGGATTATCATACGAGGATTCTTGTACACTGAAATAATTTGGATCGAAAGATTGTCGCGAATACTCTTCCAAATGGCTTTGCCCAGCAGGTATCGCAGATGTGGGTTTAGATTGCATAGTAATCCTCGGTAACTTCAAACATAATATATAGGAAAAATATTTGATTTATAAATCAGATGCAAATGTATCGGAGCGAAAATAAATTTATAAAAAATTAGTTTCTAATACTGCATTGGCGACAACGGATAATGAATATTAAAAAATCAGATTATAGGATTAAAAAAGTTGCGGGCAGTAGTTGATGAAAAAACCGCGATGGTAGCGGCGATATATCAGTTCGAAACACGGGAACGCATGGTGATGGCGGTGTTTGTCTCGATGGTCTGCCGTTTGGATTGGTGCGTACGGTATCGAGCTCCGCATAATTTATTAAGCTCCGCTATAAGAGTCAGTCTTCGTTTGTGCGGATGGACGGGGAATGGACGGTTACGGAAATACCTTTGAGTATCTTGATGGCGTTTGGGCAAAGATTTTCCATGGGTTTCATGACGAGCGAGAGGAAATGAGCAGCCTAATAATTTGATAGATTGATTGGTTCATTCCCGTTCGCGTCCACGGTATCGAAGCCCGCTGGAACATTCTATTGAGGAAAAAATCCTTTGGTAAGAATTCGGTATCTTGGTGAGAGGGCATCTATCGGCATTGGGAATACAAGGTAACGGTAAAAATTTATGTGGTAAAATAGCCACATTCCGATGGTTGATGGCGTTTTTCGGCGGGGTTATTTTTCCCGGGCATCGCTTCAAAGACGGGTTTTAGAAGGTCTTTGGAGACCGATGGGGGAGACCTTCGAACCCGTCCATCTGCATGCATCAAGGATACCATTCATAATCCCCGGGATCGTGTACTCAGGCAGGGCCCGATATCCAGTGATGGGTCCAACAGTGTTGTCCCACTGGAGACACGAATGATGTCTATAGCGATCGATAATACCCGTTGCGAAAGTGTGGCGGCATTGCAAGTTGCATGAACCAGCACGGTCGGGATGTCCCGTCCAAACCTGGGAATCCGTTATTTGATCTCCAAAAGCTCGATTTCGAATATTAGGGTGGCGTGCGGGCCGATGCTGTTACCGCTGCCCCGCGCCCCGTAGGCCAACTCGGGGGGAATGAATAATTTCCACTTGGCGCCCACTTTCATCAGTTGCAGCGCTTCGGTCCACCCCCGGATAACCCCCGTCACGGGGAATGTCGCTGGCCGGCCGCGGGCGTACGAACTGTCGAATTCGGTGCCATCGATCAGCGTACCTCTGTAGTGGGTCACCACACGATCTTGAGTCGTGGGTTTCGGGCCGCTGCCGGGCGTTAATATCTGATATTGAAGCCCGCTGGGCAGGGTTGTTACGCCCTCTTTCTTCTTGTTCGCCGCGAGAAAAGCCCTGCCTTCCCGCGTGTTCTTGCCGGTGGATTCCGACGCGGCTTTTTGGCGTTTGGATTGACTGCGGGCATTTAGCGCCGCCATCGCGTCGCGAGACTCCTGGAGAGACAATACGGATGGTTTATTGCTCATGGCGTCCTTGAATCCACGCATGAAGGCCTCAATATTAACGTCAATCCCCTGGTGCACCAGATTCCGGCCAACGCTGATTCCCACAGCATAGCCCTCCTTGTCTTCATCTGTGAGCAAGGGCTTGTCCTTAATTTCGGCGGAATCTTGTGCGAACGCCAAGGGGACGGCCAGAGCGACGACCGCTAACAGGATATGGAACTTCATGGTGATCCTCGACAATGAAGCGTAATCAAAATATGCAGTGTCTGGCCAGTATTACAGGAAATGCATTGAGATCAACGGAATTCCTACTCAGGGTCTCGCCACCGACGGATACACCCTTCTGGGAGCGGACGATAGAGAAGCGGAGCGACCGCCGGGTATTCTCAGGCGATCGTTCCGGGCATTCCCATCCTACGCAGCCAGCGGAAGTGCGAGAGAATGCCGGCCCAGAATGTAGGGTGTTCGTAGTAGCGAATCCCAAAATCCCGGCAGGTGTCCTTCACCAGCGCCGAAATCGCCGGGTAGTTGGAATGGCAGATTTGGGGGAAAAGGTGGTGTTCGATCTGATAGTTCAGGCCGCCCAGCAACCAGGCAGCCACCCGGTTGCTCCGGCAGAAGTTCACCGTGGTTAGCACCTGATGCACCGCCCAGGCATTTTCCATCCTCCCCGTGCTCTCATCCGGCATGTGGAAGGCGGCTTCTCCGACGCAATGGGCCAGCTGGAAGACCACACTGAGCACCATACCCACCACAAAGGTAAACAGGGCGTAGTAGAGGGCGACCACCCACCATGGGTGGAAAATCAGCGGAATACCGAAGGCCAATGAGAAGAAGGTCGCCTTACCCCCGATGAATATGGCCAATTCCTTGTTCCGGGGGCGAGGTATGCGGTGAGGACCGATGCGCCCCATCAGCAGGTCCCGGAAATCGTCGTAGAAATGCCACTTGATCGCCATCACCCCGTACAGTGGCCAGATGAACCAGTGCTGCCACCGCTGATGCGCATGGAGGGGCTGGTGGGGCGTCAATCGAGCCAGCTTGCCCAGAGCGATGTCCGTATCCTGGCCGGTGATGTTGGCATATGTATGGTGGAATATCCCGTGCTTCCAGTGCCAGATGTACGAGCTGCCACCGATCAAATCCAGCGAGCGGGCCATGATTCGGTTGATGAGGTGGTAGCGTGAGAATGCCCCGTGCCCGCCGTCGTGCATTATGTTGAATCCGATGCCTGAAGTGGCCAGCCCAAGCAGGACGGCGAAGGGCACAGCCTGCCACCATGTCCCGGCTAAAAACACCAGCAGCACGTAGAAGGTCACGAAGGCGACCAGGATCGCCGCAGCTTTGACGTATAATTGAATGCTGTCGCGGCGCCGTCGCCCCGTCTGCCGGAAATATTCGTCAATGCGGCGGCGCAATTCCACCTGAAACTCGCGCCCGCCCGCGAATTTCAACCCGTGCAACGATGTACCGGCAGCGGGACCTGCCCGGTGCGGCTCACGGGCCGCAGCGGACTGCGATATTTCGGTATCGTCTGTCATTAATTTCCCTGAAATCCCCTCAGCCCGTGTCGGTGCGCCGAAATGCTGGTTGCGGCCTACCGTCGTTCCACGAGTAGGGGAGCCGAAAGGAACCAAGGCATTGCGGCGGCAAACGCAGTTACTGTCGCATTTGAGTGCGCCGTTGTCCAGACCCTCACCCGTAGGGGGTCGCGCAGACGAAAATTGTCTCTGGATTGGCGCCGGCCTGCGCCACGCCTCGGCCCGTCTGACGACGCTGGAACTACTGCATCTGGCTTGGGCTTCCCGGATGAGCCGCCCTTGGTTTGTAGAATTATGAGGCAACCTATAGCGCATTGCCTAACCGCTAAATTACAACATTCCGTCAGAACCTACTCGTCGAAGGAATAGGTCTTAGAGTAGGTGCAGATAAAATCTCCGGGGTCGCTGTTGCAGATCGTGATTAGCCGCGTTCCGAGGATATCCGGATCTGTGATAATGGCCTCTCTCATCATCCCCCCCGGGCCGTTCAGCACTTCAATACATATGGCCGACTGGCCCTCGTTCCATTGGCCGGTATAAACAAGGGTCTTGGCGCCAAAAAATATATAATCGCTCGTGGTACTGGTCAGTTTGAATTCTCCCGCACAAACGTCCCCAGAGGGCATTTCAATGCTGAGGCTAAGATTTTCGCCGTTGGAAACCATTTTTAGCACGCCATAGTCTTCCAGGTCGTTCAGGAGGGGCTTGTCACCTTTGCGTTCGATATCCCCCAACATCGTGGGCGCACATCCGTAAAAGAGCAGCAGCGCCGTTAGAAATGCAACTAATACAAAATATCCCTGTAATTTCATGATCTTATCCTTATCGGAAAAATGAGTGTGTCATCCGAATATTCTCAGATGGAGCCCAATAATCCGCCAAATACACGTCATCTAAATCGCGATACCACGATTTTGAAAGCGGAGTCCACGGTTGCGGGTACTCGCCCGTCTGGCCTTTCTCGTCCCGATATCACTGAATCCATCCGCACGGGAAACCACCCCCGCTCCCTATCTTACAAGATACTTCACTCAGGTCTGCCCGAACCCTGGGACGAATAGCAGATTTTTCTGGCTTCGCCTGGGCCAACATCATCCCAACCCCGATCCGCATTACGGCCGTCGAAGATTAGACGGTTAATTTACTCGAAAATGTCCGCAATAATGGATTCGATATGCGGAAATATTTTAAGGAGTGATTCCTAACTTTTCGAACAAAACCAAATACAAGTTTAGTCCCTGCAATCATCATCGATTACAGGGACTCGGCAGCGGAGAGAGTGGGATTCGAACCCACGGTACAGTTGCCCATACACATGATTTCCAGTCATGCACCTTCGGCCTCTCGGTCATCTCTCCGAATGAAAAGATCATGGCAAAGGCGGTGGCCGATATCAAGGCGGAAGCCGGAACCCGAGCCGCTCTCCGCCCCAAATTTGCGAATGGGCCATCGATTGTGCCGTGATCCGACAGCGGCCTGGAAACCCGCGGTGACCCCGCCTCCGCCCGCGGTTGGTGCCGGAGATATCGGGCCAATCACCATCGTCCAGGCGCGCCGGCCGCGGCTTTCGAAATCCCGTCTACCATTTTCCGCGGTTCCGGGTTATGCTCCCCGCTTGTGTGCGGTTATTCCGCCCATACCATTCGGGTCGGCATCGCATGAGCCGGGCCCATGGCGGTGGAACGGCCCCTATCCAGGCAGTGGGGCGAAATTTCAATCGGCCCATCGGCGGTTGCAGATAACCGGCCCAACCCGGCTTATCGCGAGGCGGTGAATGAAAATCGGCATCGTTCCCATAAATATCGGCGCACAGGCCCACCCGGAGAAGATCGCGGAATTGGCCCAGGCCGCCGAGGAGTCGGGCATCGAATCGTTATGGACCTTCGAGCACGTCATCGTGCCGGTGGCGTATGCGTCCAAGTACCCCTACCACCCTTCGGGCAAGATGGCCGCCGAGCCTGAGACGCCCTTCATCGACCCCCTGATCGCCCTCACCTACGCCGCGGCGCACACCACCCGCATCAAGTTGGCCACCGGCGTGAACATCCTGGCGCAGACCAACCCCTTGCTGCTGGCCAAG
>JACZRV010000070.1 GCA_022574555.1 SAR324 cluster bacterium
CGGCCCATGGGTGTCATGGCCGGCCGGGCCAGCATGTCTCGCATCCTATAGGCCGTCTTCATCGGCATCAACCAAAGCCAAGGAACCGCTACCCCTTTTCCACTGACACATAACTCTTGACGTTACCCGCGGATCTGACGGACTTTATCGAGTCGCCCCTACCCTTCTTCCCCGAAATAGAAGGGTATAATTTTGATCCTGTAAAGGCGGCGCATGTTTCGCACCGCGAGAAGTATTGGTCATTGAGTACAAGGGTAAACCACAATATAGCTTTCACGGGACTATATTGTCTTAATGCCAGAGGCATTTAAATTTATCCGGGAGTTCTCAAACACTGAATCCGACATTTCCCCGTTGGAACCGCTAATACGGCTTATACGCCTCGTGGGTCCTTCGATACCATAAATTTGAAAGTGGAATCCACATCATACCGGTCGTTCGTCCTTATCTTTGCTCCGAGAGAGGATTTGAGCCCGTTTTTCAGGATATGATGACGTCGCAATACGGCCTGGAGTGCCGTAGGTCATGCAGCCGAACGTCCTGGATATCGGCGCCCGCAATTATTCTCCGCCATTGGTGGTTCAGGGTTATTAATGGGAGCGTTAAATAGTTCTCAGATTGATCATATTGTGGTAACGTATGCTGCATGAAGCGCAACGATGCCCGGCAGCTGGCCCCGCAGGCTCAGGAAGCCATGCGGATGCGCGCCGTGGAAGCGGTGCGGGGCGGCATGCCGCAAACGGACGCGGCGCGCATCTTTGGAGTGACCCGGCGGGCGGTGAGCGGTTGGATGAAGCGGTACCGGGCCGGCGGCCTGGAGGCGCTGAAGGCCCGCAAACGCGGCCGTCCCAGAAGATCGCGGCTGCCACCGCGCCAAGCGGCCCTCACGGTGCGCACCATCGAGGACAGATGCCCGGACCAGTTGCGTATGCCCTTCGCCTTGTGGACCCGTTGGGCGGTGGGAGAATTCATGCAGCGCAAGTTCGGTGTCAAGGTTTCGGTTTGGACGGTAGGCCGCTACCTGAAGCGTTGGGGCTTCACTCCGCAAAAGCCGCTTAACCGGGCCTACGAACAGAATCCGGAGGCCGTCGCGCAATGGCTCAAAGAGGAATATCCAGAGATCCGCGAGCAGGCCCAGGAAGAGGGCGCGGAAATTCACTGGGGCGACGAGATGGGCGTGCGTTCCGATCATCATGATGGCCGATCCTATGGCAAAAAGGGCCAGACGCCCGTTATTGCTACGACCGGCCAGCGGTTTAGCTGCAATATGATGTCGGCCATCACCAATCGGGGAAAGCTGGCCTTCATGGTGTTCGAAGGGCGCTTCAATGCCGAAGTCTGCATCGGCTTTTTCCGCAGGCTTGTGCGTCACAGTCCCCGCAAGGTGTTCTTGATCATGGACCGGCACCCCGTTCACCGTTCCGGGGATGTCGCCCGCTGGCTGGAAAAGCACGAGGAGCAGATGCGCATGTTCTTCCTTCCCGGCTACAGCCCCGAACTCAACCCCGACGAGTTGCTGAACAACGACGTCAAGGTCACGCCGTGGGCCGCAAACGCGCCCGTAACGTGGCAGATCTGAAAACCAACATCCGCAGCTTCCTTTGGAGCACACAGAAACACCCCGAAAAGGTGCGCCGCTACTTCCAGGCACCCCAGGCCCGGTATGCGCTCGACTGAGTGGCTGACCATGAGGACTATATATTGCTCCTATTAGTAACTCTTGACGTTACCCGTCGCCTGAAGCAAGTTGGCATCCCCGCCGTCTGGCGAGCAGGGACGGGTCGTGCTATTCGGTGAATTGGCAGACTGGGTGCGGAGTTTTACGTACTGTCGGCTTCGCCCTCGCCCATTATCCTCCGATCGGCGCATTTAACTCCCAACCCTATACGCTCGATTCAGCCGTATGCCCAAGGGTCTGCAACAGCTGCAAGTGATCGAACTGGGTGGCGGCGTGGCCGCTTCGATGGCGGGAAAAATGGTCGCCGACCTGGGGGCCAGGGTGGTGAAGATCGAATCGCCCCAGGGCGACGAAACGCGCAGGAGGGGACCGTTCCCGCAAGGGAAGCCCGATCCGGAAGCCAGCGGCACATTCCTGTTTCTCAACACCAACAAGCGCAGCTTAAGCCTGGACCTGACCGGTTCCGGGGGCCGCGACCCATTGGATAGGCTGGTGGGGAAAGCCGATTTGCTGATCCACGATTTTCCGCCCGCCCGGATGGAGGCCCACGGTCTGGAATTCGAGCGGCTGGCGGCTTTGAACCGATCCCTGGTGATGCTGTCCATCACGCCGTTCGGCCTGACGGGGCCCTACCGGGACTATGCGGCAAGCGATCTGACCCTGTTCCATGCCGGCGGTTGGGGATGGATCTGTCCGGGGGATTCCACGCCGCTCTCCTTGCCGCCGGGCAAGCCTTTCGGCCAGCACGCGCTTATTCAGGCGGGGCTGCATGGCGCTGTGGCCGCCCTGGCGGCATGCATATCATCGGCGCGCACGGGCATCGGCGAGCACATCGACATGTCGATCCAGGAGGCCGTGGCTTTTCAGTTGGGCCGTCACACGGCGCGTTACCCCTATGCGGGAGTGAGCGATAGCCGTGACATGCCTATGCCCTACGAGCCGTTCTCGTTTTATCCCTGCCGCGACGGCCACATCTTCATCGTATGCCCGGAACAGGCGCAGTGGGATCGGCTGGTGGCGTTGATGGGGCATCCGGACTGGTGCGCCGACGAGCGCTTTGGCAGCCGCGAGGGCCGCGAGCAGCATGGCAAGGCGCTCAAGCCGCTCCTGGCGCAATGGACGGCCCGGCAGGAGATGGAACCGTTGTTTCACGCTTGCCAGCAGGTTCGGGTCGGCGCCGCTGCGGTATTTTCCCCTTCCATGATCGAGCGTCAGGAGCAGCTGCGGGCCCGGGATTTTTTCGTGACTCAGGAGCACTCCAGCGCCGGCCAAATCCGCCTGCCCGGTGCGCCGTACCTCCTCAGGGAGCCTTGGTGGAGGCTGAACCGTTCTGCGCCGGCGTTGGGAGAGGCCAATGCGGAATTGGAAAACCTGTTCGCCCCGCGAGCAGACAGTGCCTTCACCCCGCACGCGGGCAGTGCCACCGCCGCGTCAGTACAGCTGGCCGGCGGGCCGGAGGGGAGCGATCACCTGCCGCCGCCCCTTGCCGGATTGCGCGTGCTCGATTTTTCCTGGCTGTGGACCGGTCCCCACTGCACACTTATGCTGGCGTTCCTCGGTGCGGAGGTGATCAAGGTCGAATCCTCCCGCCGGCCCGACCTGACGCGACGGGTGCACATATTTCCTCCAGAGATGGAGCGCGGGTTGAACCGGTGCGGCTATTTCAATCAAGTGGGCCAGGGCAAGAAGAGCATCACCGTGGATCTGTCCAAGCCGGACGGCATCGATCTGGTCAAGAGGCTCGCCGAAAAGAGCGACGTGATGATCAGCAATTTTTCCACCGGCGTGATGGATCGGCTGGGCCTGGGCGTGGAGGCGATGCAACGGGTTAATCCCGACCTGATCGTCGCCACGATCTCGGCGGTGGGGCAATCCGGGCCTCACAAGAATTACATGGGCTACGGTCCCCTGGTGAACGCGTTGAGCGGGCTTTCCGCCCAGACAGGCTATGCGGATGGCCTGCCGCGCGACGTGGGCACCGCCTACGGCGACCCCAACGGCGGCGTTTATGCGGCCATCGCCATCTTGGCTGCGCTGTGGAGCCAACGGCGCCACGGCGGCAGGGGCCAAGTGATTGACGTTTCCATGTGGGAGGCGATGATCTGCACGGCCTTCGAAGGGTGGATGAACCACGCGCTGGGTCACCCGCCCCATCGTCCCATGGGCAACCGCGACCCGGTATGGGCGCCCCACGGGGTCTACCGTTGTCTTGGCGAGGACGCATGGGTGGCCATCGCCGTGACCGATGAGGCCCAATGGCGGGCCCTGTGCGAGGCGATGGGTGAGCCTGCCATGGCTCTCGATCCCCAATGGCAGAATGCGGAGGCGCGCAAAACCAACGAGGACGAATTGGATCGACGCATCACTCGCTGGTGCGCCGACAAAGATCCCTGGTCGGTGACCAGTAAGCTCCAGGCCGCCAGTGTGCCCGCTTTTCCCTCCATCGACAATCGGGAATTGCTGGAGGACGCCCACCTGAATGAACGGGGATTCTTCACCCGCTGGCCCCACCCCGAAGTCGGGTTGCGCACCCTGGTGGGATCGCCCTGGAAGCTCTCCATCCGCGCCAATGGGCAGGGCTCGGCGGCACCTCTGCTGGGGCAGCACACCGACGAGGTATTGGAGCAAGTACTGGGGATCGACGCCGGACAACGCGCGTTGTACCGTGAACAAGGCGTGATCGAGTGAGAATCATGCCCTCAGCCGCGGACCGCTTGCGATGGCAGTTCATTCCGACCCAATCCTTATGATCCGACAGTGGTGAATCCCGGCCTCGTCCTGCTGGCCGTAATGTTGGGAACGTTTCTGTCCATATTGGACACGACGATTCTCAACGTCGCACTGCCCTATATCATGGCCGCGTTCGGGTCCGACGTGGAGCACGCCAAGTGGGCCACCACCGGATTCTTTCTCGGGGCGACGGTTTCCATGCCCCTATCGGGCTGGCTCGGAAGCCGCTTCGGCAATGCCACCGTTTTCGTCGTCTCGCTGGCCATATTCACAGTGGGCGCCGGGTTGAGTTCCGTCGCGTGGTCATTGGACGCCCTGATCGCATCGCGCATTCTCCAGGGCATCAGCGCCGGGGTCGTCCAGCCCATCGCCATCGCTATCTTGACCCAGGCCTTTCCGCCTGAAATTCGCGGCCGCGTGTTCGGCATCTGGGCCATCGGTATGATGACCGCCCCTTCCCTGGGTCCGGTCACAGGGGGGGTGATCATCGAATTCATCGACTGGCGGGCCATCTTCCTGTTGAGCGCCGTCGTCGGCGTCATGGCCGTGCTCCTGGCGGCGACCGTACTCGAAAAGCAGGTAAGCGAGCCGCCCAAGCCATTCGATTGGCCGGGGTACCTGGCCCTCACTTCGTTTCTGGTAACCGGATTTTTGACGGTCAACTACGGACAACAGGAGGGGTGGGATTCGGAGATCATCGTGGCGGGCATGATCGGCACCCTGGCTTCCTTCGCCATTTTCATCGTACTCGAATGGGGAGAAGCCGACGCCATTCTTCCCCTGCGTATGTTCCGCGAACGGGATTTCGCCCTCGCCTCGTGCATCACCGTCTTTCGCGCTCTGGGCCTGTTCGGGCCGATCTTTCTCCTGCCCATTTTCCTGTTCCAGATTCAAGGCCGGGCCAGCATCGACATCGGTCTGATACTCATGCCCGGATCGGTCGTGATGGCCCTCTCCAGCCCCATCGCGGGGGCGATCACCGACCGCATCGGAGGCCGTTGGCCCACGGTGGCGGGGGTCGTATGCATCGCTGTCGCCCTGTTCATGTACCGGGATATCGACTTTCTCACGAACACGAGGCGCTTGGTTCTCCCTCTGATGCTACAGGGGCTCGGCATTGCTTTCGTGATGACGCCCGTCATCACGACGGGCATGAACGCCGTGCACCGGAACGACGCGGGCAACGCGTCCTGGGTGCTCAACCTTTGCCAGCGTGCCGGCGGTGCGTTCGCGATCACGCTTTTGGGCACCTATCTGCACCGTCAAACAATGATTCACCAAGACATCCTGGGGGATACGCTGAAGATGCAGCAGCCGGCATGGAGCGCCTTCAATTCGCTTTCCTTGGCAGCGGGGCAATCGGCCATTGACGCGCAGTCGGCCTTTCTCGCCGGCGCGATGCATTACATCGGCCAAGCGGCGGCGGCTCTGGCATTCAAGAATCTGTTCACGTTCTCCGCCGTGGTCACTATCGTGGCCGTCATCCCCGCGCTGCTGCTGGCATCGAAGCGGAAGCCGGCGTAGAAAGCCAGTGTAGCCGGCGGGGGGAGATGCTCCCGAGAGCCAAGGCAGAGACCTGGGGGTCAGGACGAGAAGACAGGAGAGGCGTCACGGCGCCTAAAACCGGCTAACAGCCTATCCAAATCACTCACCAACCACGTCGAACGGTGGGGTGGGCAGGGTACGAGAAATCGTGAATCCTTCCGTGCCGCGGTCGACCCACTTTCGTCGATACGACAACACCCCATGCTCTGGTTTAGTCGCCCGGACTGCTGAAGACCGAGACGGTGATGTCGATCGTCGGCTTCCCGAACAGCGTCGCCCACCTCCAAGGCGCCCGCGGATCGGCGTGCCTATTGATGGAGGCTTGTTCCGCGACCGATTATTTACTATCAATGACGCCGGGGATCATGCCTATTCAAAGACAGAGGTGCCGCTATGGAGAATGTGGCGATTACGGGGATGGGGGTCATCTCGTCACTCGGGCTGGATACGGATTCATTTTATCGGGGGCTTGCCGCCGCCCGCTTCTTCTCAGACCGAAACGGGCCGATGCTACAATTCCATAAAAAACCAAGCCTGCTTCTTTGGATCGCCATTGTCTCGTTGGCCCTTGCCGGCGGTTGCGTCATCGACGAGGATATCGGCGATGCGCCCGATACCACAAAAGTAACGGACGGTGGGGGCACTAATGGTACGGGTGGGGGGGATAGCGGCGGAACCACGGGAGGGCCCCCTTTGCCTACGTAGCCAGTTTCTTTTCGGATATTTCTTTTCGGATATTGTTTTGGTGATCGATACGTCCACCGACACCGTCGTTGCGGAGGTGACGGATCAAGTCGGCGGTGCCGGTTCCGCCGCATGTCCGGGTAGCCTTTCCTGCCTGCACCTGTCTGACCACCCCTCAGATTTCTGCCCGGAAAAGTAATACAATCGGTCTCAAAATTCCCGTCGCCGCAAATAAATGTCATCTTGAGCGCAGCGAAAGATCTTAATGAGTGGGTGGCATGGCTGATTGGCGGGCTATTTCACGAGGACCCTTCGCTGCTCCTTCGGTTCCCTCAAGGAACAGGGCTCAGGGTGACAGTGTCGCTATTTATCATTTTTGAGATAGGTTGCAATGCACCCGCGCCCACCTTTGATCGGGGCCCCGCCACTATAGTGCAATTCGTTGCGGAGAACAGCCCACGGAACCCACTGCTGACATCGTGGGCGCTTCGCCGGTCACACATTTGATGATCTGACGAGGGGCACGCCGCCATCCGGCGTAAATCACGCCCATTTTGCACGGATATGTAAGCCGCCATACGGCTGAGATCGCCTCCCCTGGGGGATTTTTTCCTGCAGCAAGAAGCCGCTTGACATCCCACGTGACAAACATTTTAATCCGAACATTCTCGCGAATGGCACTCGCGCCAACCGATTGCTACGAGGTTGGACCTCATTGCGCGCCCACGCCCAGTCCGCGTTTGCACGAAACTGCGCGACTGACCATATTTTGGAGGGGAGAAGGAAATGATTCCACCAAGTTTCGAATACCATGCTCCTGGGTCCCTGGCCGATGCCATCGGGTTGCTGAAGCAACACGGTGACGAGGCCAAGATTCTTTCGGGAGGCCACTCTTTGGTGCCGCTGATGAAGATGCGTTTCGCGGCGCCGGCCCATATCGTCGACATCAATGACATTCCCGGCCTGGATTATCTCAAGGAAGAGGGGGGCCATCTGAGAATCGGCGCGCTGGTGCGGGAGGCGGACCTGGAAGCCTCCGCCGTGATCGCGGCCAAGTTCCCGTTGATCCTGGACGCGACCAAGCTGATCGCCGATCCCCAGGTGCGCAACCGGGCTACGATCGCGGGCAATCTGGCCCACGGCGATCCGGCCAACGACCATCCCGCCGTCATGCTGGCCCTGGACGCCGAACTGGTGATCGAGGGCAGCGGCGGCGAGCGCGTCGTGCCCATCACCAAGTTCTTCGTGGATACTTTCGAGACAGCCCTGGCTTCCGATGAAGTGCTCAAGGAGGTGCGGATTCCCATACCCCCGGCCAAGAGCGGCGGTGCCTACTTCAAGCTCGAACGGCGGGTGGGAGATTTCGCCATCGTCGGCGTGGCGGCTCAAGTGAGCCTGGACGGGGCGGGCAACATCCAATCTGCCGGCATCGGCCTGACCAACGTGGGCCCCATGCCCATCAAGGCGGAGGCTGCCGAGGCCTCCCTGGCCGGCAAGGCGCCTAACGACGCGACGCTGCAACAGGCCGGACAACTCGCCGCGGATGCCTCGAAGCCGGTTACCGACAACCGCGCGCCGGAAGATTACAAACGGGCCATGGTCAAGGAACTGACGATCAGGGCCCTGCGACGGGCCGTATCACGAGCCGAGGGAGGAAACTGATATGTCTACCGTGAATGTGACAGTCACCGTCAACGGGGTGGAGCGGTCCGCCGAGGTGGAGCCCCGCACCCTGCTGGTCTATTTCCTGCGGGATCACTTGCGGCTCACCGGTACCCACATCGGCTGCGACACCAGCAATTGTGGTGCGTGCACCGTGATGCTGGATGGCAAAATCATCAAGTCGTGCACCCTGTTCGCGGTGCAGGCCAACGGCAAATCCGTGAAGACGGTGGAGGGTCTGGCCGAGAACGGCAAGCTGCACCCCATCCAGGAGGGATTCAAGGAAGAACACGGGCTGCAATGCGGGTTCTGCACGCCGGGCATGATGTTATCGGCCCTGGAGCTTTTGCAAAAGAACCCCCACCCCAGCGAGGATGAGATCCGCTGGGGCATCTCCGGAAACCTGTGCCGCTGCACGGGATACCAGAACATCGTGAAAGCGATTCAGTACGCGGCCGATAAAATGGCTAAAGGAGAAGCGTAATGGCTGAGACGACTTCGGAATCCCTGGGCGGCATCGGGCAATCGGTCAAGCGGAAAGAAGACCTCCGCTTTATCCAAGGCAAGGGCAAGTACATCGAGGATTTCTATCTGCCCAACATGGTCTACGGCGTCTTCGTGCGCAGCATTTTTGCCCACGCGAAGATCAACAGCATCAATTCCGATGCGGCGTTGAAGGTGCCGGGCGTGGTGGCCGTGCTGACCGAAAAGGATCTGGCAGGCGTGAACCTGGCCTGGATGCCCACCCTCGCCGGCGATACTCAGGCCGTCCTGGCCGGGGAAAAAGTGCTTTTCCAATCCCAGGAAGTGGCCTTCGTGGTTGCCGAAACCCAAGCCGCCGCGGTCGATGGCGCCTCCCTGGTGGAGGTGGATTACGAGGAACTGCCGGTGGTGGTGGATCCCTTCAAGGCCATGGAACCGGGTGCCCCCGTGCTGCGCACCGATAAGGAAGGGCAGAAGGACAACCACATCTTCACCTGGGAGGCCGGCGACAAGGCCAAGACCGAAAAGGCCTTTCAGGACGCCGAGGTGACGGTTTCCCAGAAGACCCATTACCCGCGCTGCCACCCGGCGCCCTTGGAAACCTGCGGCTGCGTGGTGGACCACAACGCGTTCACGGGCCGCACCGACATATTTATGACCTCCCAGGCGCCTCATGCCCACCGGACGATCTTTGCCCTGATCTCTCCGTTTAAGGAACACACCACCCGCATCGTGGCGCCGGACATCGGAGGCGGCTTCGGCAACAAGGTGCCGGTCTATCCGGGTTACGTGCTGTCCGCGGTGGCCTCGCTGGTGCTGGGGAGGCCCTGCAAGTGGATCGAGACCCGCTCGGAGAATATACAGTCCACCGGTTTCGCCCGGGATTATCACAGCGAAATCGAATTGGCCGCCACCAAGGACGGCAAGATTACCGCGCTGCGGGTGAAGACCACCGCCGACCACGGTGCTTTTGACGCCCAGGCCAGCCCGTCCAAGTGGCCGGCGGGACTGTTTTCCATCTGCACGGGGTCCTACGATATCGCCGACGCCCACGTTCAGGTGGATGCCGTCTACACCAACAAAGCACCAGGAGGCGTGGCCTATCGTTGTTCGTTCCGGGTCACCGAGGCCGTCTACATTATGGAGCGCGCCGTGGACCTGCTGGCGGTCAAGTTGAACATGGATCCGGTGCAGTTGCGCAAGAAGAACTTCATCAAGCCGGAACAGTTCCCCTACAAGTCCACGACAGGCTGGGAATACGACAGCGGGGATTACGAGAAGACGATGAATGTCGCCCTGGAAGCCGTTGGCTACGATCAACTGCGCAAGGAGCAAGCCGAAAAACGGAGCCGCGGCGAGCTGATGGGCATCGGTATTTCCAGCTTCACCGAGATCGTGGGGGCGGGCCCCCGCAAGCAGTTCGATATCCTGGGCCTCTCCATGAACGACGGGGCGGAAATCCGCGTCCATCCCACCGGCACGGTAATGGCCCGGTTCGGGGTCAAATCCCAGGGCCAGGGCCACGAAACCACCTTCGCCCAGATCCTGGCCGAGGAATTGGGAATCCCCGAAGCCGATATCATTGTGGAGGAAGGCGACACCGACACGGCGCCTTACGGCCTGGGCACTTATGGCAGCCGCTCCACACCGGTCGCTGGCGCGGCTGCGGCGATTGCCGCCCGCAAGATCCGCGACAAAGCCCAGAAAATCGCGGCCCACATGCTGGAGGTGAGCGAGGCGGACATCGAGTGGAAGGATTACAAGTTCCAGGTGAAGGGCGTGCCCGGCAAGGCCAAGACCATGGCCGAGGTGGCTTTCGCTGCCTACACCGCCATCCCGGACGGCATGGAAGCCGGGCTGGAGGCGGTGACCTATTACGATCCGCCGAACTTTACCTTCCCTTACGGCACCTACATCTGCGTGGTGGATATCGACTCCAAAACGGGCGAGTACAAGATCCGCAAGTTCGTCGCCGTCGATGATTGCGGTATCGTGATCAATCCCATGATCGTGGAAGGCCAGATCCACGGCGGGCTGACCGAAGGATTTGCCATCGCCACCATGCAGGAAATACGTTTCGACGAGGGTGGAAATATCCTCAATGGAAACTTCATGGATTACATGCTGCCGACAGCGGTGGATACCCCCCACTGGGATTTGGACCGCACGGTCACCCCTTGCCCGCACCATCCTATCGGGGCCAAGGGAATCGGCGAATCGGCCAACGTGGGTTCACCCCCGGCAATCGTGAATGCGATTGTGGATGCCTTATCCCACCTGGGCGTCACAAATATCGAAATGCCGGTCAGCCCCTGGAAGATCTGGCGGATTCTCCACGAAAAAGGGGTAGCCTAGATGTCGTTCCCCACCCCGCCCTGCGGCACCGCTACGAAGTCTCGCGGTGCTCCCCTCCCCACGTTGTGGGGAGGGGAACTGCGCTCACGACCCAGTCCTGCGTCATCGCTGCGAAGACTCGCGCCGCTTTCCGAGAATAATTTAACTCTGTATCGATCGGCTTGGGGATGAAGACCACGCTGCAGCACAACGTTACCCTGGAACAGCCCATAGATAAGGTGTGGGCCGTATTGAGCGACCCCTGGCAGGTGGCGCCCTGCCTCCCCGGCGCGGAGGTCACCGAGGCGTTGAGCGATACCGAATACGCGGGGAAGGTGAAAATCAAGCTGGGTCCGCTGGGCTTGACCGTCAAGGGCAGGATTGTTGTCGAGGAATTGGACCACGCATCCTATAAGATCCGCATGCGCGGCAAAGGCAAAGATGCCCTGGGGGCGGGCAGTGCTTCGATGACCATGACCGGACAACTCACCAGCCTAGGGGATTCCAGCACGGCCCTCGCTACCGAAGCCGAGATCGAGATCCACGGACGCATGGCGCAGTTTGCCTCGCGCTTGATCCACAATGTCTCCGACTCCATGTTCAACAAGTTTCTGGCCAATCTCCAGAAAAAGTTGTCCGAGGCCGGCTAAAATTCCCGATCATACAAAGGTACTTCGCTAAAGTTTGCCCTGGTCATTCCGGCCGCGGGCGCGCTTCTCCCGCCTATGCCATGAAACGATTTTCCGATCTGGAGGCATTGGATGCCGGTTTCCGCCGCCTGGGTTATATGGCGGAGCGGTCTTTGCTCACGCCGCTTTTCCTGCTGACCCGGCTGGGGCGGCCCCTGCTGCTGGAAGGACACGCGGGCGTGGGCAAGACCGAGACGGCCAAGGTGCTGGCCCAATTGCTGGGAGTCGAGCTGATCCGGCTGCAATGCCACGAAGGGCTGGACGTCAATTCCACGATCTACGAGTGGAATTATCAGAAACAGCTTTTGGCCATCAAACTGCACGAAAAATCCGATGCGTCGCCCGAGTCCATCGAACGCCATATCTTCGGCCCGGAATTCCTCCTGGAAAGACCGCTGCTGCGAGCCGTTACCCACAAGGATGGACCCGTAGTGCTGCTGATCGACGAGGTGGACCGCGCAGACGAGGAGTTCGAGGCCTTCCTTTTGGAGCTGCTTTCCGATTTCCAGATCACCATCCCCGAGGTGGGCACGATCACCGCAACCCACCCTCCCTTCGTCGTGCTGACATCCAATCGCACGCGGGAACTCTCCGACGCCCTGAAGCGTCGCTGTCTGTACCACTGGATCGACTATCCTTCCGCCGAACGGGAACGGGAAATCTTGCGGCACAAGGTGCCGCAGATCACCGAGGATTTGGCGCGGCAAGTCGTGGAACTGGTGCAATCCTTGCGCGGCCTGCAACTGGAAAAGCCCCCCGGCGTGGCCGAAACCTTGGATTGGGCCATCGCGCTGCTGGCGCTGGGTCTGACGGGTCTGGATGAAGAAGTACTCCAAGCGACCAAGGGCTGCCTGCTGAAATCCACCGAGGATTTCCGCGTGCTGCAAAGCCAGCTGGGGAGCCTCTTGGCCGCGGCGGGCGATTGACCGGCCTACAATGGTCACGAATTCCGGTGGGCCCCATGTCACAGTTTTCCAGATCGCAGTCAGCCTCGGATTTTCACGAACCGCTGCGGGCCAAGGTGGTCGGGTTTTCCCATGTCCTGCGGCATCACGGTTTCCAGGTGGGGTTGCGGGAGACCGAAGACGCCGTTCGTGTGGCGGCTCATTTTTTATGCGCCGACTTTGCGGCGTTCCGGGATGGCCTGCGCAGCTTGTACTGTTTGTCGCAGGAGGAATGCGGCACCTTCGACCCCCTGTTCGAGGGATACTGGGCCCCGCCCGATGGCGCTTCGCGGATCACACCGCCCTCTACGGCCCCCCGCAAGGAGCGCCGCGAATTTCCGGGGGGATTGGATCTGACCACCGGATTCGGTGACGCCGCCGACGTGGAGCAAAGTACGCGAACCACCTCGGGTGCCAGTACCCTAGAGGTGCTGCGCACGATGGATTTCTCCCAGGTCACCCCCGTGGACCAGGTGCGGCTGGAGCGGCTGGCCGCGCGTTTGTGGCGGCGCATGTACGTGAACCTCCCCCGCCGGTTGCGCGGGGCGAACTGGAAAAACCGGCTCCATTTTCGGCGCACCATGCGCCGCAACCTGAGCCAGGGCGGGGATCCGCTGTACCTGGTCTTCGCCGGCCGCAAACCGCGGAGGCCGCGTCTGGTGGTGATGCTGGATGTCAGCGGCTCCATGGAATTGTACAGCTTCACCTTTTTGCGGCTGTTGTATGTCCTGCAACGGCGGTTCCGGCGGGTGCATTCGTTTGTGTTCAGTACCGCGTTGGAAGACGTGAGCGGCGTTCTGGCCGCCCGTTCCCTGGGGGGCGCCCTGGCCGCGTTGTCCCGCAAGCGGATCGGATGGAATGGAGGAACCCGCATCGGCGATTGCCTCCACGCCTTGGTGCGGGAGCACGGGGGACGGGTCTTCCGGCAGGACAGCGTCTTCATCATCCTCAGCGACGGCCTGGATACCGGCGAACCGGAGCGGCTTGCCGACGGGCTGAAAGCCATCGGCAAATTGGCCCGCAAGGTGATCTGGCTCAACCCCCTGCTGGGAATCGCAGGTTACGAGCCCATCGCCAGGGGCATGAGCACCGCGCTCCCTTTGGTGGACGTGTTCGCCCCGGCCCACAACCTGGAGAGCTTGTTGGACATTGAAAGATATTTGGTGAAATAATGTTTCCCCTGCAAAATCAAAATACGAAGCGGCGGCCCCTTTCCAACCGATCGCCAGAATGAACATTGCCGGAATGAACATCGCCGGAATGAACACAGTAGATCAAAGAGCGGAAATCCTGCGGCGCGATGCCGAGCCTTACGTGATGGTTTTGGTGGTTCGCTGCGAATCGCCCACCTCCGCGAAGCCGGGCGCCCGGGGTGTGGTCGACCGTGAGGGAGTGATCACCGGCTGGATCGGCGGCGGCTGCGCCCAGCCCATCGTCATCGAGGAGTCGCGCCGTGCGCTCCGGGAAGGCACGCCGCGCCTGGTGCGCATCACACCCGAGGCGGGGCAAGCCGAGGTGAACGGACTGGTGACCTATGAAATGGTCTGTCACAGCGGGGGTACCATGGATATATTCATCGAGCCTGTCTTACCGCCGCCCCAATTGGTGATTCTGGGCCGCTCCCCGGTGGCGCGCACCCTTTCCCGCATCGCCGCCGCGCTCCAGTACGAAGTCATCGTGCACGCGCCCCTGGCGTCGGCGGAGGATTTCCCCGACGCCGGGAGGGTGGAACAGACCCTCGATCTATCCACGGTGGAACGGCCCGGTCAGTCGTTCGTGGTGGTTTCCACCCAGGGAGAAGACGACGAAGGGGGAATGGCGGCGGCCTTGCGATTGAATACGCCTTACCTGGCTTTCGTGGCCAGCGGTAAGAAGTGGCGGGCCGTATCCCAATTTCTGGAGGGTCAGGGCTTTACCAAAGCGCAACTGGCGCGGGTGAAGGTGCCGGCGGGCATCGAAATCAACGCCAAGGATCCGGAGGAGATCGCCTTGAGCGTCATGGCCCAGGTGGTTTCCGAGCGGCGCAGTGGGGCTTATCCCGCATCGGCGGCGAGGGAAGGGCAGGAGTCCGATCCAGGGCCGGCTGCACTCCAGGCGATCGATCCCATCTGCAACATGACGGTGGAGATCGCCACGGCCCAATACAGCTCCGATTACCACGAGCAGCGTGTCTATTTCTGCGGCGCGGGCTGCAAGCAAAAGTTCGACGATAACCCGGCACAGTACGCCATCGGGGGGCGGGCGTCATGATTTCGGCCATCGTGCTGGCGGCGGGCCAATCCACCCGCATGGGGGGAGAAAACAAGCTGCTCCTGCCCTTTCGCGGGTCGACCATATTGGAGAATATCGTGGATGCCGTCACGTGCTCCGACGTCATGGAGACGATCGTGGTGGTGGGTCACCAGGCGCAACAGGTGCGGGAGAAGATGATCAACCGGCCGGTGAAACTGGTGCAGAACCCCGATTACGCCGAGGGCATGGGCGGCACGGTCAAAGTCGGGCTGCGGGCGGCTTCAACCGATGCGGCGGGTTACATGGTGTGCCTGACCGATCTGCCCCTGCTGGAAGCGGCCGATCTCGATCGCCTGATCGAGAAATTCCGCAACGCCCACGGGACACGGATCGTCGTGCCTTTTCACCAAGGGCAAAGGGGCAATCCCGTGATCTTTCCGGCGCTATACCGGTGCGAGGTTTTGGCGGGGCGGGGGCCGGTCGCCGGATGCCGGGGGATCGTGAAGCGCCATCCGCAAGCCGTGCTGGAGGTGGAGATGCAGACCGACCATGTCGTCCGCGATATCGATACACCCGAGCAATACCAGCAACTCCTTGCGGCGGCCCTGTGAGCGAAACGGTGAATTGAATGAGAGAAACGGTGCATATGCCGGCCAAACTGCACGCCATCATGGCGCGGTATCAGGCGGACAAACGCCCCTTCGCCCTGGCGACGGTGATCCGCGTGACCGGTTCCGCGTCGGCCAAGCCGGGCTCCAAAGCCCTCATCGACCCCGAGGGCCGCAACGTCTTCGGCTGGGTAGGCGGAGGATGCGCGGAGACCCTCGTGCGCGAAGAATCGCTGGCGGCAATAGCCGAACGGCGCACACGTATCGTGATGGTGGATCTCGACGACGAGGTTTTGGGCGTGGGCATGCCCTGTGGCGGGAATATGGAAGTCTACATCGAGCCCTACTTTCCGCCCAAACACTTGCTGATCGTGGGCCACAACCGGCTGGCGCGCCATCTGAGTCTGTTGGGAAGCTCCTTGGGCTTTGCCGTGAGCATTCATTCGCCCGCAGCGGAGACCGGTCATTTTCCCACGGCCGACGCCGTGATACGGGATCGATGGGATGCCGTCAGTATTCCTGCCGACGGCTCGGTGGTCATTTGTGCTGATCACGAGGGGCAGCTGCCGGCGCTGCGCCGAAGTCTGGAATCCAATCCGGTTAGCTTGGCCATGGTGGCTCGCCGCAGCCGTCTGCACATCTTGGGCCGGGTACTGCGCAATGAGGGTGTGTCCCAAAGGGAGCTGGAGCGGGTGCGCACTCCGGCAGGATTGGACCTGGGAGGAGAGACCGTGGAGGAGATTTCGCTGGGCATCATGGGCGAACTATTGGCCGGCGAGCGCGGCAGGCGGCCCATCCCCCTGCGGTTGGTCAAGGGCCGTGGGATCGGTAGCGCGGAGGAGGTGAGCCCTCCACCCGCAAACCGGGACAGCCAGCCGAAATTATTGGTGGTCGGCCAGGGACGAATCGCCGAGGAACTGGCCCGCGTGGCTGCGCTGATAAACTGGCCCGTGACCGTGAACGCGACCGAGACGGCGGCGGGCGAATTTCCCGCGTCGACCCGCTTTGTCACCGGCGATCTGGATTTCAGCCGCATGGATGTCACACCCGAAACCTATGTGGTGATCGCCACGCTGCACAAGGGGGATCATCTTTCCATGCGCAAGGCCCTGGAGGGCAGCGCGGCCTATATTGGCCTCATCGCCAGTCAGAAACGGTCGGGTCTGGTACTGGACTACCTGCACGAAATGGGCATCGGGCCGGAGAAGATGAACAACGTCCATGCCCCGGCTGGACTGGACCTGGGTGCCGTCACCCCGGCGGAAATAGCGTTCAGCATCATGAGCGAGATCGTCGCCAGATATCGGGGAGGCTCATGCCGCCCCCTGGTGGAAGTGGAAGCCGCCACCGGCGAGGGCGCGCCTGATGCCTGCCGGGAGTTGTTCGAGTGACGTAGGGGCCATGGAGATCAACGCCAACCGGGCCGACTTCCCGATTCTGCAACGGGAGATCAACGGCCATCCCCTGACCTACCTGGACAATGCCGCCACCACCCAAAAACCGCGGTCGGTGATCCAGGCTATCACGCGTTTCTACGAGCAGCACAACGCCAATGTGCACCGGGCCGTGCACACCCTCTCCGAAGAAGCCACCGCGTTATACGAGGATGCTCGAGCCAAAGTGGCCCGATTCATCGGGGCGCCCTCGGCCCGCTGCATCGTCTTCACGCGCGGCACCACCGAGGCGATCAACCTCGTGGCCCAGTCCTGGGCCCGCGCCCATCTGACGGCGGGGAATGAAATCGTGCTGAGTGAGATGGAGCACCATTCCAACATCGTACCCTGGCAGATGGTGGCCCGGGAAACGGGCGCGGCCATCCGCTACGCGCGCGTGACCCCGCGGGGTCTCCTGGACCGCAAACATTTTTCGTCCCTGCTGAACAAAAACACCCGGCTGGTCGCGCTTACCCACACCTCCAATGTACTGGGTACGGTCAATCCGCTCCGCGACATGATCAGCGAGGCCCACGATCTGGGTGCCGTGGTATTGGTGGACGGCGCCCAGGGTGTGCCCCGCGCTCCGGTCGACGTGGCAGCGTTGGACTGCGAATTTTTAGCCTTCTCCGGCCACAAGATGCTGGCACCCACGGGTATCGGTGTGCTTTACGCCAAGGAGCACATCCTGGCCTCCATGGAGCCCGTGCAAGGCGGCGGGGGAATGATTACCCGGGTGGAGGAGGCCGGAGCGGAGTGGATGGAGCCCCCGTGGCGGTTCGAGGCGGGCACCCCCAATATCGCCGGAGCGGCAGCCCTGGCCACGGCCGTGGATTACCTCACGGCCATCGGGATGGCCGAAGTACAAGCCTGGGAAGCGAGCCTGACCGAATATGCACTGGCCGCTTTGGACCAGGCGCCAGGAATCACCGTGTTCGGCCCACGGGACAGCCTGATCCAAAGCGGGGTGATCGCCTTCAACGCCGATGGGGTGCATCCCCACGATGCCGCCCAAATCCTGGACGAGGTTGGGGTGGCGGTGCGGGGCGGACATCACTGCTGCCAGCTTCTGATGCGCCGGCTTGGGGTGCCGGCGGTATTGCGCGCCAGCTTTTCCGTTTACAACGACCAGGGTGACGTGGAGCGCCTCATTGGGGGATTGGAACGGGTGGCGAGGGTTTTCCGCTAATGGACGAGGACAAGGGCGGACTTTACCGCGCAGTCATTCTGGAACACGCCAAAAACCCGCGCAACTCAGGCCGCGTGGAAAACCCCACCCTGCAAGCCCGGGCTTCCAATCCTTTGTGCGGGGACGAACTGGAGCTCACCGCCTCCCTTGAGGGCGGGATCCTGGCGGATATCCGCTTTCAGGTGCGCGGCTGCGCCATCGTCACCGCTGCGGCATCGCTGATGAGTCAGGTCGTTCAAGGGCAGGATTTGGAAGTCGCCAGGGTTCTTGGTCGCACGTTCGCCGGCGTGATGGAGGGGGAGGCGAGCGATCTTCCTGCCGATCTGGCGGCCCTGGAACCGTTGGTTGAGGTCAAGAAGCATCGCAGCCGCATTAAATGTGCCTTGCTGCCATGGTACGCCCTGGCCGATGCGGAAGGGGCAGGGGGGTGAGGACGCGGGCAGTTCCTTTCCCACGCTGAGGTTTGCGGTAGATCGACCCGATTTCAGAACGCGGAATCGCCAGCAGCGGTGTGTTAATAAAATTGCGGATGATTTGCGATTATACTGGATTGCCTCGCACGAATCGGTTAGTTTGGGCTTGTGTTCGGAATCGCGACCGCCACCGTCCGGTTTGACGGATGGCAACTCCTCTGGACAGTAAGTCGCTGTTCTGTCGATCCAACGGGGCATGAACCGGAAAGTGTTCAAAGTTTTACCTGGATTTCCTCTTTTGCTCGCGGTAGCCTTCAATTCCGACCACCCAAACGACCGCAGATATTCCCCATCTCTTCGCAATTCCGTGAGGTACCGATGTAGGCGCTACGCTGCATAGTGCAGCGGGTCGTTTCAAAGCACATATAGGAGTGACATGATCGGAAAAGTAAAGTGGTTCAACGATGCCAAAGGTTTTGGCTTCATCTCTCCCGATGACGGCGGTAAGGACGTTTTCTGCCACCAGTCGGAAATCATCATTGACGGATTCCGCACGCTCCAGGAAGGGCAGAGCGTAGAATTTTCGGTTGAGGAAACCCCCAAGGGTCCCTCGGCGAAAGGCGTGAAGCCCCTCTAGCCAATTTGCGCCAAGATTGGCCTCCCGCATTCCGGCTTTTTCACCGTACGGGCGGTGATAAAATGCGGTGAGGGCGACCACACCACACGAGTGCGGGCGCATTTTCAACTGATCATGGGCGACCCCGCCGGCCAAGCCGTTGGGCGGGGCGCCCTACAGCGATCTACGTGGTGCGTAAAGGTTGCTTTACGATCTTTTGCGTGCCGGGACCTGTTTCGATTGCTGCCGGACGATGATCACGCCGCGGAGGATCACGATGACCGGTCAGAGTGTCGTTCTTCCCCTATCAGGTGTATCGCCAGGCCAATTCTTTTTACCACTCGTTTATTCAGCCATTAATCACATCGGATAGGGAAAATCATGATGAATGGTGAATTGCAGGCTTGGGTCGACAAGGCAGCCAAGCTCACCCAACCCGATCGGATTCATTGGTGCGACGGATCGCAAGACGAGTTCGAGAATCTCATCAATGTGATGCTGAAATCGGGTGACCTGATTGCACTCAATTCCGAAACCCACCCCAACTGCCATCTGCACCGCTCCGACTCGAGCGACGTGGCCCGTACCGAGCACTTGACCTTTATTTGCACCCGATCCAAGGTCGACGCCGGACCGACCAACAATTGGATGGACCCCGAAGACGCGCATCGGAATGTGGATGCGCTGTTCGCGGGCAGCATGAAGGGCCGCACAATGTACGTGGTGCCTTACATCATGGGTCCGCTGCAATCCCCTTACGCCAGCCTGGGGGTGGAACTCACGGACAGCCCCTACGTGGTGGCCAGCATGCGCATCATGACGCGTATGGGCCAGCCGGCGATGGAAAAAATTGCACAGACCGGCACCTTCGTCAAGGGCCTGCACTCCACCGGCGATCTCAGTCCGGAGCGCCGATTTATCATGCACTTCCCCGAGGAGCGCATGATCAAAAGCATCGGTTCCGGTTACGGGGGCAATGCGCTGCTCGGAAAGAAATGCCACGCATTGCGCCTGGGAAGCTGGGATGCACGGCGTGAAGGTTGGTTGGCGGAACACATGTTGATCGTGGGCGTGGAGGTGCCCACCGGCGAAACGCACTACATCGCCGCGGCGTTTCCGTCCGCTTGCGGCAAGACCAACCTGGCGATGCTGATTCCACCCGCATCGCAGAAGGGATATAAGATCTGGACGGTCGGCGACGACATCGCCTGGATGCATCTGGCGGAGGATGGCCGGCTGTGGGCCGTTAATCCGGAGGCCGGTATCTTCGGTGTCGCGCCGGGTACGAGCGAACAGACCAACGCCTACATGATGTCCGCGGTACAGCGTGACACCATATTCACCAACGTGGCAGTAACGCCCGACGGGCAACCGTGGTGGGAAGGGCTCTCCAAGGAACCGCCTCCCCAGTTGACCGATTGGCAAGGCCGTTCCTACGATCCCGGCAATGGCACCGCCGCTCATCCGAATTCCCGCTTCACCGTAACCAACAGCCGCCTCCCCAATATATCCCCCGAATTCGAAGCGCCCAACGGCGTCCCCATCTCGGCCATACTTTTCGGCGGGCGCCGAGCCTCCCTCGCTCCTCTCGTATTTCAATCGCTGAACTGGGAACACGGGGTCTTCGTGGGGGCCTCGGTCGGCTCCGAGACCACGGCCGCCGCGACGGGAAAGGTGGGGGTGGTACGGCGCGACCCCATGGCCATGCTGCCGTTTTGCGGCTACAACATGGCCGATTACTGGTCTCACTGGCTCAGCTTCGGCGCGAAATCCGACGCGTTGCCCAAGATTTTCAACGTCAACTGGTTCCGCCAGGACGCCGACGGCAATTTCATGTGGCCCGGCTTCGGTGAAAATCTTCGCGTTCTGCGTTGGATACTGGATCGTTGCCAGGGCCGGGGCGCGGCAACACGCACACCGATTGGTTATTTGCCCACACCCGAAGCCATCGATACCTCCGGCCTGGGTCTCGGGCCCGATACCATGACCGAGCTCACCACCATCGACAAGGAAGCCTGGTTGGAAGAGATCGAGGATATCGAGGGCTTCTTCACCAAATTCGGCGAGCGCATGCCCAAGGCATTGCTAAACCAAGCCGCGCGGGTGAAAAACGAACTCCGGGGCGGGTGAGGCAATTACCGCGGCCCTGGCCGTCGTCCGTGGAGAGAACTATCGATCGAGGTGCGCTGTAAGCGATAATCAAGGAAACGACCCACACGGTCGTTCCCAAGCGCCGATCTTGGAATGATATGCGCTCACTGAGCATGTGTTCGTAAATCGACACCCAATACCCACACCGCTTCAACAAAACAGGTCTCAGTCACTGCGCTAGAACTTTTCTCCGTAGGGCCGCAGGTCCAATTCCAGGGTCCACGTCGTGCGGTGCTGGACGTGCAATTGCCAGTAGTTTTCGGCGATGGCATCGGCGGACAGGTAGGTATCGTCCGCGCGTTCGGCCGGATTGCGGGCCTTGGTGCGAGGATTATCGATCTGGCCGTCGATGATGATGTGGGCCACGTGGATGCCTTGAGCACCGAATTCCCGCGCCAGGGACTGACCCAACGCGCGCAGGCCGAATTTGCCTTCGACCCTGGCGGGTCTGCAACCCCACTTTATGCCAAGCGTGATCAAGCTCGCCGGCGCGAATCGACACAATCGCTACTCATCCTTGAGAACATCCCTTAAGTACCGCCATTGGTTCAGCGGCACGGGGCCGAGA
>JACZRV010000071.1 GCA_022574555.1 SAR324 cluster bacterium
GATCGACTGGCGGTACTAGTCGTAGTTGCGGCTTCGGGAAAAGTGAAACAGATCAAATTGATTGGGGCCAAGTTGAAATGGCGACACGGATTCGTGAATCATCTCGAAGTGAAAACAGAGGAAATGGAAGGGGAATTAAGCTCTATTCCACCTACCTGGATACGGCACTCTGGGATAGGAACTAAAGGACTATTGTCACATATTTGTAGATGTAAGAATTTAGCTATCCGTAAGTCCCCCAGCAACTTCGTCTGGATCTATAAATCGTTTTGGAGTCAACTCTGAAAATCTGATGCTGAGTCCTCCTCGGCTGCCCATAACTCTTACCCAGTCATCCTCTAATTCACTTGTTGAAAAGACCATACCTGCATGAAAACGTGTGTTAAATTTATCAAAGCTCATCATTGATCTGTCAAGTCTATAGATTTTATATTCATTACCAATTAGGGTGAATGATTTAATCTTACTAACTAATGATGCGTTGATAAACATCGTAATCATTGAATTGTCAATATCTTTGAATTTGATATACGGAGGAACTCGAAAAAAATCGCCATATCCAAACTGTGCAGATATTCTATGGATACTTTTTCTTCCAACCGATGACATTGTTGACCTAGTTATATATTCTACTTGAATATCGTCTAAATTGGAGACATCTTCATTATCTGAGTCTATTGGATTGGAAACTCTGTGCTCCAAATGAATGCCTGACATTCCATTCTCCACACCAGAAATTGCTGGGTTCAGGTCTGTCTCTTTTGACGCTTTAGGACGATCTGGATTGTCAGTGATTCCAAATATCACGCCCAAAATACCGCTACGGGGCTCGTTCAGAGTAAGCACACTGAAAAATCGAAAGTGACCAATTTCAGTGGCGTCATACTCCCTGTCAAGTTCCATTAGCACCACAAACTGACTCAAGACGGCTTCAGACTCGTACAGGAATTGTAAGCGATTAAGCACCTTCTGCACTTGTCCAAATCCCTCGTTAATTACATTTTGGATGTCCTCACCCCAACGAGCAAAGAATGCTGCCTGTTCTGTTTCGGAAAGTGCGATGCCAAGGTATTGAAATCGAATACTCATACCATCGGGACTATCTAGGCAAATCCGCATGCGTTCACGGTCGAATATTTCACAGTATCCGATATTCCCTTTGCTAGAAAAGGCAACCAGATTATCTTTCTCAGAGACCGTCAGATTGACATTGGTAAAGAATACAAATACGTCGAGCGCTGGTTCAGTACCAAGAGCAGTCGCCAAATCCTCTTTGAACTTTTTCTTCACAGCTTTTTTATGCTTATCGGAATCGTTCGCTTGGTTAACAAAACCGACGGCACAAAAAGTCTTCTGAGTTCCCTCGAATGTTGCGTCGATGTCACGGCCACCATCCGGCCCCCCTCTTGGATGGCGAGGTCGAATATTTGAGAAACGCTTATCCGTCTTAAGAATACTTAGGCATAATTGTTCACGTTTGAGTTGGTTTGTGTCTAGGTGGCTTTTCAATCTCTCTTCGGTAACGTAGGTCATTTGGAATTCTCTATCATTTACACGTCTAATATTCCCACATGCGATTCTGAAAAATTAGCTCATCCCTTTCCCATTACACAACTGTCCCTGTTACCCCTGAGTTGTGCATAACCGCAGTGCATATACCGAGGCGCAGCCTCCACCATTCGCACAGGTGCAGAACCAATAGGTTATTTAATACAAATGGTATAGAGACGGAAACAAAATCGCATCGACAATATGGTCGATTCCCGCTATCTCAATAATTACTAGTAATATCAATCGTTTACATCACTGGTTTCAACCCCCCAATCTCACCACTCCTACCGATTCACCTTCCGAATCATGTCCAGCATTGCGTACGGAACGTCTTCTGAAATATTATTAGATTTGGGCTCTCGGGGTTTCGGTTCGGGCTCGGGCTCAGATTCTTTCGGCTCAACGTCACTTGGCCCCTCTCCCACAATCTCCAGCAGTTTCTTTTCCCACCGCTCAAGCGCATTCCGCTTTTCAGCGTCGTAGCTGTGGCGGTTGTAGACGGCGGTGACCCCAGTCTCTACGTGGTTCAGAATTCTTGAGATCACGTGGGGGCGATCCCCAGGCTGGCCGTCTAGCAGGTTGCGGAAATTCGGGCTGAGTCTGGTATAACAGATTCAACCCTACCCAAAAGTGTTTTTCACGGAGGAGAAGCGATGCGCGGCCAGGACACTCAGCAACCGGCGATGTTTAGCTATGTTTTGTTGGAGGATCGGATTCCCGCCGATCATCCCCTGCGCGCGATGCGCAAGATGGTGGACCGGGCGCTGAGGGCCTTGAGTCCTTTGTTCGACAAACTTTACGCGCCGAGCGGGCGGGATTCGATTCCGCCTGAGCGGCTGTTGCGGGCGCTGGTGCTGCAGGTGTTGTACTCGATCCGCAGCGAGCGGCAGTTGATGGAGCAACTGCACTACAACTTGCTCTTCCGCTGGTTTGTGAACCTGGACATGGACGATCCGGTGTGGGACGTGACCGTGTTCACCAAGAACCGGGACCGGCTGCTGGAAGGCGATGTCGCCCAGGCATTTTTCGATGCTGTACTGGCCCAGGCGCGGGGGGACAAGTTGCTCTCCGATGATCATTTCACGGTAGACGGCACGCTGATCGAAGCCTGGGCCGGGCACAAGAGCTTCAAGCGCAAGGACGAGCCGCCGGTGCACCCGAAAGACGGAACGCGCAATACGACGACGGACTTCAAGAAAGAGAAGCGCAGTAACGCCACGCACCAATCCACCACCGACCCTGACAGCCGGCTGTACAAGAAGTCCAAGGGCGCTGGCGCTCAACTGTGTTACATGGGCCACGTGTTGATGGAGAACCGCAACGGCTTGGCGGTCAGCACACGCTTGACACAAGCCAGCGGCACCGCGGAGCGGGACGCCTGCCTGGACATGTTGCAGGACATCGGCGGCAACCAGCGCGTCACCCTGGGTGGTGACAAAAACTATGACACGCGCGACTTCGTGGACACCCTGCGCAGCTTGAAAGTCACGCCTCATGTGGCCCAGAACAACACCAATCGCAAGAGCGCCATCGACGGCCGCACCACCCGACATGCGGGCTACACGGTCAGCCAGGTCAAGCGAAAACGGGTCGAGGAAATCTTCGGCTGGGTCAAAACCGTGGGCGTTATGCGCAAAACAAGACATCGGGGTACTCAAAAGGTTAGCTGGATGTTTACCTTCTCCCTGGCCGCCTACAACCTGGTCAGAATGCGAAACTTGGCGCTCGCAGGGTGACTTCCAGGGCCGATCTGCGCCGTTTGAACGCATTTGGGCCCCAAACGCCTCAATAAAGAGGGGAACACAGACCGATCCGGTGCCGTTCCGGTCTTGATTTGCGCCAAAACGGCTCGACGGGAAATGAGGGCATCAAAATCAACCCCAATTTCCGCAGCCTGTTAAAGGATGGGACGTTGGTACCCGCCCAGCTCGAGGCGTTGCGTCCCGACGGAGCGCGGTTTTGGGTTGAGTCCTTTACCCGCAAAGTGGATTGGCAAGGCGCGCCCGCCTATTTCTCCGTACACGTGGACATTACCGAGCGAAAACGGGCCGAGGAGGCACTAAAGAAAAGTGAATCCCACCTGGCCTCGATTCTGGACACGGCCGGAGACGGCATCGTCACCATGGACGACGCATGCATCGTACAATCCTTCAACAAGGCCGCGGAGCACATTTTCGGTTACAGCGCCCTCGATGTCATTGGCCGGAACGTGAACGTCCTCATGCCCCCCGAAATCGCGGATATTCACAACGGGTTCATCGACCGGTACCTGCAGACGGGTGAGACCGCGATCATCGGCGTCGGCCGGGAATTGACCGGCCGGCGCAAGGACGGAAGCACCTTTCCCTTGTTTCTCAACGTGAGCGAGGTGCGCGATGGGGACCGGGTCACCTTTACCGGCATTCTGCGCGACATCAGCGAACTCAAACGGGCCGAGCAGCAGCTGATCGAGGCCAACCAGGCCAAGTCCCGGTTCCTGTCCCACATGAGCCACGAGCTGCGAAATCCGTTGAGCGCCATTCTGGGATTCACGCAGCTTTTGAAGCGCGATCCGACTTTGGGGGAGGAGCACCTCAACGATATGCGCATCATCCATTCCAGCGCCGAGCACCTGCTGGAGCTGATCAACGACGTGCTGGACATCAGCAAGATCGAGGCGGGTATGGAAACGGTGCAGGAAGAAGAGTTCGATCTTTACCTGAACCTGGAAGGATTGATGGATATGTTCAGCGTCCGGGCTACGGTCAAGGGGCTGACATTGGAAATGGACGTCCAAGCCGACGTGCCGCAATACGTGCGTGGCGATCGGCGCAAGGTGCGCCAGGTATTGATTAATCTCATCGGAAACGCGATCAAGTTCACCGACCAGGGTGGCGTGCGCCTGGAGGTTTCCAGAGGGGTGGAGGGAATCCGGTTCAAGGTCAAAGACACCGGTGCGGGCATATCAAATGAGGACCTGAACCACATATTCGAACCGTTTCACCAGGCCGATCGCACCGCAGCGGCCGGGGGAACGGGCCTGGGTCTGCCCATATCCAAGAACTTCGTCGAATTGATGGGCGGTCAACTGACTGTGGACAGCAGGGAAAACGAAGGCAGTGTCTTCGCTTTCTCGCTGCCGCTGAAAGCGCTCGGGGAAGAAACGCTCCCGCGGCCGGATGACCATAAAACGATCACGGGTTTGGCCGGCCACCGCGACTGGCGAATCCTGATCGTGGATGACGAACGGGTCAACCGCAAGTTTCTTAAAAACCTATTGGAGCGCACGGGATTCACAACCCAGGAAGCCGTGAACGGCTCGGAGGCAATCCATCAGTTCGAAGAATTCAGCCCCCATCTCATTCTGATGGATGTCCGCATGCCGGTCATGGATGGAATGGAAGCGGCCCGCCGCATACGCGAAATGGAAAATGAAGGCCGGATCGCCATCATCGCGTTGACCGCTAACGCCTTTGTCCGCAACGAGAGGGAGTTCATTCGAGCGGGCTGCGACAGTGTGATTTCCAAGCCCTTCGACGCGGGTGATCTCCTGCTTTCCGTGGGCAAATTGCTGCAGATCGAATTTACTTACGACGAATCGCCGGCAGACAATCTCGCTGGCTGATACCCTTCCGGCGGTTGGCCGCGCAGTGACGATCCGTTGCGATTCAGTGGGTAAGCGGGAAATCAATCCCTGAGGCGGCCCTATTACCGGGATGCAGGGATCCCGTCCGGTGGCGTCCAATCATGAACGCGCTCGGACAGGGTGGCTCGTGGGGGGCAGCCCGGATTCACCAAAAGCCCGGAATTACCACGAGAAAGTCTGCCGATCCCGCATCCGGTTCCGGGATGGCGAGCGATCATTCTCCGATACGCCTGAGGGTCTCGACGATCAGATCGCCCATATTGAGGTGGATCTCCTCGGGAACACGGAATGTGGTCATGAATGCCAGAATATGAAGGTCCTCAGGCACCACCGTGTTCCGCCCTTCCAGCAATGCCTTGGCTTTCATCACCTTGATCCCTTTCACCAGAAACGCCCGGTCGGTAATTAGGGAATTGGTGTTGTCCAGTTTGTATTGGTTGACGAGCCGGTTGAGGAGGTCGATCAGACCGCGCTTTACCGCTTCCGGCACCCGCACCCGGTGCAGTTCCCTGTAGGCGGTATCGAATATTTCGCGATTTAGAATCGGCTCGGGCTCGATCCTGTCGCTGAACTGCGTGTCCGCATACAGATCGATCACGGCTTTCACCTTATCCCACTGATTTTCCTGAATCAGCCCATCGGAGCGGATCTGAATCGTGAATCGATCCAGGTTGGCTGGGTCCAAAGGCTCGTTGTAATAGTCGTCCGCCGTGGGATTGCTCGTGGCTATGGCCGTGAGCAGGGGAATCGACTCGTTCATGAATCGTCGTTCGTTGAGGATGCGCAGCAGCACGTTCAGCGCCTCGCCCGGTGACCGGGAGATGTCGTCCAGAACACAAAGTTCCGCTGTCAGCACGCCCCCCTTGCGGATCGACTGGACGATGAGTTCGGTGTTTTCCCCGTCCCGTTCTCGTTGGATGACCATATCGCCGATGAGTTCGGCCAGCCGTGTATCCCGGTGGAACTGGTAAAAGTAAAAATCCAGATTGGCTGACGCCGAGACCAGCTCGGCCAGCATGGTTTTGGCGATACCCGGAGGCCCTTCGATATAGATGTGCTCGCGAGCAATCAAGCCCAGGATAAGCGCCTCCTTGAGACTTTCGTGGCCGATCACATAACGGTCCAACTCCCGGCGCAACAGGTTGAAATTCTCTGCGATGCCCTCGGTGGAACTGGAGCTTTCCAAAGCAGGCCTCATTGATTCCTCATCGTGCAATCCTTCAGTGTTGCCGGGAAGGGCCGCCGCTATCGCCGCCCGGATGGCATCGATAGTTGGCCGCGCAAGCTGCCCATGGACGACGGTGGGCGCAGATTTGCGATGTTGTTTGCATGGAACCGGCTCGTTGTGCCGGATTGGGTACGCTGGGGGCGCTCCTCCACGCAGAGCCCCCCCAACTCGTCGGGCACGGCCAGGAATTGGCACCCCCCCGACTCTTCGGAGATGATGTCCAGGATTTCCGGACATTCCGTCGTGCCGATAAATAGGGTGTGGATGGCCACGTTCAATTTCTTGGCCATCTTCCGCTCTTCGCGCACCAGCCAATCGCCCTGGGTTGGCTCGCCGTCGGTGAGAAAGACGATGTGCTTATTGTTGGTTCCGCGCGCACGAAATTCCTTCAACGCGTCCCGCAAGGGCAATTGGTAATTGGTCACGCCCGAACAAACCACGTTGGAGGCGATTTCGACAATCTTGTCGTAATCCCGGGTGAAAAATCGGCCGGCATAATTGTACTTGCGGGAAACGTGGTTGAACTCGATATACCCGATCCGCATCCGTTTCTTGCGCACCAAATCGACTAATTTCGTGACGACCGACGAGGTCCACCGCGCATAGCGGCCCTCCATGGATTGGCTGACGTCGCGGACGATCACCATTTCGCCGCCCACGTATTTTTTTTCGCGCCGGTAGACGCGAGGCAGACTGGGATGGATCCAATCCATCCAATTGGCGATTTCCGCGGGATCAGTATCGAGCAATTCGTCGAAGGATCTCATTCGCTTCCACGTGCGCGGCGAACCCCCGGGGTGCACCTCCGAATCGGAATTGTTGCGTTCCAGGCGGCCATTGATGCGGCTCAGCAGCAATTCCAGATTCTTCACCGATTGCGGCGCATTGAATTGATATCGGCTTGAAGGTTCGCCGCTGGAATTGGCCTGCAATTGCACCGGTTTGTGCTCGCCGGAGCCGCTATCCTCGGAATTCAGAGCCTCCAGCAGATCGTCCACGGAATCGCTCTCGCCTTCTCCGGCGGCCGCCTGTTCTTCGCTTTCGCCCTCCTGCGCGGCGTCCTGTCCCTGTTGGGCTTCCAATTCCTCATCCCCAGCCTGCTCCAATTCGGCCAGCTCCTGCTCTTCGATGATATCTTGCAGGATCTCGTCCAACATATTGTAGACCTCCTCGGGCACGCGAAAGGTGAGGATGTACTTCAAAACCCGCAGGTCCTCGACCTTGGCAGTTGTCCTGCCCTGGAGTAGGGCCAGCGCCTTGATCATTCGCGGCACCTTGACCAGCATGGTGCGGTCGGTGAGGAGGGAATTGGACGGATTGCAACCATATTTGTTCAGCAGTGCATCGAGAAACCTACGGTAAGCCCCCATCACCATGGGCGGTAGCACTACGCCCTGGATCGCCCGGCTCGCTTCGGCAAGCAGATCCGCCGTTACGGTCTGCTTAACTGTGATTTCCTCCGGCGGTCCGTCGTAGCGATCGACAATTGCACGGGCTTCCTGCCACTTTTGGGTAGAAATCGCTCCTGTGATCTTGAGCTGAAGGGTGAATCGATCCAGATTCGCTGGGTCCAACGGTTCGTTGTAATAAGCTGCGCCGGTGGGGTTGGTGGTGGCGATGGCCGTAATCAACGGAATCGGTTGCGATTGGAATTTTCGCTCGTTCAATATGCGCAGCAGCACATTAAGCGCCTCCCCAGGCGCCCGGGAAATGTCGTCCAGCAGGACGAGATCGGCGGTGAGCACCCCCCCGTGCCGCACCCGTTGACGCACCACCTCACCCTTTCCATCGGCAAGCTCGGACCTTTCCAGTACCACGTCACCAATCAGCTCGGCCAGCCGGGTGTCACGGTGGAACTGGTTGAAATAGAATTTCAGGTTGACCGAATGGGCGGCAACCTCGGCCAGCAAGGTTTTGGCGCAACCCGGTTCGCCTTCTAGATAGACGTGCTCTCTGGCGATCAACGCCAAAAGGATGGATTCTTTTACCGGCTCGTGCCCGATAACGTATGAATCGAGGCTACGGCGGATCTTACGCAGTTCGTCGGCAATATACATGTCAGTACTGCACTCGCGTGAGACAGAATTTGGACAACCTGTCATACGTGGCACATGCGCCTGGCTGATTCAACGCCATTTTCGGTGCGAGGGCTCGTTTATCGGGTAAATATGCGGGACAAAGGTGCGAATCCCGGAGCGGAATCCAAAACCCGGTGCCGCTCCGCGGACCGTATGCTCTTGATGCGAACAAGGTCTATGCCCATTATCGTGCCGGCCGTTTTCGGGATGGCCGTTTTTATTCGGGTTGCGCGTGTTATGCTACCGTTTCGATCCCACAACCGGAGTAACTCATTTTACAGGCTCAACCGGCCAAATAATAGGGTTTTTTACACCCGCCGCGGATGGCTCACCGGCACATGACACGGATTCACACTTTCCCGCCCATGCCGCTTTTGGCCGACCCGCCGGCATGGAACGAGGTGCATGCCGTCGGGCTTCCGCCCCGCGAAGTGGGCCGCAGCTATTTGGGCAATTCAATTAATCTCTATCACGCCATGCGGGCCAACATCTTAGTTCTCGGGGGCGTCCACGGTGACGAATCGGAGGGAATCTTCCTGGCCCAACTGCTGCTCCGGCACCAGTCCGAGGTACCGGTGCTACCCTGTCTCAACCCCGATGGTGCCATGCTGCGGCAGCGCTGGAACGGCCGCAACGTGGATCTCAACCGAAATCTGCCCACACCGGATTGGAAGGCGGAAGCGCTCAATCCCCGTTATCCGCCGGGGTCCGAGCCCGGGTCCGAACCGGAAACCGCGGCCTTTCTGCATGCAATGGATGTGGTGAACCCTTCAATGGTGCTTTCCTTACACAGCTATGGGGACAGTTTTCTGGAGGTGGAGCGCCCACCGGATTCCCTACCCGATACGATCAACATCCTGGCTGACGAGATGGTGCGCGCATTGAAAATCGAACGGAAAAATTCCGTCGGGTATCCGACACCCGGAGCGCTCGGCTCGTTCGCTTGGGCCAATGGCCTACTGGTCTTCACCCTGGAATTGAAACGAGGCGCAAGCCATAATGAAATATTCGATATTTTACCGATTGTATGGCGATTTATTGCAAGGGCCAACGGCGAGCGTTTCTCCGCCTGAGCCCATCCGTCCGGCAAAATTTGGTTAAAATGGCAGATCGAGCAAGGTCAGCCGCATTTCACTGCCGTGCGCTGTGGTCACGAAGCGGGGAGCGGGAATCCCAACGACCAGGCGGTCTCGATCCGCATCATAGGTTGCCAGGGCTCCGCTGGCATCGGCGATACCGAATCCGACTCCCACAATAATTCCCAATCCGGCGCCGACCAGAATTCGGTTCTCCTCGCCCTCACGGTTTTCCAGCAGCAGAATTTGCGCAAAACCGAGCAAGGCCCCTATGGCCCCGCCCCATAACCCGTCCTTCATCACGATCTGCAGCTTCGCGGCATGAGCGGTATCAGCCGCACCCATCCAAATCATGCCAGCCAGCAGAAAGCCGATCCCTATCCTTTTGCAGCAGATCATCGTATCGCTCCCATGGTTAAAATATTAGGGCCATGCCGCGCGGTGGGGCACCGGCCCCCACAGATTCTAAATCCACTTACATCGACGATTCTTGCAGGCGCACCAGTTCGGCGGCCACCACATCCTGGTCCAGCTTCTTGAAAAGGGGGTGCGGTTTGGGAAGTTTTTGACCGGCCCGCAGTGCGGAGGGTTCCCAACATCCCACACGATCGCCGTAATCGCCGGTGAGCACCCGGTGGCTCAGCCCGTCGCCTTCCGTGACCTCCTCGAAGCGCAGGTGGCCTGCCAGGGAACCCCCATATCCCAGCATTTCATGCAGCGTCTGGGAGGAAAATGGCAGGAAAGGGGAGATCATCACCTTGATCGAATCGATGGCACGGAGCACCGTGTACATCACCGTCGCGGCTCGCCCGCGGTCTTCCTTGACCAGGCGCCAAGGCTCTTCGGCGCTCACGTAGCGATTGGCCTCGTCGGCCAGCCGCATCACATCGTTCAAGGCTCCCTTGAATTGCGCCTTGCCAATCCGCTCTCCAACCGATTCGAAGCCCGCCTCGACGATTGAGAGGAGATCCGTATCGGCGGGGGTCATTTCCCCCGGTTCGGGCACCCTGCCGAAGTGCTTATGGGCGATGGATAAAACCCGGTTGATCAGATTGCCCCAGGTGGCCAGAAGCTCGTCGTTATTCCGGCGCACAAATTCGGCCCAGGTAAAATCGGTATCCTGCGATTCCGGGCCCGCAATGGTCAGAAAATAACGCAAGGGGTCGGGATCGTAGCGCTCCAGAAAATCGCGGACGTAGATGGCGACGCCCCGGCTGCTGCTGAATTTCTTGCCCTCCATGGTGAGAAATTCGCTGGAAACAATGTCGAAGGGCACCGCCAGAGGCTCCCCTGTGCCTCCTCCCAACGTGCCGTCCAGCCCATTGCCGTAACCGATCAGCATGCTGGGCCAGATCAGCGCGTGGAAGACGATGTTGTCCTTGCCCATGAAATAATAATGGCGCACGGCCTCGTCCTGCCACCATTGGCGCCAATCGTCCGGACGGCCCTTGTTGCGGGCCCATTCCACGGTGGCTGAAAGATAGCCGATGACGGCGTCGAACCAGACATAGATCTTCTTGTCGTCGCGGTGCGCGTATTCCTCCAGGGGAATGGGAATTCCCCACTCCAAATCCCGGGTGATGGCCCTGGGATGCAGGTCATCCACGAGATTTAGAGAGAATTGACGCACGTTTTGCCGCCAATGCCTCTGGTCCTCGATCCACCGTTTGAGGGGGTCGATGAACGCGGGCAAGTCCAGAAAGTAGTGCTCGGATTCCTTGAAAACCGGTGGTTGACCGTCGATTTTGGAACGGGGTGCCAACAATTCGTTGGGGTCCAATTGCTTCCCGCAATGGTCACACTGATCGCCCCGGGCATCCTCGTAGCCGCAATGGGGACATGTGCCCTCGATGTATCGGTCCGGCAAGGTGCGTCCTGTTTTGGCGCTGAAGGCGCCCATCATCGACTTCTTGAAGATGTAGCCTTTGGTATAGAGCGTTTTAAACAGGTCCTGAGTGACCCTGTAATGGTTGGCCGTGGTCGTGCGGGTGAACAGATCGTAGCTGAGGCCTAAATTGTACAGATCGTCCCCGATCACACGATTGTACCGGTCGGCCAATTCCCGCGGGGAGATACCCTCCTTGTCCGCCTGAACCGTGATGGGCGTTCCGTGCTCGTCGGTGCCGCTGACCATCAGCACCTCGTTGCCCGCCAGACGGTGGTAGCGGGCAAATATGTCACTAGGCACTCCGAAGCCGGCCACGTGGCCGATATGACGAGGGCCATTGGCGTAGGGCCAAGCAACGCAGATCAGAATTTTTTTAGGGGATTCGCGTTTCAATGGCTATGCGTTTCAATGGCAATGCGTCTCAACGGCAATGCGTCTCAATATCCCTGGGTCCTGTTCTACGGTGCGTCCAGTCATATAGGTGGAAATGGCCTATTCGAAATCCGCCGCCTCCACGTATCACGTTCCATGTGCCGGCGTCCAAACCGCTCTGGCCTCGATCGGGCGGTTCCCAATATTGCCGTCTATCGTTGGGAGTTTGCCGCAAATCAGGATTTCGGGCTTGCGGCAAGGGTTGGGTCATACCAACTCTGACAGCCGATGCGCGGTGGCTTCCACATGGAATGGAACGACCTGGAGCGCAGTGGAACCCTTCCGCACCCATAGGCGCACCATCGAAACCGCCGAACCGTCCCGCATGACGATATTGGGCAGTTCCTCCACATATACGATATCGGAGGTGCGGAATTCGTAGAAGAATCCTTGTTGACTGATGGGGTCGTTGATCAGGATCACCTTGGCCGAATCTTCGCTTTGCTTCCGCAGTGCCCCCGCGAAGGCGACGGCGATCTCTTCCAATTTCTCCGCAGACCCTCGGTACGGCTCGATCTGGTAACGCTCCATCAATTCCAGGGGTCCCATCGGCACTCTCTCTTCCGTCTCAATTGATCACCTGAACCGGCCGCGCCCACATCGGGCCGGCCGGTCAGCTTCATAGAGTCTACTTCATAGAGTCTACCAGTACCGGCTTGCCCGAGGCAATCCCGATCGGCTTCCGGGCGCCTTCGCATGCCTGCGCGGTGGCGAAATCTCTCATTTCAGTGTTGCTAGTTCGCTGCGCAGCATGCGGCGCAGGGGCCACCCCAGGCCCACCCCCCGTACTGCATAGAGAATGACGGTGGCGGCCCACATGCCGTGGTTGCCGTACCGGGGCTCCAACCAAAGGAAAACGGGGAAATAGATCGCGAGCACGGCGATCAACATGGCGTTGCGCATGGTCTTGGTGGCGGTGGCGCCGATGAAAATCCCATCCAGGATAAAACACCAGTTGCTGATCAGCGGATCGACAATGATCCAGACCACGTACACACCGGCCAGGGCCAGCACCTCGGGATTCCTGGTAAAAATCGGCAGCAGCCAGGGATGGAACACGAGGTAGATCAGACTGATCCCGCCGCCGACCGTCATACCGTAAATGATGGACAAACGGATGGCCTGGCGGAAATCGTCCTTACGGCCCGATCCCAATGCCGAACCCACCAGAACCTCAGCGGCAGCGGCGATACCGTCGAGGGCATAGGCCGTCATGTTGCGGAATTGTATGAGGATCGTATTCGCCGCCAGCACCCTGTTGCCGTGGGTAGCGCTGCGGGCCAGAAAATAGGAGTTGGCCGCCAGCAGGCTTGCCGTGCGGATGAAAAGATCGGTATTGATCGTAAGCAGCACCAGCAGTTTTCGCCGGTCGAATATCCCGGGTTGACGGTAGAGCCGCCGGTATTCGGGAAACCGCCAGCCAAACAGCAACAACATGAAGGCCAACCCGACGTATTGCGCGATGACCGTCGCCCAAGCCACGCCATCGGAATCGAATCCCAATTTCAATACGAATATCAAATCGAGCACCACATTGAGCCCGTTGATGCCCACTTGCAGGATGACCGGCAAGGCGATACGCTGCACCCCGTAGAACCACCCGGTGAAGGCCATTCCCAGGAGCGCCGCGGGCGCGGCGAGGATGCGGATCTGCACGTATTGCAAAGCGTGGCGCTCGACTTCCGGGGTGGCATCGATCAATGTGAAAGCCACCGACGTAATCACGTCACGTGCGGCGATCAGCAATAGGCCCAGGCACAACGCCGACGCCAAGCCCCGCCACAAAACGGCGGCGCACTCATTTTTGTCACCACGGCCGTAGCTTTGGGCCGCCAATCCAATCATCCCCATGCGCAAAAATCCGAAGGCCCAATAGAGTACCGAAAAGATCATGCTGCCGATTCCCACCGCGCCCACGTAGTAGACCTCTTCCAGGTGGCCCATGACCGCCGTATCCACCACACCCAGCAAGGGTAGGGATATGTTCATCAAGATGGTGGGAAATACTATGGGGAGCATCTTGCGGTGGATAGGGGATAAATTCATGCGACTGCGCAGCGGCTACAGGTCATAATTTTTAAATTCACATCGGACAGCGGCAGAGTGAACGACTTTCTATTCAATGTAGGAATATCCGCTCGGCGCCGTATAATTTACATTGCGATCAAATCGCGTGTCAGCCCGAGTCAGCAGGTTTCTGCCTGAAGTTTCTCCCAGGCGACAGCCTCACCCGGTTAGCAGTTATTATTATTTCTCGGGGAAAAGACTATGCTGTGTTAGGTATAATTCAACACATACGTTAGCTGGAGTTTGAGCGACCGGATACATTATGTAAAAATGACCCGATGCGTGGCGGTTCAACTTAAGGTAAGATATTTCATCGATTGCCTCCCAAAACTTCACCGCTGAATCCGAGGTCGACTGGAGATTTGATCAGGCATCTGGCATTATAATTCATTGGTGTGAAACCGTCGGATTACTTATGTTTGAATATATGCTCAATACCCAAGGGATGGGTTCATGGCGAAATTTCTGAAAACCCTGAAACTGCGCCGCAGATCCGAGGTCAAAGAGGTGCTGGCCGAGATCCGTCGTATCGATCGGCTCAAGACGCCGATTCTGATGGAAATTGAGCAGAGCCACGTCCATTTCCGCTCCGTACTGGCGGTGAAGAAGGGAGTCGTCGTCGTGGCAAAGCCCGACGGTCTGACCTCCCATTTGAAAAAGGACAACGTTGTGCGATTTGCGGTTCCCGGTGAAGAAGGCCGGGATTTGCGCCTGGAGGTGATCAGTCCCCACTTCAATCTGACCAGCGGCAACTCGGTTTTCCTGTGCAAGATTCCGGAGCAATTCGCCGAGGGGGCCAAGCGGAAAGCGGTTCGGTTCAATACGAGCCGGTTCAAAAATCTGCAGATGTTCCTCCCCAGCCTGGAGACGCAATTCCGCATCGTCGATCTTTCGTCGCACGGTTGCAAAATCTACGTCACCAACATCAACGTTGAGGCGGTGTTTCCCCTCGGTGTCCCCATCTCCCCGGCGCGAATCAACATCTCCAAATTTTCCACGGACTTGGACGCCGTGATCCCCCGCGTTCACGTTTCCAAAGCCGTCGGGTTTGAAATGACCTATCCGCCGGGGGGTGCGGCGCGCAAATACGTCGAACATCTGCTCACCTCGCTGCTGAAATCCGAGGAAACGCGCCTGTCCAGCGACGCCCTCTGAACCCGGCGGGTTGTTACGCACGAGGGCTGTTAGTCATAATGCCGGTTTTGGCCACGGATCGAGCCGATACTTGCGCGCGCACTGCGTCCATGGGATCAGGGGCTCGCGCGGGCACCTGTATGACCCGCTGACGTGACCGCCGCCGTAGCGATATTTTGGATTCAGCGCAGGTGACACGCGACCCAATGGCCCTTTTCTACCTCCCGCCACTGGGGTTCTTCCGTCCGGCAGCGCGCCTCGACATAGGGGCAGCGCGTATGAAACCGGCATCCCGAGGGGGGGTCGATCGCGCTGGGGACGTCGCCTTCGAGCAGGACGCGCTTCTTGCGGCGGGCCGCCGGATCGGGCACCGGCACCGCGGATAGCAATGCCTCCGTATAGGGATGCTGGGGATTGCTGTAGATCGTTTTCTTATCCGCCAGCTCGACCAGCTTGCCCAGGTACATCACCGCCACGCGATGGCTGATGTGCTCCACAACAGCCAGGTCGTGGGAGATGAACAGATACGACAGGCCCCGTTCTGCCTGTAAGTCCATCAGCAGATTGATCACTTGGGCCTGAATCGAGACGTCCAGGGCACTGACCGGCTCGTCCCCGATAATCAGCTTGGGGTTGAGCGCCAGGGCTCTGGCGATCCCGACCCTTTGGCGCTGGCCGCCGGAAAATTCGTGGGGATAGCTGCGCATTTGTTCCGGCCGCAGACCCACCCGGCTGAATAATTCCGCTACGCGATCTTCCTTTTCCCGGCCCTTGGCCAGTTTGTGAATCACGAACGGCTCGCCCACGATGTTGCCCACCGACATCCGCGGATTGAGGGACGAGTAGGGGTCTTGAAAGATGATCTGCATCTCCCGGCGGTAGGGGCGCATCTCCCGCCGGCTGAGGGCGGTGATATCCTTACCTTCAAGGGTGATCTTTCCCGCCGTGGGTTCGATCAGCTTCAGAATGGTTTTGCCCATTGTGGACTTGCCGCAGCCGGATTCCCCCACCAGGCCCAGGGTTTCCCCCTCATTGATGGCAAACGTCACCCCATCGACCGCGCGAACGTACCCCACCGTTCTCGAAAGCACCCCCTTTTTGACGGGAAAGTAGGTTTTGAGCCCTTCCACCTCGATGACGGGAGGACGAACGCTTGCCGCAGCGTCAGAGGCCGGGGTTCCTACCGCGGAATGGCCGGCATCAGCCACGAGTGCCGTCCTCCAACCGGTGGGATTCCCAGCAGGCGGCCCAATGACCGGGACGCTTTTCCTCGATTGGTGGAACCTCGTGGTGGCAGCGATCCGTGGCATAGGTGCAGCGCGGAGCGAAGGCACAGCCGGCGGGCTGATCATGCAGGGCCGGCACCATACCCGGGATCTCCAGCAAGCGGCCGTCATTTCCTGCGCTGTCCACTCGGTCCAGCCGCGGTATCGCAGCCATCAAACCCTGGGTATAGGGATGGGCGGGAGCGCGGAACAGATCCCCCACGTCGGCTTCCTCCACTTTCCGCCCGGCATACATCACCACCACGCGCCCGGCGGTCTCCGCGATCACCCCCAGATCGTGGGTAATGAGGATGATCGCCGTGCCCAGCTTTTCCTGCAAGTCGTTCATCAGCTGCAGTATTTGCGCCTGAATGGTCACGTCGAGAGCGGTGGTGGGCTCGTCGGCGATGAGCACTTTGGGGTTGCAAGAGAGGGCCATGGCGATCATCACCCGTTGACGCATCCCTCCAGAAAGCTGGTGAGGATAATCCCGAATCCGCTGGCTGGGCGAGGGAATGCGCACCAGTCCCAGCATTTCCACGGCCTTGTCCATGGCCGCCTTGCGGGAAAGGTGCTGATGCAGAACGATCGCCTCACTGATCTGGCGGCCCACGGTGAGCACCGGGTTGAGCGAGGTCATCGGCTCCTGAAAGATCATCGAGATTTCGTTGCCGCGGATGCGCTGCATTCTCTTCGGCGTCAACTTGAGCAGATCCTCCCCTTCGAAGCGAATTTGGCCCGACTCGATTTTGCCCGGCGGACTGGGGATCAGGCGCAGGATGGACAATGCCGTCACGCTCTTGCCGCAGCCCGATTCGCCCACCACCCCCAGGGTTTCCCCCTTGTGCAGGGTGTACGATACGCCGTCCACGGCGCGCACCACCCCCTCCCGCGTGTAAAATGAGGTGCACAGGTCATCGATTTCCAGAATCGGCTCGGATGGGCGGACGTTCATCTTCGATCGATCGGTGATTGCACGGGATCTACTCCACCTCGTTTTCTGCGAGGAGCTTGAGGAAATCGGTACGGGTGACCATGCCCACCAGGCGATCCCCCTGAAGCACCGGCAGGCAGCCGAGCCTCCCTTCGGCCATCATCCCGGCGGCCTTGCCGATTCCTGTGTCGGGCGTAACCGTGAGCGGGTCGGAGGTCATGATCTCTTTCATCCGTACCTTGTCCAGCAGGTAGAGCAACTCGTGAATCTCCAAGGCCGTCGCGTCGGATGCCGACGCCCGCTTCAGATCACGGTCGGTAATGATCCCTGTGAGGCGGCCACCATCGTCCACCACGGGCAGGTGTTTGATATGGTTGTCGCGAAGCTTTTTCAAGCCCTGGCTCATGGAGTCGTTTTCGTAGATACTGACCAGATTGTCCTGCATCACCGCTTCGATTTTCATGGCATTCCTCGCTGCATACGCGCAAAACATCTCCGTCCTGATTCCAGTATACCTCGATTGGCACCGAAACGGTTGTCGTGCGGCATCATGCTTTCTCCGCGGAGCACTGCCTATCGTTTTCTCACCCACCCGGATCATGATACAGATAATCTGCCGAATGTCGGCAATAGAAATCTCCACATGCACAGGCTGATAAAATCCCATGGCCAAATCGCTGATCCGCTACGATTTGACCCTACCGGGCTATTTCACGTATCCGCCCGCTCCCTCGGTGGCCACGCGGCCCATGATCCCCCGGCGGGAGCCCCGCGGATTGTACATGCGCGGGGAATATGGCACCAAGCCCGACGGAAAGCTGCGCCCCATCGTGGCCCACAACACGACCCATTTGGATGTCCCCTATCACTTCCTGGAGGATGGGGATGATCTGGCCCACGTGCTCAACCGCCCCCAATGGCCCGCCGACCGGCCTTGTCTGGCGCGTGTGGCCCTCTTGGGAGGGCGGCCCGAAATGCCGGAGGCTTACACGCGTGACGGGGTTACCTACTGCGAGACCATCTCCGGCGATGTTTTGCCGGCGGAGGAAATTCTGCGGGACTACGAGGCGCTGGTAATACTCACGGGTTTCGGCGCAATCATGACCGCGTCGCCCGCGAGCCCCTTTGCCGTCGAAGGGGACGGCAACTACCATGTGCCCCATTTGACCGATAGCGCGGTTGAGCGGATATTGGCAAGCGGCCTGCGGCTGATCGCATTGGATTCCACCGGGGTCGAGCCGCAAATCGGAACCGATCCGGTACGATTCAGCAGCGAAGTCCACTTCAGGCTGTTGGGGCATTCGCCGCCAGTGCACATCGTCGAGGGGCTCGACGGCGCCTCCCTGGTGCGCCGGCTGGGTTATCTGCCCGAGGAGGGGCTATTGCACGTCGTCGCCCGCCGGGTCAACGAGGCGGGCGCCGATGCCGCCCACAGCCGAGTTTTTCTGTATCTCTACCGCGACGACACCAGCGGCAGCGCCTTGCGGAACCTGGCCGATACGCTACGAGCCGAGGAGATGTATGGGTGATCTGCCAGCCCCCCGTGCCATAGAGGAGACGCGCACCCCCATCGTCCAATTGCTCAAGCCGGAAGGCGAGGGCCGCCGGGCGCGTGTGGAGGGCTGGGTACGCACCCGGCGCAGCAGCAAGGACTTCTCCTTTCTCGAAATCAACGACGGCTCCTGTCTGGCCAATCTGCAGGTGGTGGCGGACCAGTCGATGGAAGGTTACGCCGAGATCGCCCACATCACGACCGGTTCCAGCGTCGTCGTGACGGGTGCCATGGTGGCCTCCCCGGGAAAGGGGCAGGCCGTGGAAATGCGTGCCGTTGCCGTGGAGCTGGTGCAGGCGGCCGACGCCGATTATCCCCTGCAGAAAAAACGGCACAGCCTCGAATACCTGCGCACGATCGCTCACCTGAGAACCCGCTCCAACACCTTCGGTGCGGTCTTCCGGGTGCGCAACGCCCTGTTCTTCATCGTCCACGAGTATTTCCAGAAGCACGGGTTCATCAACCTGCAAGCGCCCATCATCACCGCCAGCGACGCGGAAGGGGCCGGCGAAATGTTCCGCGTGACGACCCTCGATCCCCAACAGCCGCCCGCCTCCAACGGCGCCGTCGACTGGGAGGCGGACTTCTTCGGCAAGCGGGCTGCCCTTACGGTCTCGGGCCAGCTCGAGGCCGAGATTTTCGCCCTCGCCTTCCACGACGTCTATTCCTTCGGGCCCACCTTTCGGGCGGAGAACAGCAACACATCGCGGCACGCGGCGGAATTCTGGATGATCGAACCGGAGATCGCCTTCGCCGATCTGGCGGCCAACCGGCGGCTGGCCGAGGACTTCATCAAATCCCTGATCGTGCAATGCCTGGAACGGTGCCCCGAAGACATGGCCTTCTTCGACCAGCGGATCGAAAAAGGGCTGATCGCCAAGTTGGAGCACGTGCTGGACTCGCCATTCGAGACGATCTCCTACGGCGAGGCTGTCCGCATGCTGGAGGCATCGGGGGAAAATTTCGAGTTCCCGGTGGCCTGGGGGTTGGACCTGCAATCAGAACACGAACGCTACCTGACGGAAAAGAAGATCGGCCGGCCCACGTTCGTGATCGATTACCCCAAGGAAATCAAGGCGTTTTATATGCGCATCAACGACGACGGGCGCACCGTGGCCGCCATGGACCTCCTCGTGCCGGGCGTGGGCGAGATCATCGGCGGCAGCCAGCGGGAGGAACGGGGGGACGTCCTGCGCAGCCGCATGGAAGAATTGGGGCTGAATCCCGACGAGTACTGGTGGTACCTCGAATTGCGCCGCTACGGTTCCGTACCCCACGCCGGCTTCGGCCTGGGCTTCGACCGCGCCCTGATGTACTTCACCGGCATGGCCAACATCCGCGACGTGGTGCCCTTCTACCGCACACCGGGCCACGTGGAGTTCTGAGGCCATGCGCATGGACCGATTATTAATCGGCCTGTGATTATCTGCCTCTGGCGGCCAAAGAGGCGCTGCCCCTCTGGAATCCCCGGCAGGGGTCTCGACCCCTGCACCCCGGGCAATTGAGGCTGAAAGTGTAAGGCGTTTGTTAAAACCTATACAGGGTCAAGGGAGCCTTGCTCCCTTGCAGGGGGTGAAGGGGGCCAATAACATGGCATCGTGCCCCCCTGCCTGCCGGAGGCAATTGGTCACAACCCATTTAGAGCCGCTTTTCCAGGCCCTGGACGATGGCGCGCTGCTGCTGACCGTCAACCGGCGGCTGGCGGGGCACCTGCGCCGCGCCTATGACGGCCGGCAGCAGGCCGCCGGGCTTGCCGTTTGGGCCACGCCGGAAATCCTGCCCTACGGCGCCTGGCTGAACCGATGCTGGAGCGAAGGCCGCGAGGCCCTCCACGATACCGGAACCGGTACCGGCACCGGCGCCGCCGGGAGCGGCACCCCGGCCCTATCCCACGCCACGCTCCTGAGCCCTCCGCAGGCCGAGGTGCTTTGGGAGCGGGTGATCGCGGAATCGCCGGAGGCCGCGCGCATCCTGCACCCCCTGGGCACAGCCCGGCTGGCCGCGGAAGCCTGGGAGATCCTCCAGCGGTGGAGGTTGGAGCCCCCCAGGGACGACGGAGCATTGAGTGCGGAATCCGGCGCTTTTGCCCGCTGGTCGGCCCGTTTCGTGGAAATTTGCCTGGAAAGCGGATGGACTGACCCCTCCCGCATGCCGGAGACCGTGTCGGCGTGGTTCCGGGACGGCGTGTTGCCGCCCCCGCCGCGCATCGTTCACACGGGATTCGACGAGATCGTCCCCCAGCAGGCGGCCCTGTTCGATCTGCTGGCCGGCATGGGCACGGACGTATCCCAACACACCCTGCCGGATACTCGGGGCGAATCCTTCCGCACAGGGTTGCCCGACGAGGATGCGGAAATCGAGGCCGCCGCCCGTTGGGCGCGGCACATCCTGGAGCAGGGTCGGCTGGAGCCACAGTCGGCCAGAGCACAGTCGGCTGGAGCACAGCCGGCCGGATCGGGACGATGCGGCGGAGACGATCGCCATCGTCGTGCCGGACCTGAACGCCCGCCGGGAGCGGATCGAACGGATATTCGCCGATGTCCTCGCGCCCGGAGCGCTGGCCGGATCGGCCCACACCGCGAGACCTTTCAATATTTCACTGGGACTGCCCCTGGCCGATGTGCCCATCGTGCGCGACGCCCTCGATCTCCTGCAACCGTTGGGGCGGAAAGTCCCCCTGGCCTCCATCGGCCGCTTGCTGCGCTCGCCCTATCTGGTGGGCGCCGAGGATGAGTTGACCCGCCGCGCTCTGCTGTACAGGGATATACGCGGCTGGGGTGCGCCGGAGCTTGTTTGGCGCTCCGTGCGGGAAGCCGCGGGCCGGAGGTCTTCGGACGGCAGGCCCGCCCGTTGCCCTGTCTTGGCCAAGGGTCTGGCCCAGCGCGAAGCGGTGGAGGGAGAAGCGCCCAGTTCGCAGTCTCCCGGCGCTTGGGCCGGCACGTTTGCCGGCATGTTGCGGGCCCTCGGGTGGCCGGGGCAGCGATCTACCGACAGCGCCGAGTGTCAAGTCAGCG
>JACZRV010000200.1 GCA_022574555.1 SAR324 cluster bacterium
GCCGGCGCAACGCACCTTGGCCCTTCGATGTCCCCATTTCCGATTTGCAGGCTACAGGTTTGTCCGCGGAATCGATCGTGCGGATGAAGCTCTTTACACTGGACCACGAGCTGGTCATTCGCATCGCCGGAAAGTTGAGCGACAGCGATCGCGAGCAGGTGGTTTCAGCGGTTGCCCGGCTGCTCGGTTTGGCGTAGGGGTAGCGCGTATCAATCCACATTACTGGCGGTGCGCGGTGGGGATTGCCCACTTGCCGCTTGCCGCCCGCCAACATACGACCTGCCCGGAACCTTTGGCCGGAATACCGCTACCGACCGGCTGAAGCTCAGTTCCCCATTTTTATCATTCAGTGGGGATATCGATCGCGGATCCGGCACGCACGTTGTCGATGGTGAGGGAAATGGCGCCGCTTTCGCCGGACAGTAATTGGGCTCGCGCGCCGACGTATTTGACGGGGAAATTGGGTGCACCGGCAATCGGCGCGCCCGCCGCCACCGGATCGAAAACGACCGGTGGCTTGTCGTCGATTTGAAACGTGAACACCGCGCCGTCCCATTGCACGAAGGGGCGGTGGGCCACATTTGAGTCCACAAACGACAGAAGTGCGGCGCCGGGGAGTTGCGTGAGCGGATCGATGGACAGGAATTCCAACGTCTCGCAGTTTTTGGATTGGCATTTCCACACCGCGTACGCGGCAACATCGTCCAATAGGGCGAAGACCGCAACGACGTCTCCCAGAAAGCTGCCGGGAGCACTGCCCTCCGATCCGTCATTGTAATAGGTGCCGTAGATCTCTCCGAAGGTGAAAAGGGTATCGCTTTCACGGCTGAGGACGTTGAAATCTGCGGAGATGGCATCGATGACGTCGGGATCGGTGAATATCAAGCCGATGTTTTCCATCTGTCCTACCAATTCCAGATTCACCACCAGTTGCTTGTTGCGTACTTCGACAACGATTTCGCCATTGACCCATTTCGTGGAATCCATCGAGGATCCGTCGAAATCGTCGAAAATCGCGCCATTGGTGGAGACCTCATCGAAGGAGGCTTTAACAGGCTGCGGAAATTGGGCTTGATATCGGTGCCCTCATTTCCCGTCGAGCCGTTTTGGCGCATTTCATGGCCGGAACAGCTCCGGATCGGTCTGTCTTTGCCTCATTATTGAGGTGATTGGGGCCGAAATGCGCTCAAAAGGCGCAGATCGGCCCTGCAAGTCACCCTGCGGGCACCAGGTTTCGCATTCTGACCAGGTTGTAGGCCGCCAGAGAGAAGGTAAACATCCACCCCACTTTCTCAGTCCCCCGATGTCTTGTTTTGCGCATCATGCCCACCGTTTTGAGCCAACCGAAGATTTCCTCGACTCGCTTACGTTTGCGTATGCTGACCGCATAGCCGGGGTGGCGGGTGGTGCGGCCGTCGATGGCGCTCTTGCGATTGGTGTCGTTCTGGGCCACGTGGGGCGTGACGTTCAGACTGCGCAGAGTATCCACGAAGTCATGCACGTCGTAGTTCTTGTCGCCGCCCAGGGTGATACGCCGATGGGCGTTGGCGTCCTCCAACATTTCCAGGCAGGCGTCCCGCTCGGCGGTGCCAGTGGCCTGGGTCAACCGGGCGCTGACCGCCAAGCCGTTGCGGTTCTCCATCAGCACATGGCCCATGTAGCGCAGTTTGGCCTCGGTACCCTCGGACTTCTTGAACATCCGGCTGTCCGGGTCGGTGGTGGAGCGGTGCGTGGCATTCTTGCGCTTCTCCTTCTTGAAATCCACCGTTGGATTGCGCGTGCCGTCTTGCGGGGGCGGCGGCGTGTCCTTGCGCTTGAAGCTCTTGTGGCAGGCCCAGGCTTCGATCAGCGTGCCGTCCACCGTGAAGTGCTCGTCGGAGAGCAGATGGCCCGCCCGCGCCTGCGCCAACACCGCCTCGAAAAAGGCCTGGGCGACCTCGCCTTCCAGCAGGCGATCCCGGTTCTTGGTGAACACCGTCACGTCCCACACCGGATCGTCCATTTCCAGGTTCACGAACCAGCGGAAGAGCAGGTTGTAATGCAACTGCTCCATCAACTGCCGCTCGCTGCGGATCGTGAAAAGTACCTGGAGCAACAGCGCACGCAGCAGCCTTTCAGGCGGTATCGAATCCCGCCCGCTCGGCGCGTAAAGCTTGTCGAACAAAGGGCTCAGCTCGCGCAAGGCCGCATCCACCATCTTGCGCATCGCTCGCAACGGGTGATCCGCCGGAATCCGATCCTCCAACGAAACATAACTGAACATCGCCGATTGCTGGGTGTCCTGGCCGCGCATCGCTCTTCCTCCATGGAAAGCATTCTGGGTAGGGTTGAATCTGTTATACCAGACTCAGCCCGAATTTCCGCAGCCTGTTAAAGGAAAGATCATGGCGAAAATCCAATTCTTAAGCGTCGCAGACGTATTGAACATGACCACCTTTTCAGAATCCACATTATGGCGGAAGGTGAAGGCGGGAACTTTCCCCAAGCCGGTGCCACTTTCGAAAAGACGGGTGGGGTGGCGGGAAAAGGATGTTCTGGAATGGGATGACAAACTTGATAAACCCCAAGGCAAAACAGTTGACGCTTTTACACGTTTTGCAAGGGGCCTGGCGGACGGAACCGTGAAGGGGCAAATAATTCTAGGAGGGCCTCGTAATATTCACATACTTCGGATCGGCGAACGAGTCGTATTTGAACGGACAGACCCTTCTGAATAATCTCCTTCGATTGGATCATTCCCCAGCCATGCGACCATTAGACTGTACCCCCCACCTTGATGGAAGCAACACAGTTCGCCCATTGAGATAAACCCCCTACCCGGCCAGCCCCTTCACACCCGCTGCACCCCGTCGGCACATTCTGTCGTTTAGCAGACCGATCCTGGGCCACGGCCAGGGGGGTGGCCCGTCGAAGACCCGGATCGGCTTCGACAACCTGGAATCCGATCCCTCGAAACTTGCTCTTGGAATTGCCGAACAGATCGCCGGAGGCTATGCCAATCAAACGAAGGGCGGCACCCCGGAAGACGGTAGGAGGCTACCTGATAGATATGGTCTTGGTCGTCCATGTGGAATTCCGTCACGGTCGGGGACTTCTAGCACCGAAAACGTCTGCAAATACCGCACATATTTCTGCAAGCATATTGTAATCTTTCTACGGAAACCACGTTGGTATTAAACGGCCTTTACGATTCAACTTATCGTTCTGGACTTTAATGTGCTATAGGTGGAGGGCTTAAAAATTGGCAATAATAATGCCCCGCCAGCTAGAACTGGAAGGGCATTCGTTTCTCAAAACACCAACATTGAAGATCGGGCTTGGACAGCGTGACTTCAATGTCGGAAGGACACTGGTGATTGAAATGTACGATACCAGGAAGAACACGAAACGTAAACCGCCCCAAACCCGGAGGATGGAATTCTCCCGACCGGTGCTGGTTGATGCCCCTCCGCACATTCGTAACTACATTGACAACTTCATAAACTGGGGAATGGGACAGTCATATCAGGGCTGTAGGATGGTGATCTCCCTTGACCGTGTCCAGTATTCATTCCCCCGTGTCCAGTACCAGGCATTGATCCCACACCTGGGTTCCAATCTTGGGACATGGAAAGATGATGGTAGGGTTTTCACCGGGTATCGTTTCCGGGATAGGAAGACCATCCTGCACTATCATCCTAAGAACCCTTGGAGGTTCGTGGTGGACTTTCATGATCTTCCACCCGTGGAGGAACAATCTATTGCTGAACTGTTCCAGGCCAACGGGATCGAGCATACCCGTTCTGAAGTAGAAATCCCCATCGACATCTACCCTAACGACCCGGATGACCTTCTGGAACTGTATGAACTTTTCATGGCTCATTCGTACTTGCCCTATGGCCGGGCCGGTCACTACCATTATGCTGGCCCGACTGGTTTACCGACTGGCTATTGGCGAAACGGGAAGAAACGAAGCAGAACCCGGCACTTCAATCGCGTCTATATCAAGACCGATTCCCAAGGCAGGAAGTTCCTGCGCGTCGAACTTCAAGTCAACAAGGATCACGAAAAATACGGAGTCACCAGGCCGGTGGAATTCGACCAGATCAAGATCGAAAAGCTGCTCCATTTTCGAAGGTTCGACTTCAGCCGGGCATTGAAACTGGCTGGGCTGCGATGCGACCGATGTTTCAGGAAGACCCACAGGGTTGACCCGAAAAGCCCCTACACCAAGACCCGTGACGGACAAGTGGTAAAGGCTCGGTTCACGGACAGCGCACTGAATTTGGCCCACATGCTATCGATCATGAATACTGTCGAGCGTCCAGTTAATCGTATCCTAGCCGCGTCCGTGACGGAACAGATGGACGCATACCGTGATACCCCTTTCTTCATGCCCAGAGATATGGCTTCCGTCTTCCCAAGAGTACCATAGCGAACGGGACAGCAGCTTGCCCGGCCTGACGGTAGGACGGAAAACTGCCCATTCGATCTGATCGCTCTCCCCGTTGACAGATTTAAGCCCTGCTACCATTCAGTCGGGGCCGGTATCCTAGGGCCAATTTCAGCCCTTCAACCTCCGACTCCACCCCAACCATTGACCAGGCCGGGGAATCGATTCCTGGGCCATCTGGCGGCCTTTCCAACCTCCTGGCACCAGATGCCCGGCCAGGTGGCTGGTGGACATGGACACCTACGCGGAAATGCCCGTGACCATCAACGAGTTTATCGACAGCAAGGCGTTCCTGGCGGATCACTTCGAAGGTGTGGAGTTCTGGCCGTACTGGCGGAAGGTGCTGAACCAACTCTACCCAGACCCCCTGACGAACCGGTACTGGCTGATTTGGCTACGTGGTAGCCTCGGACGGGGGAAAACCACCTGCGCCTG
>JACZRV010000072.1 GCA_022574555.1 SAR324 cluster bacterium
ATCCAGGGAGTGCCTATTTTCGGGGCGGCTGATGGTGATCAGGCGCGCATGGCCGTGCCTATCATCGCGGCTGTCAGTGCGCCTAATGGCTCTTGCATCTGGTTCAGATTCCGGGCTGGCCAGTCGCTTTCTCAACCAGCCGTTCGCGCAGCTCCCTTTTCAGGATCTTCCCATAATTGTTCTTGGGCAGTTCCTCGACCAAAAAATACGCCTTTGGCCGTTTGAAGCGGGCAATATTGTCCAGGCACAGTCGGTCCAGTTCATCCTCGTCAATCTGGGCGTTATTGCGGGGAACGACGAAAGCGATCACCTCCTCGCCCCAATCCGGGTGCGGACGACCCACCACGGAAGCTTCCAGCACGCTTCGATGCTGGAGCAGCACCTCCTCGATTTCGCGCGGATAAATGTTCGTGCCCCCGCTGATGATCATGTCATGCAGCCGGTCCTTCAGGGTTAGAAAACCCTCCTCATCCATGACCCCGACGTCGCCCGTGTGCAGCCAGCCACCCCGCAGGGTTTCGGCGGTGGCTTGCGGATTATTCCAATACCCCGCCATCACCACATCCCCCCGCACGGCCACTTCGCCCGGCATCCCGGGCGGCAAGGGATTATCTTCCCCGTCAATCACGCGCACCTCCACGTCGGTGCGGGCGATGCCGGTGGAGCCCAGCCGCGCCTCGTAGCGAGGATGGGAGGATTCCGCATGGTGGGATTTCCAGAGTGCGGTGATGGTCATTGGGGCTTCGCCCTGCCCGTAAATCTGCACCAGTTTCGGCCCGAACCTGCTCAGGGCGCGTTGCAGGTCGGCCACGTACATCGGGCCGCCACCGTAAATAATGGCTTTGAGATTGGCTGTGTCGGCGGTTTCGATCTCCCGGCTCTGCAGCAGCCGGGTAACCATGGTGGGCGCCGCGAAAAAACTGACTCCGGGATTTTGCGAAATCAGTTGAAAGATTTCGGGCGGATCGAAATGACCGCTTTCCGGGATGACGTTGTTCGCGCCTTTGGCGAAGTGGGGCAGAGAGTAACAGCCGGAGGCATGGGAGAGCGGAGCGGGATGGATGACGCTGTCTTGGGGGCCGATCTGATCAATGTCGGCGAAATAACTGAGGGTCATGACGAGCAGGTTGCGGTGGGTCAATACCGCGCCCTTGGGCCGCCCCGTGGTTCCGCTGGTGTAAAAGATCCAAGCCGGAGCGGAAGGGTTAACCGGTTCCATATCCAACGTGGCCCCATGCAGCATGCCCTGGTAGTCCTTGCTGCCAGTGCATATTACTGTCTCCAGGGCGGGCAGCTCCTCGACTAGGGGAGCGACGGCCTCTTCCAGATCGGGAGTGACGAAACACATCTTCGCGCCGGAATTGGACAGGATGTAGTGAAACTCCCTCTGGTGCAGCTTGGCGTTGATGGGCACCGCGGTCAGTCCGGCATGCCATATTGCAAAAAGCACCTCGAAATATTGCGGGCAATTGGTGAGGGTAATGCCGATTGTGTCGCCAGGCTGCAGCCGGTACCGTCCCCGCAAATTTGCCGCCATGGACGATACCCGTGACGCGAGTTCGCTGTAGGTCGCGTGGGTGACCGGCCCGATGGAAACGGCGGGCCGCGAACCGAAGCTGGTTGCACTCTTGCTCAGCAGACTTGCAATGTTCATGGCGCACACACTTTAAACGCTCCCGCCCTTTTAGACCAGCGGGCTGCTCCCTCCCGCCGATCGAACCGCATCTGGCGTGGGCCCCAGCTGCCGGCCCCGCTCCTGGCGCGGAGCACCCTGCGTTCCCCCAAACGCGAATTATCAGTAAATACCGGTTGACAGAATGCCCTGCCCCCCAGTCATGGTATCACTGGGTATCCAGTCCCGAAGGATCGGTACCTCCCGCCGGGACCATCCAAAGTGCCACGGCCTTTGGTGCGGTAGGCCAACCCTTGCCCACGCAGATTCCCCTCCCTGGGCAGCGGTGGTGTCTGATAATCGATGCCACGCCGATCGCTGATTTCGTGAAAAAACTGAGGGAGTGGAATATCCCAATCGATATGGGGCCGGCGCAACGGGAGGGTCGATGTATGATCTACGATCGACATTGGAGAGTCCGATGAGCATCCTGCGTCTCTACACCGACGCTGCAGGCGAAACCCACATTGAAGAGCACGAGCCTTCGCTCGCCGTGTACATGGCCAGCCGTGTGCATCCGCCTCACGAGCAGTCCGAGCCCCAGGCCGTGACGCGGCTCGTATTCTTCCACTTCCGGCCGGGCACCGCGGGTGAATGGCACACCGCCCCGCGGCGGCAGTACCTCATCCTCCAAAGCGGCGATCTGGAAATCAATCCCAGCGAGGGAGCGGCCCGTATTCTTCGGCCGGGGGATATCGTGTTGATCGAGGATACGACGGGCAAAGGGCACCTCACTCGTACCACCGGGCCAGATGGGGCTCGCGGCGTGTTCGTGCATCTGGCCGAGGAACCAGCGTAAAGCGAATTTCGGATTGCCGTCTGAATTGCGAAACGATGGTAAATCCGATGAGCTTCTCTGTTTTACAGAGCTGCCAGATCCATTCGATACCCCCCACATGCGTCTTGTCCTATGAATATGAGGCATTTGTGAATATGAAGCATTTGCCCAGGATGGGTTGGATTCAACTCCAAAAATCGTGGTATCGGAGATTTGAGGGTCATCCCGAACAACATCGATCTCAGGCCCCCCATCCGATTTATCTGAGCGAGCCGCCATGACCCACTCCGTCGATCTCTTCTGGTCGTTTCGCAGTCCCTATTCCTACCTGGCCACGCCCCGGATTCTGGCTATGGAGCGGGAATGGGACGTGAACGTGAATGTCTGCCCGGTCTTTCCGATCGCGATCCGCAACCCCGATTTCTTTGATTCGATCCATCCTCTTTGGATTCCATACTTGCTCAATGACGTGCAGCGGGTGGCGAAGTTCTACGGCATGACCTTCGCGTGGCCGAGCCCGGATCCGATAATTATGAACATGAAAACCAAGGTCATCTCCCAGGAGCAACCCTATATTTTCCGGCTAACCCGGCTCGGTGTGGAGGCGGCGCGGCGCGATGCCGGGCTGCCTTTTCTAATCGAGGTGTCGGAAATCATTTTCAGCGGCAAGACGGTGGGCTGGGACCAGGGCGACCACTTGGCCCAGCCCGTCCAGCGCGGCATCGATGTCTGCGAGGGCATAATGGACCTCCTCACCGGCGACCAACGCGAAGTCGGCGGCGGACATGGCCTGCGATAGCGACAAATTCGGCGAACATCTGGCCGGGTTTTTTAAGGTTGCGTATGGCCAAGTAACGCCGCATCAATGACCAGGCATTGCGGGCCCGATGGAAGATGCGCCTTCGCAAGGTTGGGCCGGCCTAAATAATTACAATAAATTCTCCGGCACCAAGGCTGGCTGCCGGCTATACTAATGCCCGGCGCGGCCGGCTATCAGAATCAATCACAAGGAAATAAAATGAATGCTCAAGACCGGCTGACCATGCCCATCGGTGAAGTCATGTTCACGCAGCGGGCGATTCGCCGGCTGCGGAGCGATCCGATCAGCGTGGAGGACATCGAGACGATGCTGGACGCGGCAGCCAAGGCGCCCAATGGCGGCAATGCCCAACCTGGGCGGTTTCTGGCGGTAAATGACCCCGCGAAAATCACGAGCCTCGGCAAACTTTATCACGAGGCATGGTGGGCAAAGCGGCGCGATTTGCAAGGCTGGCACAAACCGGAGGACGTGCCTGCCGACGACAAAACCTATCAATCGGCAATGCGGCTGGCAGATGAAATCCGCGATGCCCCTCTGATCGTTTTGCCCTGCGCAAATAAAGGCACAGCCCATCATTCCGTACTTCCCGCGGTGCAGAATCTACTGCTGGCAGCAAGGGCGCTGGGCATCGGCTCCACATTGACCACTTTGCACCCCGATGTGGACGGGCGTGTGCATGCGCTACTGAATATTCCCAGCGACGTCGAAGTGATCTGTTGCATCCCGATGGGTTATCCTCGGGGCCAATTCGGCCCGACCTCACGCTTGCCCACCTCGCGAACCACATTCTTCAATTCCTGGGGCAACCCACCGCCCTGGGATTGAGCTGCGGAATCGTCAATTTGCCCGCGGTGATGAGGTGGCGGCTCTTTTTGACCGAGACCTGTCGACTGTATCATGCGAATTGACGGGCTATTTGTGGATTCCCATTTTAAATTCGTGCTATCGGAGGATCGAGGAACCGCCCCGGCCGTATTGGCGGATCCGACCGGAATATGTCGCATGACATCTGGCTGGGCTGCAGGAGACAGCGAGAATGGGTGGATGCAGATGCCCATGATTGACGATGCACGATACACCTACGCGGTGGTCTGGCCGCGGGCGAAGAAATCGGTCGAACTGCAATCGTTGGCCGAACGGCTGGATACCCTGCAAGGCAAGACGGTGGCCCATGTCTGGGATTATATGATCCGTGGGGACGAGATATTTCCCATCTTGCAGCAAGGGCTGTCCGAACGATACCCAGGGATTAAATTCGTAAACTACGAGACGTTCGGCTCGACACACGGGGACCAGGAGCATGCGGTGCTGGCCGGGATGCCCGAAAAGCTCCGGCGGTTCGGGGTCGGCGCGGTCATCTCCGGGATGGCCTGTTGAGGCAGTTGCACGCCTGTCTGCGGCCGCCACGATCGCACCAGAGCCGGAGCCGCGGGATATCGTATTCGAGGGCGAACTCCACGAGGTAAACCGGCTTTTTCACGAGAACGAGTGGAGCGACGGCCTGCCGATCGTGCCGCCCACCGTGGCGCAGGTGCAGCGCTTTCTGCGCTGCACGGACCGCGGCGCCAGCGAGGTGATGGGCGTGATCCTGCCGGACAACCGCGCCGCGAGTGTGTGGAGCGTGGCGGTGAACGTCACCGGCGGCCTCACGGAGATCGCCAGTGTGATGGGCAGCGCGGTCTCCAACTTCGGCATCGTGCACTCCGGCAAGGCGGCCGTCCTGCTGGCGCCCGCTACCGCCCGCCAACTGGCCGCCGACGGCTGAACCAAGGACGACATGCGCTGGGAACTGCACCGCCGGGGCCGGCTCCCCACGGAGGTGCTGGAGCGTTCCTGGGTAATCGACTCGGCGGTTTCCCGCGACGATTGGCCCCAGTAGGTGCGCGACGCGGCGGCCACGGGCAGCGTGCCCGCCGTGCGTGATGCCGAGGACATCACCGTGGTGGTGGTGGGCGGTGACATCCCCATCGCTCAGCATGCCTACTGCCCCTCCTGGGGCTTTCCCGCCTGCCGTGTCACGCGGGAGATTCACCGGTCTGCGGCATCGTAGGCATCGATGGATTGAGGCGCTGGAATGCGGCGGAACACCCAGCGCCCCTGTCACCCTGAGCGAAGCGAAGGGTCTTCGGCATGCCGGGGATGATTCGGTCGCCGATTCCGAGGCCATGGCCCGACACGTACCGCAGAATTAGCGGGACACCGGCACAGGCTTTCGATTGAGGAACGAGCGTGGTGAAAAAAGCCAATTTATCAACTAACTGATATTACAAATGTAATTGGCTTCGTTTGGATTTTTGCTGTGCCGCTCCCTATCGGCCTTGTACGAAAGAGCAGAAAATGCCCTGTGGTCAGAGTTTACAATAACAATCAGATTAGGTCAATAAACAATTTAAATTATTTATCTGGGAAGAATAAAACATGGCCGGTGGCGCGGGCGTCCCTGTTCGCGCAAGACGATGGTCAGCAATACACCAGGCGAGCACGGAGGCTCGTTATCATGGTGATCAATGTTGTATTTACCGCCACAACGGTAGGCAATTAATGAACAGCGATGCCAGCAGCATCTACGATGCTCTGATGGCTCTGGAAGACTTCTCCAGACTGTCCTCGAAAAAAATGATCGAAGGGATTGCGAAACTCGTTGACGCCTCCGGTGACCTTGGGCGAGATGAAGGTCTCATCCGTGCCCTCGAATGGTGCGACAATGCTGAGCAACAAGGCTTGTCAGACGCCCGGGCCACGCTGGTCGAATATTATAGGGCCAACGCGTGGGGGCACCGGAAACAGATAAAGAACCGAGACCAGTCTTCAGTGTGGGCGTGGGAGCAACCCGAACTTCAAAATCAGGTCTGGCATCTGCGCCATGCAGTAGCCCATGCCGGTTTCGAGTCACTTCCGCCGCTTCAGCGCTGCCAAATCCTTACCAACTTGGGAGGCCAGCTCAGCACCGTAGGGCGCATCTTTGAAGCTATCGAGATTTGGGGGCGGGCTATCGCCATCAATCCCCGTTTCGCCATGGCTCTTGGAAATCGTGGCTACGGCCTTGAAAGGTGTGCTGAGTCATTGTACGACCCCGGTCATCAGTGCATGTATCTCTGGTTCGCTCACGACGATTTGAGCGACGCATTGTCGTCGCAAGCTAAGTGGGATAGTCCTTTCTACGAGAAGGCGAGAGGCTTCTTTCAGGAACTCAAGTCACGTATAGAAACGTACGGCAACATATCGAAATTAAAAAAGGCGACGAGCCTCGAAAAACACAGCCTTGGTCGTTCGAAGAATGAGCAACTTTACCGTCGCTGGTGTCTTGAAAATCGGCTGTTCCTCAATCCGCTGAATGATCTCGGCCCCTATCCCATCGCTGGTCGCGACATTCTATCCCTGCCCAATTTCACAACACCGATCAATGAGCCGCCCAAGCTGGTTGGCTTCTTCAGCCAAATCAAACAGGAGTTTGTCTCGGCGCGCTGGCTGTTTTACGACGGAACGCACAGCACTGGCGTGCATTTTTCCGATCGGGACGTATTGCTCTACAACACGCTGGACCATTCATGCTATTGCCTCGCGGTCGAGAAGATGAAGGCGGCGTATCGGATGGTCTATTCTCTTTTCGACAAGATGGCGATCTTTCTAAACGAATATATGCGTCTTGGGATTTCCCCCAACAGCGTCTACTTCAGGTCGATATGGTACGAGAACAATGATGCGCGCCGTCGCGTGCTTCGAAAAGAGTTCTTGGGAGCCGAAAACTGGCCGCTTCGCGGATTATTCTGGCTCTCCAAAGACCTGTTCGACGACCATTTCCGGGATGTGATGGAACCCGACGCGCAGGCGCTCAACGAAATTCGCAATCGCGCAGAGCACAGCTATCTCAAGGTGCATGAGTTTATCGGTCCCGAGCTTGAGTCTGCCGGTTTTAGTGGTGTGTGGGACGACCGTCTCGCGTATTCCGTTGGTCGCCGGGAACTCAAAGCGAAGACATTGCGACTGCTCAAACTTGTGCGGGCCGCGTTTCTTTACATGTCGCTTGCCATGCACCGGGAAGAAAGCAGCCGGGTTGAGCGAGGTGACCCTGTGAAGACTATGTCTATGGCTCTTCACGTTTTGCCCGATTCCCAAAAACGATGATTTCAGCATATGTGCCCGGATTCGGCCCCGAAAAAACATGAGCAGCGGAGATGCGGTGATATGGGACCGCGCTTGCCCTGCCGCCCAGCCCCATCGTCCGCTCAATCGGGTCTGCCGCCTCGTTGCTTCAACAAGGCTAGGAACTCGCGGGGGGTGCTGGGACCGTAGGTTTGGAAGCTGGGATTCGGGGTGCGGGCGTAGGCGGTGCGGGCCCGGCCGACTACGTCGTTTTTGGCCTCTCGTCTAAAAGCCTGTGGGTCTATGCCGTAAGCGCCGCTGGCGTTGATTCCGAACACCTTCCTTTTCAATGCGGGCGTCAGAGCCGGATAGCCGTGGCGCTCCTGCAATTCCGGTGCAATCTGGAAGGCCCGGAAGGCCAGAATCTGATCCTGTGGCGAGCCGTACCAGATCGAATCGGTGCCCCACACCACGCGGTCCTGGCCCACATAACGAAGCAGCTTGCCCAGCACGTGGGCCGCGGCGGTGGGATCGCGCATGGCAAACCGCCAAGTGCTGCCAAGCTCGGCATAGACGTTCTGGTTGGGTGCGACCTCGTTATCCTGCAAGGACTTCACCAGGGCGCTGACCCCCCTTTCCGCGTCCTGGGGATCGTAGGGGCCTTCCCGGCGGCCCATCTCGAAGCCGGAGTGATAGATGAGAAAATTGACATCCGGAAACATGGTTGCCACCCGGCCCACATCCTCGGCGGTGGTGAATTTCGGACTCAATCCCGGCAACGGAAAGCCCTTATGAATGCAAATATTTTTTATTCCCAACTCCCGCGCTTTTTCGATGAAAGGAATGCCGATCTCCGGATCGTCCAGGGCCCAGCCAACACCGTCGGGACCCCATTGGGTGTAAACTTTCCAGGCGGCAATGTCCCACTCGGCCGCGGCCTGTTCCATGGATTCCAGCTGCTGCTTGTAGGGGGGCTGGTTGGGCAGCACCAAGCTGTGCAGCAGCAGGCGCTTGGATCCCTCCAGCCCTGCTACCAGGTCGCGCACCTGGGAGACCTCCGACGGGGTGGTGGGATTGATTTTTGCCGGGAGGGGCACGAAGCTGAGCACCGCCACATCGGTGTCGCTGTCCAGGAACACCTCCTTGAAATAGTGCTCGGCATCGAAGCAGACGACGGGGTCATCCTCGCCACAGGAACCCTGTGGCGCCCGTTTCAAAAATCCTTCCATCCCCGCACGCACCCTGCTGGATCGCCAGGAGCCGGCCGGATCGATCAAATGGGTTTGGATGTCGAAAATAAAATCATCACCCCCCAGGGTCTGCGCGGCGAGATCTACATCCAGGCCGGCGTCCCTATGCAGATCGTAGCGGCCGCCGGTGTTGCCGATGGAAGCGTTGGCGGCGTTAAAGGTCAGCAGAGTCGTCGCCGCCCCGCAGAGGCTGGTGAGGAAATCCCGCCGCGAAAGCCCAACCCGGCGCGCATTGTCCGTCAACAGTGCCACTGCGTGTTGTTTGGCCCGGGTCAATAGGGGACTGACTGGCGCCGGCGCGAACTCGCCGTTAGAAGTCGCGTCCACTTTGATGGGAAGATGGATTCTTTTCATTGAGACCTCCCTCTCATGAAGATTGCAAATATCTCCGTTGCGGCATCGAAATCAGGTCTTTTACTGAGCCAGTGGGAACCTTGCATCAATGGATTGGTAAGTGTTCAATTTACCGGGGCCACAGTTGTGCCGCAAGTTGTATCGCATCCGCAAGAGCGGCGGGATCATCCCGCAGCGGGGCCATATGTCGTTGATATTATAGTGGAGACGAAGGGGATCGAACCCTCGACCTCGGCATTGCGAACGCCGCGCTCTCCCAACTGAGCTACGTCCCCAGCAGCATATTGTTCACCGAACGTCAGAGATTGGCAAAGGAAAAGCCGTCGGCGGGGCATGAACGGGCGCGGGAGCGACGGGATCGTCTCCGGCGGAGCCGAAATGGCCCAAACGGTGCGTCGTTCCGGCCGATCCCACGGGTAATAAGAAGGAGGCGCCGTGAAGACGACGAGGAAGCGCCGGGCGGACGCGGCTATCTGGGCGAACCGCCGTTGGGCGTTGGGTGTTCGCGGTAATAATTGTCCTTGAGCGCATCGTTGGAGGGAGGTTTTCGTTTGCGCAAGCGGAGGAACCCGCCGCTGTCCTCTTCCATGGTAATATACCTCGCCTGCCGGGGATCGACAGAGTCGTCAATGGCTTCGTTGAAATCCTCTTTCGCATAGGGCATGCCGTAAAGCATCGGTACGGCGTCCTGGTCGAGGCGCTCGACGAGCAAGTAGGCGGTCTCTTTGGGTGCGTCCACATGCCACCCTATCAGGCGAAATTGCCCCGGCGGGGCGTGAGGGTTGGGCAGTCCCAGGGACATCTTCAATATCAGGTAGGGCAGCCAGATGGCCGAGGCTCCAGAGATCGCCGCCAGGGTACGAAATCCGCGGTGCTCCACGAACGCCGCCGCCAGCAATATCACGACCGCCGCCACGTAGATGGCCACGTAAAAATAGATACTCATGCGATGATCACGATGGTTGAGCGTGGAAAGGTGAACGACCGCACCGGGAACGTGCGATCCATGCGATTCGCGATAAGGCCAACCTAAGAGCGCCCAGGGTGTGCGGAGGCATCACGGATTTTGTAATCCGTCGATGATTTCCACGCAATTGATTTGCCCCACGTTCTGGTTGGGCATCAAGCGGTAGACCTCTGACAGCCCAAGCTCACGATCGGGATAGAACGCCAAGCAGTCCTGCTCCAGCGAGTTGCTCGTGCGCCGAATCTCCTGTAAATTCAGAGCCAGGCCCAGATCGAAGGGGATGCTGTATTGGCGTGGCGTGGCGAAATCGGGATGGGTGACCATCACATAAATCAGATCCCGCTTCTCTTCGGTCTTCCATCCGATCAGATTGTAGCTTCCCGCCGGCAGCCAGGGATCGGGTTGACCCATGGTGGTGCGCAAGTTGAAGAAAAAAACAGCGATGACACTCGCGCTCAACACCACGGCAAAACTGCGGGCCCACTTGTTTCGCGGCCCCTGAATAAAAAGCATGGCGATAACCAGCCCGATGGCGGCCGTTACCAGGGAGCTCATGTTGAGATATTCTTCAGGGTCGGTGATGAGCCACACGGCTAGCGCTCCAATAGAACGGATTTGAACAGGTTGTGGACGCTGTCCGGCACCAAAAGTCCGTCGTCGCCCAGACTGAACCGCACCGCTGTCACCTCGTCCTTGGGTTGTACCAATTCCACCTGTCCGGAGTAGATTTCCCCCATGCTCCCGGTAGCGGTGACCAATACATCCACAAAGACGGGAACGGGCTCCCCATGAAGGTCGTAGAGGTGAAGATTGATCGTGTACTCGCCCGGCTCGCGGGCGCGAACCGTCATGATCTCGTAATTGAGACCGGAAGCGTCGTTGATGATACCCCGGTCGTCCCGCTCCAGGTTCAACAAGGGTCCGGCTGAATGGGCTCCCCAGCCCACCGCCACCCCGTCGGGGCCCATACCCCACAGATCGATGTCGTACGAGGTGCCCTTCGGCCAGAAGGCCTCCACGACGATCTCCGTTCGTGCGGGCAGATCCTGGGTGCGCTCCACTGGATTAATCAGGAAACTGAGGAGGAAAATGATCACCACCAAGCTCAGTACCATCAGAAACAGCATGTCGCGGAAGGCCAAACCAGCCGAGTCCGTTTCCTCGTCAAGATGCTCAATTGCATTCATGAAGGCCGTGGTGAGGTTTTTCCGGTTTCAGACGAAATTCCATCGTGAGTCCGCTCATCCCGCCGCTGAGGCCGGTGCCGTATCCGGTGCTGGGGATTTCGGCGCTCCGGTTGCAGGGGCCGCGGCGTGCCCGCCGCCGGTCTGCAACCCGGGAATGATTTCCAATTCCGCCCGCTCCACGATTTGGAAGACGAGGGTGGAGATGGCTTTGAGCAGTATCTGGTAGTGCACCTGCAGCCACAATCCACCGAGGACGGAACCCACCAGGGTTGTGAAAAGCGCCACGCTCATGCCGTCGATGATCTGACCCAGCGCCCCCTTGACCTGTTCCATGTCGTCGCCCTGACCGAGGGTTACGCCAAGGCCGCTGACGGCGATGACAAAGCCGACCACGGTACCGATAAGGCCCAGGAGGATCAACGTGTTGGAAATGTACTGGATGACGTGAATCGACATCACAAGCTCGCCCCGCAGGGTGCTGGCAAGCATGCCCTGGTCAATCGCGTTCCCGTTCTGGTTGCGGCTCTTGATGCGCAGCTTCTCGAAATATTTAGCGCCGATGCCTTCGGAATTTCCCATGGCAAACTGGTTCGATTCCTTGTTGATGATGAATACGCGGTAGCTGCTGACCAGCCAGAAAACGATGAACAGGGCCGACATGACCCAGGTGAGGTAACTGGCGTCGCTCCGCAACACCAATCCGATCCAGCCCTGCCGCCAGATCATGAACAGAATCAAAAAGCCGAAAGCGTTTCCAATCAGCCACTTATAAATTAGTGCATTATGTCTCATCGACCTACCTCGGAAGTTAACGTCTCACCCCGCATGTATTTCGTAGCCACGGGGATCACTTCTTTGTAAATATTGTTCAGGCTGCCCTCGATCAACGCGCCCTCTTCGTCCAGGCTGAATCGCAGCACCGTGATTTCGCGATAGTGTTTATCCAGGATGGATTGCCCTGAATAGATCTCCCCCATATCCCCGCGGCCGGTGACCTTCACGGTCACCGAGACGGGGAGCGGTTCGCCAAACGGGTGGAACATGTGGAGATTGACCGTGTACTCACCGGGAAGGCGCCTGCGTACGGAGATCATTTCGTAATTGAGCTTTGCGGCGTCATTGATCGCACCACGATCGTCCCGTTCGAGATTGACCGCCGGCGCCGCGGAATAATATCCCCAACCGACGGGTATGCCATCGGGTCCCATGACCCATAAATCCACGTCGTAACGAGTCCCTGAGGGCCAGATCGCCTCCACCACGATTTCGCCGTGGATCGGCACCTCGTGCTGACGCTCGCTGACGGGATTGATCAGAAAGCCGAGCAGATAGATCATCACGACCATACCCAGCACCATCAGGAAGAGCACGTCGCGAAACGCCACTCCGATGGAATCGCCCGGTGTCAGTGAAAAATCCAGCCGGTCCATGCAACCTCATTGGATGTTACGCGGCGCCCGCAATCCGGCAGCGTGGGGCCACACCATAGCAGACGCGCCGCCCAGATTCATCCCCCTCGCATCAGCGCCCTCCGGGCCGGTGTCCATGGATTACCCATCGCACGAATTCATCCCCGGTGAGCTATCAGCGGGATCCGTTCACGTGACGGATCGCCTCGACCTTCTCCAGTGCGATGAGACCGCCACAGCCGGCACGCTCCATCATGCCATCCAACTTTTCAACGAATGGCCTGATTTGCTGCTCCGAGTCCACGATTTCGATCACGATCGGCAGATTCTCGGATAACCGAAGCACCTTGGCCGAGTGCAGCTTTTGGCTGGCGCCGTAGGATTCCACCCCCCGCAATATGGTGGCCCCATCCAGCCCCGCTTTCCTCGATTCACGGATAATCGCTTCATATAGCGGAGTGGAGCCCACTTTGTCCAATTCGCCGATAGAGACCCGCAAAAGAATCGATTTGCTTTTTAGGGCCAACGCGCGCCGGTGCCATCGTACTTCATGGCCATCGTACTTCATGGCCATTGTACCCTACGGGAGCGAATCAAAGCACTCGGCCCACCACCAAGCCCAAGTAGGTGGCCCCCAGGCAGAGAAGGACGTTCAACAGGGTATTGCCCCCCGCGGCGGACCACTGCTGATTTTCCAGCAAAGCCAGGGTCTCATGGGAGAAAGTGGAGAACGTGGTCAAGCCGCCACAGAATCCCGTCGTCAGCATCGAGCGCCACTCAGGGGGGATGAGGAAGCGGTCGCTGCTCAAGTGCAAAATGATGCCGATTACGAACGAGCCGGCCACGTTGACCGCCAAGGTTCCCCAGGGAAAGAGCGTCCCCACCCCATCCTGTACCCAGCCGGATAGAGCATAACGTGCGGTCGCTCCGACGGCCCCACCAATCGCCACGTAGACTAGAATCATACCTGAAATCTCGGAGCCGTGCGCAAAAGCGATTTACAAGCAAATCCAACGGCTTTTATAATGAATCATGCCGCCAAAGCCAGAGGTTAATTTCCGTTACTCCGGCCGGGCCTACGGGGAGACCTCGATGGGCCCCCTGATTAACATTTCCTCATCGATTGATGCACCGTGGTAGCCCCCGACACCTCGACCGCGCCCGAGGAGGCGCAATTCGCTCCCGACGTGTCTCCAGCCGGACGGAAGATCGTCATGGAGGAATTGGCAATTCTGCGGGATGTGATCCGGAGTCTACTCAATATCGTACCGCGTTCCGGCCGTATTCAGTACGACCGGGAGTTGATCGAACTGAGAGACGCCCTCGGCGCAGCTACCCGGGAGGACACCCCGCAAATTGTCGCGTTGATGCAGGGCCTGGCTTCGCTCGCCGATCATTATCAACGCAGCGGCCACGAGCGGCCGTTGAAATTGGACTCCCCGTATTTCGGCCATATTCGGATCAATCAGGAAGGCACGGTACGCGATATCCTGATCGGTAACGGGAGCCAGCTCGATGCCCACATGCCCTATCCCATCGCCGATTGGCGCGAGTCCCCCATCAGCAGGTTGTATTATACCTATCGCGACGGCGATCTTTACGAAGAGGAGATCGGCGGAAATCGGGTCAGCGGCGAGATTCTCGCCCGCCGCACGTTGCTGGTGCAAAACGGCGTGCTCGAAGGTGTCCAATCCGCCGAAGGCACTTTTCGCCGCTCCGGCGGGCAATGGGTAAAGGCCACGCGCCCGGCGCCGACCTTGCAGGCTGCCACCGGGGACGCCCTTTCGCCGGGCCCAAACACGAGCCGGCCGGAAGACGAGGCCGGCGGTGCGGAGCGAATGGACAAATTCCTCCCTGAAATCACGGCCCTGATCGACTCGCATCAATTCGATCTTATCACTGGGCCCGAATCCGGCGTGATCGCCATCGACGGCGGCGCCGGATCGGGAAAGACCACCATCGCCCTCCACCGGATCGCCTATCTGACCCGCCGCTATCCGAAGCGGTTCCCCCCCCATACGGTGATGGCGGTGGTGTTCAACCGTGCGCTGGCGCGGTATATCTCCCACCTGCTTCCGGCCTTGGGCGTCAAGGGCGTGAGGATCGAAGTCTACGAGGCGTTTGTCTCGCGGCTCAGACAAAGGCACTTCCCGTATATCGTCGCGGACTATGCCGAAACCACACCGGCGCAGGTGAGCCGGTTCAAGCAGCACCCGGCGGCATTGGCCTGCCTGACGGAACAGGCCGCGGCATGGGAGGCCGGCTTCGAGAAAGACCTGACAATAGCGTTGACCGGCACAGAGTCCCGGGAAAAGGTGCTGGCTGCGTGGAAGAGCATGGACGCAGTGCCCCTGGCTACCCGTCTGGAGCGGTTCACGCGCTGGGCCGGCGGCAGGTTGAATCTGCCGGGCCTGGACGCATTGGGATCGGATTGGTTGGGCCGCAACCGCCTGAAGCGGCTTTTGCATGACGTGCTGCCCGACCCCTCCGCCCCATCCAGTCTCGCGTATGCCGTTTGGGACGAGGCGTTTCTGCGCCTGGAGCCGTTGCGCGAGGCGATGGAACGCCTGGCGCCCGGAGAATTCAGCGCCGGCCAATTGGCCGCTGTGCGCGACTGGGCACTAAGCGCTTTGCATCAGCGTGAGACCTATCGGGTCTGGCGCGAGGAGCGCAAAGGGCGAGACGCGGAGCCCGGCGTGGGGAGCATGGACGACGGGAGCACGGTAGACCCTCCGAAATTGGACCGGGAAGACGACACATTGCTGCTCCACCTCTATCGCTTGCTGATCGGTCCGCTCCGCGCCGGAAAGAAACGCCCGTTGCGGGTATCCCATCTCATGGTCGACGAGGCCCAGGACTTCGGCCCCCTGGAATTGCGCCTGCTGCTGGACTTGGCACGTGAGCCCTTGTCCGTTTCCCTGGCTGGAGACGCCGCCCAACGCATTGCATTACACGACGGGTTCGAATCGTGGGGCGTCCTGTTGCGTCAACTGGGGCTTGCGGGATCCGCGATTACGCCCTTGGAAGTGGGATATCGGTCTACATCGGAGATCATGGAATTCGCCACGCACATTCTGGGGGATCAGGCGCCCCAACGGAAATGGGTGGCGACCCGCCATGGTCCGCCCGTCGAATTGCTTTGCTTCTCGGATGTGGGGCACGCCGTGGCGATCGTGGGCGAGGCCCTGCGGCATTTGATGCGGGCGCGCCCCTCCGCCCATGTGGCCCTGATTGCCCGTCATCCCGAGCAAGCCGACGTTTACCACCAAGGTCTCATACAAAGCGACGTGCCCCGCCTGAGGCGAATCGACGATCAGGACTTCGCCTTCGAGCCGGGCGTGGAGGTGACCGATGTGCAACAGGTCAAGGGATTGGAATTCGATTATGTGATCCTGCTGGATGTTGATAAAGCGACCTATCCAGACGAGCCAACCTCCCGTCACCTGCTGCACGTTGCGGCGACCCGCGCCGCTCATCAACTCTGGCTGGTGGCCTGCCGGGATCCGTCGCCATTGCTGCCCGATTCCATCTCCGACCCCCTTGAATGACCGGTCCAACATCAGACGAACCTTCCACGAAATGCTCGATACCGGATCGTGGTAAAGGGTGACCATGGTTGACTCTGTTAGCAATGACCCGGCACGCTTCCACCGCGAGCAAATATGCCGGGCGCGTTTTGACCAAGAGAAAGGAATGGCGCAATGACCGCGTTTCCGAAATACAGCGAACTGAAACGGCCCGACGATTCCGGCCTGCCCCTCGCGTGGGGCGTTTGGGGCGCCGACGATCAGGTCGGGACGGTCAACAATATCACCGAGGCAACCGTCCGCGAGGCGGCAAAACTCGTCAAGCGCGGGGTGCGATTCAATCTGGACCTGCCGCTCCACGTGCCCTACGGCATCATCAAACCCGGCGCCCACCGATCCCGCCGCGCACCCAGGCAAGAGATACACTCTCGTGAACTCGGGGATCTGTGGATTCGCGACGACAAGCTGGACGATTTTTATCTGCAATGCTCATCCCAGTGGGACGGTCTCACCCACATGGGCGATGCGAGGCACGGCTTCTATAACGGGGTGCAGCCGGAACAAATCACTGGCCAGGAGGGCACCCGTAACGGCATCGAGCACATGGCCGATTTCGGTATCGCGGGGAGGGGCGTGCTGGCCGATATACCCCGATATTTCGCCAAAATTGGGCGGCCATGGGACGTGATGGCACAGAGCGTCGTTTCGGCCGATGATCTGGCGGCCTGCCTTGCCGACGAACGCATCCAACTGCGCCCAGGCGATATACTCCTGGTGCGGATGGGCTGGGTGGAAGCCCTGCTCGCGGCGCCCGACGAGGACGCTCGCGACGCGCTTTTTCGTCCGTGGACCTTTTCCGGACTTTCCGGTGGCGAGGATATGTGGGAATACCTGTGGGAGAATAGAATAGCCGCCTTGGCCACCGATACCGTCACCGTGGAGAGCTGGCCCATGCGGCCCGGCCAGCCCAGCCTGCACCTGGCCATCGCACGCCTTGGTTTGACCATCGGAGAGATGTTCGATTTCGAGGCACTGGCGGCGGATTGTCTTGAAGATGGGCGCTACGAAGCCATGGTCACTTCCAGCCCGCTCAATCTGCGCGGCGGGGTCGGCTCGCCCCCCAATGCCATCGCGATAAAATAGCCGCTGCCGCATTGGCAGCCGCGCAAACGCTGTGTCCTTCCGGACGCGGCACTCGTGGATAGGCTGGAACTCGTGGATGGGCAGGAGGTGCCTCAGGCCGGAGAACAGGAAAAAAGGAGGAGGAAAATCCTGTTCTTGGGGGCCGGCCTGAGGTGGCTTTCCAAATGAAGCGTCTGATCGGTCGAACCAAGCCTTTATCGGCTAAGCTGGCCTGTTTCCATTTCTGTATTGCTCCATCTGCGGCCGATCACAGTCGGGGGCACGAACCTTTGATCGGGCAGCTTTTGGATACGCCCACCAGATTTTAGGTATTTCATGATGGCCCGTTGCAGCTCCGCTTGGGTGACGGGTGTCTTACCTTTCATAATATTCTATACCATGGTCTTTGAATTCGGGATCTCGATCCGAATTGGCACGAATGGTTGTCCACAGGGACGTTTGCCGTCCCCTTTGATCCATTGATATAGGTTGGAGCCTTGGCTGACGGTTTGGTTCAATATTGTGGTCATTTCCGATACTCGTATTATGTCATATGCAGGCTTATTTTGCCATATAATTCGACGGTTGCGCCGTAAGGCATACTTCGTTGATCCCACAGCGCCCGGGATGGCCGGTGAATTATATTTTCTCTAAATATATCAAGAATTTATGGTCAAAGATGTGCGGGGCCGACGGCGACCGTTGAATTTTTGGTGAAATAATCATTTTCCTACAGATTTACAGCCTGTGCCACAATCGAACACGATCATGGGTAGGAATGACCCCGCGGATAGATATAATTAATTGTGGCACATTGCATTTATCGTCCGGGCCTGCCGCCGGGCCGATCGAATCGGCCTTGAGGGCCAAAATTGCCCGGTTGACACAGCAGCGGGCTTGACAGCGATGCGATTTCCCATTCCACATCTGACCAACGATCTCTTTTTCCGTGCCGTAAACGGGATGCCGGTTACCCGCGTCCCGGTTTGGATGATGCGTCAGGCCGGCCGTAGCGATCCGGAGTATCTCGCCTATCGAGAGCGGGCCGGTCTGGACCTGCACCATCTCTTTCGCGATCCCGGACACGCGGCGGCTATTTCGCTTCTTCCCAAGCGGATCGGGGTCGACGCGATTATTCTCTACCAGGATATCCTGACCCCGTTGGCGCCCATGGGCGCGGATTTTCAATTCAGGCCGGGGCCGGTGCTCGACGAGCCCATCTGCCAGGCGGCGCAAATAAGCGCGTTACGGCCATATGACCCGGCGGCGGCCCTGGGGTTCATCGGGTCGGCCATCGCGCAAGTGAACGCAGCGCTGGACGGCGAGTTGCCCCTGCTCGGTTTCGCCGGCGCGCCGTTCACCCTGGCGGCCTTTCTCATCGCCGGCAGGAGCCCCATGGGGGATATCTCCCGAACACTGAGCTTTCTGCGCGAGCAGCCCCAGGCTTTCAGCAATCTGTTGGATAAGTTGACGGTGCTCACCATCGATTATCTCAACTTCCAGTTGGAATCCGGCGTTCACGCGGTGCAATTATTCGAATCGGTGGGGGATCTCATTCCCCGCGACGTATATGACGCGTACGTCCAACCCACTCACGAGCGCATATTCGCCGGGCTGCGCGCTGATGCACCGGCGATACTTTTCGTCAAGGGCAGCCCCTTCCCGGATCGAATGCTCGCAAGCGGCGCTGCCGTGCTCAGTTTGGGGGACAACGTCTCCCTGGGTGATATCCTGCGCCGCGGAGGCGGGCGGATCGCTGTACAGGGCAACGTGGACAACCGGCTGCTGGCCGCGGGCGATGGGGACCAGGTGGCGCGGGCAGTGCGCGAATGCCTGGCCGACAGCGGCGGGCGTGGCCATATTCTCAATCTCAACCACGGCCTTCTGCCCGAATCGCCGTTCGAAAACGTGAAGCGATTCGTGGAAGCCGCGCACGCCGTGCGCTTCGAGCCGGTGGAACCCCGCACTCAGCTGAAAGGATAGCCGATGGATTGGCAGACGATCAAAATCGAAGGGGAAGGAGAAGTGCTCCACCTGGTGCTGAACCGGCCCAGGATGCACAATGCCATCAACCAGCAATTATTAGAGGAATTACTGGCCGCCTGCGCCACCATCGAAGCCCAGGGGGATTGCCGCTGCGTGATCGTGCGTGGAGCCGGCCCCAGCTTTTCCTCCGGCGCCGACCTGAAGGAAGGAAAGACTCACGGTGGCTCCACGGGCCAGGGGTTGCATCGCGCGCGTTTGGGGAGCCATGTCATCAACGCCCTCGGCGATCTCACACCGGTCACCATCGCCGCGGTGCATGGCCACGCAATCGGCGGTGGCGTGTGCCTGGCCATGGCCTGCGATTTTCGCATCGGCGCCGAAGGAGCCAGCGTGGCCATCCGGGAATCGAAACTGGGGTTAAGCCTTTCCTGGCATTCCATCCCCAACGTCGTGCACCTTGTGGGACCATCGCGCGCCAAGGAGATGATCATGTTCGGGGAACCCCACCCTGCGCGGCAGCTTCTTGAGTGGGGTTTCTTCAACGAACTGGTGCCGGAGCGTGAATTGATTTCGGCCGCGGAAGCCTTGGCAGCCAAGGTGGTGCGTCAACCCCCGATCCCGGTGCAAATGACCAAGGCGTCGGTAAACGCCCTGGTCAAGGCGATGGATCGTTCCATCTTCCATTTGGATGCGCCCGGTGTTACTTTGACCAGCCAAACCCGCGATGCCGCCAAGGCGCGAGAAGCGTTTTTCGAGGGAGAATCGCCCGGCTGGGACAATGAATGAGATTCCCCCGCCTCGGATGGGCAAGACGGGTCTCGTTGAAGACCGCGGCCTAGACGGCTGCGACCTCGATGATTCCAGCAAAGACGAAACGATCCCGCCGCAAGTGATCGTTGATCCGGGGGACGGTCCGGGGGGGATAAATCGTCAGAGCGTGGCCCTGGGGTATAATACCCGTGGAACAGTGACGACCTTCTCGGCGCGAGCAAGGCAAAGGCGCGTCCCCATAGGAGAAATGAGATGAAAAGAATGCATTGGCTGTTGATCGCAGCCGCGGTCATTGTGGTGGCGGTGGTCGTCCTGACCCGCACGGGTGAGGTCGACGACAATACGATCAAGATAGGGATCGCCGGTCCGATCACTGGGGCTTACGCGAAATTCGGCGAGCAACTCGTGCGGGGCACCACCGTCTTTGTCGAGCGAATCAACGCTGCCGGGGGTATCCAGGGCCGGAAATTAGAGATCGTCCAAGGTGACGATGCCTGCGAGGCCAAACAGGCCCGTGCCGTGGCCAATCGCATGGTCGATGCCGGTGTCTATGCGGTGATCGGCCACTTCTGCTCGTCGTCCACGATCCCCGCCTCGGAGGTCTACAGCGAGAACGATATCCTCATGATCACACCCGCCTCGACCAATCCGAGGGTCACCGACCGTGGGCTGCCAGGAATCTTCCGGGCCTGCTTTCGTGACGATCAACAGGGAAACTTTGCCGGAGACTACATCGCCAATGAACTGAAGCCCAAGGCCGTGGCGATCATCCATGACAAGGACACCTATGGACAGGGGCTGGCCGATGCCACCCGGGCGCGACTGATCGAGAAGCACGGCATCCGCGATGTGCTGTACGAGGGCATCACGCGCGGCGATAAGGATTTCAATTCGCTGATTACCAAAATGAAAGGTTTGGGGGTGGACGTCATCTACTTCGGCGGGTTGCACACCGAAGCGGCTTTGATCGTGCGGCAGGCCCGCGAGCAGGGGCTCGACGCCACGTTCATGAGCGGCGACGGGCTGGTCACCGCGGAATTCGCCCAACTCGCCGGCACGGCCGCCGACGGTGTGCTGATGACCTTCGCGGCCGATCCCACCCGGCTGCCGGAAGCGAAAGCCGTCGTGGAGGAATTCCGCAGCAGGGGCTGGGAGCCCGAGGGGTGGGTGCTCTATAGCTATCTCGCGGCGCAGGTCGTCGCCGCGGCCCTGGAAGGAACCGAACTGAGCCACAGCGGCAGCGAGTTGGGCCAATACATAAAGACCCACACCATCGATACGATCATGGGTCCCCAGGAGTGGGACGAGAAGGGCGATCCCAAGGCCGCCTCGTTGGCCGTGTACCGGTGGGAACCCACCGGCGGAGATTCGTACACCTACGTCCAGCTCCAGTAAACAAACCCAATCTCCCGGGCCGTTCGACGCACGACACGGCCGGCCGGCGGCACCGGGAACCCATCTTTTTGCCGTATCACACGTCATGTATTTGTTCGGACAGCATTTGATCAACGGGCTGATACTCGGCTCCATCTACGGCCTGATCGCCATCGGTTATACGATGGTCTATGGCATCATCGGCATGATCAATTTCGCCCACGGCGAAATCTATATGATCGCAGCCTATCTCTGCGCGATCTTCCTGGCGCTGATGGCCACTTTCGGAGTCGATTCGGTGCCCCTGGCCATCATGGTTACCTTGCTGTTCACCGTCGCCATCACGGCCCTGTACGGGTTCACCGTGG
>JACZRV010000073.1 GCA_022574555.1 SAR324 cluster bacterium
GGCCGACCACTCCGAGGCGGGCCCCCATGTTATAGGCGATACCCTCGGGAACATTCCACGGCTCCCCCTTGGCCAGGGCCATGTTGGGCAGCTCGATGAAGGGAATGACCTCATCCAGATGGCGGGCCACCTCCAATAGCGTGCGAGCGGTATTGATCCCCTCGTCCTTCACCTTGACCACGAGATCCGCTTCACGGAACGGCCTCTTGCCGAAATTGGCGTTCAGAACGACGCCGCTCTCCAGGAACATCGATCTGAACATGACCCCCCGCGCCGGTTCCTTCACGCCGTACATCTCCTGGGAGACCCGACTCGTGAATCCCACCTTGTAGCCTCCCCTGGGGCCTAGCCGCCTTTCCAGCAGCGCGACGTAGCGACGCTGCGCACAATAGGCATCCTCCACCGTAAGACCCGTGTAGGCCGCTGCGAGCTCATTCGCGAAATAGACGGTGGCCGCCTCAGCCACCCTTTCAGGACTGGGACACTCCGCATGAACCATTGCGGGAACCAGTACGGCGACCATTAGCATGATGCTAACCAGCAGAGATGGTCTCATCGCGTTCTCCTTTCGAGTTCGGGTTGGTATAATTTCCAGGCCGTACATCGGTATCCCCTGGAATGAAAGTTTCCAGTCTTTTCCAATTTTACCCAGCGGCCGCTTGCATTGGGCGCCTACGTGAAGCTGCCCATCATTGCCGAAAAAACCCGATGATATGCCTGCCCTGTTTGCTCGTTGAATTCCCCGTGCCAGACGCCGAGCGTCGTGTTCAGCCACCGATAGCGGGGATCATCGGTTCCAAATTGCACGCCCATGGTGATGCTCCACAGGTGTGGATGGGCCGGGTCAGGCCCCCGGTAGCCGTATCCCCTCGCGTCGAATTCAATGCGGGCTCCGTCGTCGGTTTCGATGACGCCGCCTGGGTTGGTCTTGCAAATATGTTGACCAGGTTCCGGCTCGACGCCGGCTCTTACAAGCAGCAGTGCGCAATTAGCCGCGTACATGGAAACCTGGATTGTTCCTTTGATATGTTCGCCATCCACCCTGCCTTCGCTGTTGCCGATGAGTTCCCCGTCCCTGTCATCAGAGGTGACGACAGGTTCTAGGTCTGGCTTGAACTGGAATTTCACGTCGAACAGGTGGTCCAGGCTGGGAGGGCTTGGGTTTTTGACAGATATTTGTGCGGCGTTTGACATGGTGTTACCTCCGTCGGATCGATGTTGGTTCCCATTCAGATTTATTGAGGTTACCCAAGTCTATCCGCCCATACGGCCTGGCGGCATCCGGGTAAACACGCAATTCGGCGGGCAAAATGGGCGAGTTACACCCTTTTTTTGGCGGAAAACACGTAGGGGATAGAAGTGGAACCGCTAGAGGAGTTCGTGGGTCAGAGCATACGCCGTGGCATTGGCTCTGCCTCGCGCGTTGATCTTTCCATAAATATTTCCGATGTGCCGCTCGACGGTGCGTATGCTAAGGAAAAGCTCTTTGGCGATCTCGGCGTTTGTTTGTCCAACAGCTATATGGCGAAGCACCTCGACTTCCCGCTCAGTGAGGTTGTCCGGGTAGCCGTGTGAATGCCGACATCGCGATGATGTGCGCGGCTCGGCCTTGCCTTCATCAAGAAATTCGATGATGGCTTCGGCGGTGGATTCCATATCCCCCAGGTAGGGTGCGGAGGATTCGCCATCCAGAAGGGTCAACCGGCTATTGGGAATATTGATTGCGATCTGTCTGGGTACATTGTGGGGAATCCAAGCGATATGACGCCGATGCAAAACCAGTGTGGCCGCTTGAACTTGCCCCAAAAGATCAGTCGAATCGAAGGAACGTGCGGCTACTAAGGCAGCCTTCATAATTTCCGGTGTGACGTTGCTTTGGAGTTGTTTGGAAGCCACCCGGCCCATCTCCCCACCAGACCACCCAAGCACGATTTGCGCGCAGGTGTCGGCCATGAGGTCCCAGTCCTGATCGATCAGGCCACGCCAGGCTTGCAGCCGTGGGCTTGAAATATCCTCGCTCGCGGCCCAGGCGCACCAGAGCACGAGCCGGCTCACCTGTTCGGGACGGCGAGCGGCAAGGGCAATGGCGACCGGGCCCGCACCGGCCGCGCCGATTAAATCGAAAGTTTCCAAGCCAAGGCGCCCGATCACAGCCTCCACGTCCGCGACCTGGGCCTCTAAGGTGTGATCCGTCACCTCGCGCTGGGATAACCCGGTTCCTCTGACGTCATAGCGGACGATTGTACGATTTCGCGCCAAGCGCTCGTACCAGTTCCGGCATTCGGGAACCTCTCAAAGGTCGATATGTTGCCACGGTCCACCCGCCATATAGACCAGGGGAAGACCTTCGCCGTACGTCCAAAAGGCGATGCTTACACCGTCCGCGGCCTTGACGTATTGGATGCGTGGATCCATGGCGTACGGAAAATCTATAGTGAGCCGGCCTATATCCGTCCCACGGGAGGGCAAACCTCAAATCCTCCCGCCCGGCACCAGTCCTTCGCCAAGCCCATGACTATGGCTCCACCGGGGGGTACCGACGAACGGCGTGGCCGGCGGCTACCGGTCCTGACGGTATATTGGCGGAGACGTGTGGGAATCGAACCCACCCAAGACAGAATTAGTGCCTCGCGCACGGGTTTGAAGCCCGGGGAGCCCACCAGTGACTCATCCATCTCCAAAAATCGAGGCAAGCCGACCGCGCCCACAAAACTTTAGACCATGCCCTTCCGACGGGCAAGCCATACCACCCCCAGCCGCATTCATCCTCCCAATCAGCTGCATAAATCCCCTTGAATTTCCGCGCCGATGGGCGCACAATTTTCCCCGATGGGCGCACAATTTTCCCCGATGGGGATGTAGCTCATTGGCGCAAATTCTGCCCAATGGGGATGTAGCTCAGTTGGGAGAGCACGACGCTGGCAGTGTCGGGGTCAGGGGTTCGAGCCCCCTCATCTCCATATTGATTTCAGGGAGTTAGGCAATGCCTGACTCCCTTTTTTGTGTGATAGAACTTGTAAATCCTGCCCTTACTCCACCAGGCGCACGACGGACATGAAGGCTTCCTGCGGAATTTCCACGGTACCGACCCGCTTCATGCGCTTCTTGCCCGCTTTCTGTTTTTCCAGGAGCTTGCGCTTGCGGCTGATGTCGCCGCCATAACATTTGGCCGTGACATTCTTGCGCATGGCGGTGATGGTCTCGCGGGCGATGATCTTGTTGCCGATGGCCGCCTGGATGGTCACCTCGAAAAGCTGACGGGGGATGTGCTTGCGCAGCCGCCGAGTCAGTTCGCGGCCCCGGTGATAGGATTTGTCCCGGGGGACGATGAGGGAGAGGGCATCCACCGGCTCTCCGTTGAGCAGGACATCGAGCTTGACCAGATCGCCTGGGCGGAAGCCGATGGGCTCATAGTCGAAGGAGCCGTAGCCGCGGGTGGCGGTCTTGAGCTTGTCGTGGAAGTCCAGGATGATCTCGTTGAGGGGGAACTCGTAATCGATCATCACCCGCTTGTCGTCCAGATATTTCATCCCGATTTGCCGGCCGCGCCGTTCCTGGGCGATGCGCATGATGTTGCCCACGAATTCGGCGGGCGCGATGATGTGGCCCTTGATATACGGCTCGGCGATGTGATCGATGCGCGTAGTATCCGGGAGCAGGTTGGGGTTTTCCACGGAGATCACCTCGCCTGAATTCAAATGTACCTCGTATACTACGGTGGGGGCGGTGGTGATCATGTCGATCCCCTGTTCGCGCTCCAGCCGTTCCTGTACGATCTCCATGTGCAGTGAACCCAGGAAGCCGCAGCGGAATCCGAACCCCAGCGCCGCGGAGGTTTCGTGCTCGAAGGTGAGTGCCGCGTCGTTGAGGGCCAGCTTTTCCAGGGCATCCTTGAGCGTTTCGAATTGCTCTCCGCTGGCCGGATAAAGCCCGCTGAAAACCATCGGCTTGATTCGCGTGTAGCCGGCCAGGGGCTTGCTGGCGGGGCGCTCGGCGGAGGTCATGGTATCGCCCACCCGCGTGTCCTGGATCACGCGGATGGCGGCATGGAGAAACCCCACCTCACCGGTATTTAGGGATTCCACCTCTTTGCGGGCGGGGGTGAACTTGCCCAGGCCGGCCACCTCGAATTCCTTGCCCGTGGCCATGAAGCGAATGCGATCTCCCACCCGCACCTCGCCCTCGAACAGACGCACCATCATCACAACGCCCACGTAGCTGTCGAACCAGGCATCATAGATCAGCGCCTGTAAAGGCTGGCCCGGATCGCCGGCCGGAGGGGGAATCTTGTGGACAATCTGTTCCAGTACCTCTCGGATACCGATTCCGTGCTTGGCGCTGATGCGCACCGCCTCGGTGGCGTCCAGACCGATAAGGGATTCGATCTCGGCGGCGGTTTTGTCGGCGTCGGCGCTGGGCAGATCGATCTTGTTCAGTACGGGCAGAATTTCAAGGTCCTGCTCCAAAGCCATGTAAACATTGGCCAGAGTCTGGGCCTCCACACCCTGCGCGGTATCGACCACCAACAGCGCGCCTTCGCAGGCGGCCAACGAGCGTGAAACCTCGTAGGTAAAGTCCACATGGCCAGGGGTATCGATCAGGTTCAGCTCGTAGGTCAGGCCATCGGCGGCGTGGTAGTTGAGCGAGACACTCTGAGCCTTGATGGTGATGCCTCGTTCACGCTCCAGGTCGAGGGTATCGAGCACCTGTTCCCCCATCTCCCGCGCAGTCAGACCGCCCGTGAACTCGATCATCCGGTCGGCCAAGGTGGATTTGCCGTGGTCGATGTGGGCAATAATGGAAAAATTGCGTATACGTGTGGTGTCCGGCAAGGGGCTCCGTTTCCTGATAAACGTGGTGGGGCGTCGGCGAAATTGCCCGCCCCGGGGGCTTCTGCTAAATCTATACAGTATAGCAGACCTGCGCCGTTCCGCGAAGGCTCATTTGGTTCGGCTTCGCCCAATATTCTCCCAAAGGCGCCGATGCGGCCCGTACCAGCGGCCGCCGGCCCGAAGCGCATCACCCTATGAATCCCCGCTACGCCTTGATCAAGACGGACCAGCACGTGCGGCCGGCGTGGATTGCGGAGGATGCCGACGGACCCGGGGGATTTATCTTTGGCGACGGCGAGCCGTGGGAAGGACCTTCGGCGCGCGTGCTATATGTCTGGGTGGGCCTACCCTTGCCAGAGGCCACACCGGAAACGGTGCGGCGGGACGCCCTGAAACAGCTAGCCCTGAAACAGCTAAGAGAGCAGATCGGATTGTCCGTAACCCTGGACGCGGCCGGTCTTCACATGCGGTTGCCGGCCGGCGAGGGTGTGCCCTTCGAAAAAATTGCTGCCATGGCCATCGGGAAAACTGCGGCGGGATGGGATCGGGCCAGGCTCTATTTGGCCCTGCATGAAGAAAAACGGCTGTTCCGCCCCTCCAAGAAGGGGTTTGTCGCCCGCCTGCCGGTGGAAATTCGCCAACGCGCCGAGCGGGCCAAGGAGGAACGGGCCCACAAAGCGTGGTCGGAAAAAGTGCGTGGGTGGCTGGTGGAGTTGCAGGCCGGCCTCTGGCGCGATCGGGGGCCGGAGGCTCGGCGTTTCGTGGATCATCTCACGTCCCTGATGGTTTATGAACGGAGTTCCCCCCACTGGAAGCCGCTCGCTGGCGCGCTGGGACTCCACGTGGAGCACTGGGAAGAGAACCGGGTTCTGCTCAAACGGTGGTTGCAAACCGCCGGTGCGTGGCCAGGTTGGGCCGGGGTCTGGCTGCGACGCGCCGGAGTGGTCGATGGTTTTCCAGCTGAATTGATCGCTCTCGCCGACAATTTGGCCCGCTCGCCGCTCGATCACGAACACCGTACCGACTACCGGGATACGGAAACCTATACCTTCGATTCGTCCCAAACGACTGACTTCGACGACGCCTGCTCCATCATTGGGCAGGAGGATGACGCGCTCCTCGTCGCGGTACACATCACCGAGCCTTCTCCCGCCCTGGTGCCGGGCAACCCGATATTCGACGAGGCGGCGCATCGCATGGCATCGGTCTACACCCCAGCGGAAACTTACCCCATGCTGCCCCCGGCTCTGTCCAGCGGCCGGTTTTCCATGGTTCGGGGTGAGGATCGCGAGGCACTGACCTTTCGATTGCGGATCAGGCCGCGGCAAGGTGAGCTTTTGGGTATCGAGCGGAGCGTGGTGCGGGTGGATGAAAACTTCGACTACGATTCTGCTCTGTGCTTGACGAAAAGGCATCCAGAGACCTGGGGCCGTCTGACCGAGATGGCTCGTACGTTGGCCGAGGAAAGAGCGGAGCGGGGCGCGCTGTTGGTGCATCGCCCTCAAGTGATGTTCGATCTGAGCGACCCCCGCCATATCCGTTTGCACGTAATCGACCGCGAGGCTCCCCTGCGCCGGCTTGTGGAAGAACTGGCCATACTCGTGAATCGGGAAGGAGGGCGATACTGCCGGCGTCACCGTTTACCCGCCTTCTACCGGGTGCAACCGCGAGCCCGGGTGGGGTGGGATATCGATAGCGCGCCGGATGTGCCAGCGGAACGGTTGACGCGCAACGGCGCCGCGATACAGGCCGCCCGGTTTTCCTTGGAGGGGGATGAACACGCGGGGCTGGCGTGTGATCGATATGTGCAGATCACCTCGCCCATTCGCCGGTTCGGTGACCTGATCATGCAACGCCAGATAGCGACACACCTTGCCACCGGCGTTCCCGCTTTTCCCGCCCACGCCCAGTTGCAAGACTGGATTCGGCGGGCCGAGCAACGAAGCACGACTTACAATGACGTCGCGCGGCGGATCGACGACGAGTGGAAGCGGCGCTACCTCTCCCAAAACCCCGGCATCGCTTGGACCGGCGTCATCCGCAAAGCCGCCGTCTCCGTTGCGGAGAAGACCCGGCCGGCGCATGTCTGGCTGCAAGAACCGCAAATCGATGCACTGGCCGAACTTCCCGAGGTGTTGGGCGAGGGAATCCACGGCAGGTTTCGCGTCACCAGGATCGACCACGACCGATGCAAAGTCTGGGTGGAGCAGGTGTGATGCCATCCCTGAATTCGGCTCCAGCGGCTATACGTCGGCAACCGCAGGTCGCGTCGATTGAGCCAAGTTTTCGCAATCCTGCCTGAAGGGATTGCGCAAGGGAATTGGGGTTTGGTTTGTTGCCTCACTCCGCCCTGCGGCACAGATGCAAAGTCTCGCGGTGCGCCCGCCCCACCCTTCGACCTGTGGGAATAGTCAAATAATTTCAGTAACACCCCGTCCGAGTCCGGTGGTAAGGGGGCAGGCCGGTACTGTCCTGGCCGGCGCTCCAGAGCAGGTAGTCCACTTCGGCGGCCGTAGCGGGGTTGAACGCATTCGGCGAGACCTCCTTAGCGGCCCGCTCGTGGTTGAGGGCGCGGGCGATCCACTCGCAGCCCCAGATGGTGGCCGCGCGGATCGCTACTTCCTCGCCGCTGCCGGCGGGGAGTTCCTCTCCTCGATCCACCCGCTGGGCCAATGGGGACACGAGCACCAGAATCCCCTCGGCGCGCATGACCTGGGGCACTTTGTAATCGGCGAAGGCGGTCAGCCGCTCGATGCCTTGTAGCCGGCCCAGGGGGTGACCCGGCAGCAGACGGGCCAGGTCGGCGGCGCAAATCTGGGCGCGCTTGTAGAAGCGCACGGTGGTTTCCCGCCCCCCGGCAGCCGTCCAGCTAACCCGGTCATCGAAAGAGGGAAATTCCGCAACGATGGCCGCGACGAGCCGGGCCGCATCGCCGCCGCTGGCTTGCACCACGTTGCCGAACTGGCCCTCCCACCGATCCATCAGCACTTGCCCCACCTCCCGCAGGTTCGCGAGCCGTTGCTCCAGCAAGGGTATGGGCCGGCCTTCGCCGCGCAAAAGCCGGCTGACTTGCGGCATGTCCAGCCCGGCCAGGAACCCGGCGTCCCAAAGTTCTAGGCCATCTTCGCGGATCGCCCTGCGCAGGGCGGCCGCCAATGCCCAATACCCGTCATACACCCGGCCCTCGTGGCGAACCCGCCAGCGGGGTTCGGAATCCCAGAAGCAGAAATTGAGGGCTTCCAGGGCCACGAGGTAATTCAGAAACCGCTGAGGCTCCAGGAAAGTGCAGTGTAGCGCCTCTTCCTCATGCTGGGGCGGCGGAGTTTCCCGGTGGGCTCGGGCGAAGCGCGTCACGGCCCCTGGGTCCAGGCGCACCCAAGGGGATTTATGGACCACCAGCGCCGTGGAGGTGAGCACACCCAGCGCATCGTCCGCCGGCGGGTCGAACCGAAACAGATCATTCATCGAAATCCGTGCGCTCGCTCATCGAAATGTTACAGGCAGTGACACGCTTCATTTGATAAGTTAAAAAGCATTTCTCGCCTCGCATGATGGCTTATCCTATCGGGCGACCATCTGCTATAAGGGCGAGGAGGTGGCAACCGCTAACCACGAAGGATCGCGACATGGCTGATGAACCCGCCGTGCTGTACGAAAGGCGCCCGCCCTGGGGCTGGATTCGGCTGAACCGTCCCCACGTGCACAACGCATTCGACAGCGCCATGCGCGACGGGCTGTTCGAGGCCCTCGGCGCCGCGCAGGACGACCCGGAATTGGCCGGAGTGGTGGTGTGCGGCGAGGGCCCTTCCTTCGGTACGGGGGGGGATCTGCGCGATTTCAGCTTGCAGCCGCTGCCCTGGCGCAACAAGCTGATCCGCCGCGAGCGGGACGTATGGGGCCGCCTGCTGCGTCACCGCTGCATCACCGTGGCCCTGGTGCACGGCCACGTCGCCGGCAGCGGGCTGGAGCTGGCACTTTACTGCGATTTGCGGCTGGCCACCCCGGATAGCCAGTGGCGTCTTCCCGAAACTGGTGTGGGCATGATTCCCGGCGCGGGGGGTACCCAGTTGCTGCCAAGGCTGGCCCGTCCCGCAAGGGCCATGGAAATGATGCTGTTGGGATCCGCCATCGACGGCCGCACCGCCCATCGCTGGGGCTTGGCCCAGTCCGTGATCGAGGCGCAGCCCTTCCGCGCCGCGGCACAGGCTTGGCTCACCGCGCACGTGGAACTCCACCTCGGGAGGGAGCAATCCGCATCTGCGGTACCGGAAACGGCGGTGCCCGGTGCCGTCTCGTTGGCTCTGAAGGCCCTGCTGCGGCGCGGAGCCGATCTGCCCTTGGCCGAGGGGCTGCTGCTTGAACGACGCGCGGCGGGGATGCGGCCCTGACGGCAAGCCACCCGACCGCAAGCCAGGAGGAACGCTCCCGGATGCCCGCGCCGAACCAGTCGAACTCCCACGGATAAGTAATCGCGTGAACATCTACGATTTTTTGCAGATTCCGGCGATGATGTTTCCGGACCAGAATATTCTGGTCCACGACCATACGCGCCTGACTTACGGCGGGTTGATGGCGCGTGTGAACCGGCTGGCGGCGGCCTTGGCGGAGCAGGGCCTCGCCGAGGGCGAGCGTGTCGCGGTGCTGGCCACCAATTCTCATCGCTATGTGGAAGCCTATCTGGCCATCGCTGCGCTGGGTGCGGTGTTCGTTCCACTGAACTATCGGGCCAAACGCGACGAGCTGCGATACATGGTCGAGTCCGCGAAGGTCACCACCCTTTTTCATGGCGAGCGCTACCGGGAAGCGGCGGAGGCACTCAAGAACAGCGGGGCCGGGCCGGGCCGGCTCATCGCTTTGGATGGCGGCTCCGAAATGGCCGGGTGCCACGAGAACCTCATCGCCTCGGGAAATGGGGACGATTTTACCCCAAGGGCCGTGGACGAGGATCAAACTGCGATCCTGATGTACACCAGCGGGACGACCTCCCGGCCCAAGGGGGTGAACCTCACTCACGGCGACTTCACCCTCTATGTCACCAATACGGTGGAGATGAACGACGGTGCGCCCCGGGGCGCCATGCTGATGGTCATGCCCATCTACCATATCGCCGGCGCCACCAACATCCTTACCTCCCTGTTTTCGGGCCGCAAGCTGGTGCTGCTGGACCAGTTCGATGCCGAGAACTGGCTGCGCACGGTGCCGAGGGAATCGATCACCCATTCCTTCCTCGTTCCGACGATGCTGGCCCAGGTGCTGGATCATCCGGCGTTCAACTCCACGGTGCTTTCCTCCCTGGAAAATCTGGCCTACGGCGGGGCGCCCATGCCGGTGCCCATCATTCGCACGGCGATCCAATGTTTTCCCAGCAGCACAGGCTTCGTCAATGCCTTCGGACAAACGGAGACCACCTCCACCCTCTGTGTGCTGGGACCCGAGGATCACCGGCTGGAGGGCACAAAGGAAGAACGGGCGGCCAAGCTGCGCCGCCTGGGCTCGGTGGGACGCCCGCTGCCCGATGTGGAAATCCGTATCTCCGGCGAAAACGGCGAGGCCCTGCCGTCGGGCGAGGTAGGGGAGATCTGGGTGCGCACCGCCCGCATGATGAAGGGCTACGAGGGGATGGGCGATCCCACTGCGCGCGGCGAAGGCTGGCACGCCACGGGCGACATGGGTTATTTCGATGAGGCCGGCTACCTGTTCATCGCCGGGCGCAAGGACGATATGATCATCCGCGGGGGCGAGAATATCTCGCCCGCGGAGGTGGAAGACGTGCTTTACGGCCACCCCGCGGTGGAGGAGGTCGCGGTGCTGGGCGTGCCCGACACGGAGTGGGGGCAGCGGGTGGGTGCGGCCATCGTGCTCAAGCCGGGCCACACAGTGGACGCCGCGGAATTGCGCGAATACGTCCACGAGCGGCTTTCCAGCTTCAAACAGCCCGAGCATATCCGCGTCCTTTCCGAACTGCCCAAGACGGCGACCGGCAAGGTGTTGAAACGGGAGTTGCAACCGCTATTTCCCGGCGAGGGTGACCGATAGACCGTGTAACCGGCTTCCCATCCTGATTGCCGTCACCGATTGCCGTCACCAATGATTGCCGTCACCAATCGTCGTCACTGATTGCCGTCACCGATTGCCGTCACCATGGCCCGATCACCTGTTACGTTGCGATACCACCCCGATGGCTGGGCTGAGCTGATTTTCTGTGAACCGGAATTCACGCCGGCCCTATGCGATGCCATGCTCCCGCACGTGGAAGCCCTTTCGCAAACCGGGGCTGGGCGGGATGCAGTGTGCGCAGTGGTGATTCGCGCGTGGCGGGATGAATCCGCCGCGTGGCCCCTTCCGCCCGATGCACCCGCCCCAGGTTACGTAGCGCGGGCAAGCGTTCTCGTCGAAGCGGTGGCTGCCCTGCCCATGCCCGTGCTGGCGTTGCTGGCCGGCGAGATTCGGGCCGAGGCTCTTGAACTGGCCCTGGCCTGCGACCTGCGGCTGGCTGCGGACGACACCCGCTTTTCCATGCCCTATCTGGCCCAGGGGCGCCTGCCGGCGTGCGGGGGGAGTCAGCGACTGCCGCGGGTGGTGGGCCTCTCGGGGGCCTTCGAACTGTTTTTTACCGGGGATTGGGACGCCGGCCGGGCTCACGAGTTGGGACTGATCAATGGCATTGCCGCGCCTGGCGAACTGGTCGCCGAGGGCGAACAGTGGTGCCGGGCCTTGGCCGGCAAGGCGCCGGTCGCGGCGAGATTCCTCAAGGAGGTCGTGCGGCGCGGGCTGGACGTGCCCTTGGAACAGGGCCTGCTCATCGAGGAGGACGCCTATCTTCTGCTGCAGACCACCGAGGATCGCAAGGAAGGCATTCGCGCCTTCCTGGAAAAGCGCCAGCCCCGGTTCAAAGGGAAGTGAGCGCAAGCGCCCCCGGCCTCCGACCAACCAAATTCGGCGGATGGGGCTCGGCTGCACCTTCAATCGTCGAAGCTGATCAGCCGATACGGACCCAAATCGCCGGAGTTCCCCTCGCCGCGGAGAGACTGGCCATCGGCGAAGTAGTAGCGTTCACCCAGGGAGCCACCCGCGGTGATGATGGAGGAGGAGACCGTGCCGTATTCGGGTGTGGTGATCATTACGGCGCCCATGGCCCCATGGATTTCCTCGTTGCGGTCCGCGGTGGAAAGAGAATCCGGCGGTGTGGCGTCGCGGAAAAAAAATTGCAACCGTTCCAGATAATCCTCTCCGCTCAAGCCCCGGTTCGCCTCGAAAAAGGCGTGGGAACGGGCCACCTTGGGCCAGGCGTGGTCATCGAGGGTGGAATTGCTCAGGGCGTGAAAACCCGGCTGCAACGGGCGGGGTGGAGCGCCATCTTCCGATGAAAAGTAATAAAAACGCAACACGTCGCCGAAGAGCAGATTGAACGGGCGGTAACGCGCCACGGGCAAACGGTCCACCCACTCCGCCGCGCTTTCCGCATCGACGTGGCCCAGCAAGCCGAGGACGATTTCACCCCGGGAGCGCACATCGGGCGGCACCTGGCGCTCGCTGCCGCCGGGTTTGGTGCTGTATCGATTGGTGATGGCCGCCAGCAGCCCGTGAGCGTTGCGGCCCATCCAGGTGCCCCCGGCTTCCAGGTCTTTGCCGGCGTGAACGGCGGGTTCGCGGGCGATGACCGCCGGAGGCGCCGAGGGGCGCCGGAAGAACTCGTCCCGGTTGCCCGCCAGCAGGACTTCCATGTCCGCATGGACGCGAAATACGAGGTGCACCAGACACATGGTGTCGTCGAAAATCCGTGATTATCGGCCGCAGGTGGCCGGCAGGAATTGCCGGTGCCACCCTCGGCCTGTGGCCGACCGCCCCCCGCGCGATGCGCGGCAGACAGTGTGGGGCAGTGTGGGGCATTGCAAAACAAGCGGAAACCTACCAGATCGCGGGGCATCCGGCAGCATCTAATTCGCAGTCCGCGGTCAAGAGGGCGTCGAGGGGCGCCGCGGAACGTAGGCCATCGGCGCAAACAGGGGATCTCAGGCCGGCGGTGAGGGCAGCGGCCGCAAAAAATTTATCGGTGGGTGTAAGTGACCCCGGGAGGTTTGCACCGATGGGGCCGGTGTCGCGATGGGGGCATGGCGGGATTGAGGCTGAGCCCCTGGCCGGTCGCCGGGCGGCGGACGCCGAATTCTCTTTCGCCGCGCGCCCTGTGGTTCCGGGAGGAATCAGCCCGCCGCGGCGACGCGCAGGGAAGCGATCTTATTCTCGTTCTCGATCGCTTCTTTGACCCCACGCTCATCCTCGGGATGTTCCGTGAAGAGGGGATGCCGGGTAGAGAATGCCGGGTCGTTGAGCACGACCTGGACGCCAATCTGGTTTTCCTTGTTGATCACGATCGGGCCTTGCAGGTTGACCGTAATGTCCAGGATGTTGGCGGCCATGGTCACGATCACGTAGACCTTCAAGTCATCGATACCCGACGCTTCCAGATTCTTGATCTTGTCCTTTTGCAGCGAGAACTGATACTCGGGCAGGATCAGGCTCGGTTCGATCACCACAAACGCCAGCGAGGGCATTTCCAGCGATTGCAACCACTGGAACGGTTCGCCTAATTCGTCGGTGAACATGGTGAACCGGGTGCATTCGGAAAATCCGAGCGGCCCTTCCGTCAACGTGATCACTTGGTCTTCTTGAACATCCAAGGCACCGAATCGCGTGGTTTGAACCTTCATGAGGCATTACCTGATTGAATGGTTGACTTTCGAGCGGCGTGTTTCAGCCGTCCGAGGGGGCAAAATGCCGTTACGACGAATCACTTGCGCTTCTTCCAGATATCGCCGATGGATTTCAATGACAGCGGTGCTTTGGAAGCGGCGCGCCGGTTTTCCTCGTGAATGCGGATATAAACCTCTTCACGGTGAATCGCGTATTTTTTCGGAGCTTCGATACCCAGGCGCACCTGCTTGCCCTTGATCTCGATCACTTGGATCTTGATATCGTCTCCGATGGTGATACTTTCACCAGCCTTTCTCGTCAGAATCAGCATTCATGCCCTCCATGGCACACAATCCCGCGTCCTTGGGGTTCTGAACCTGCCAAGGGCTACTTTGGCGTGCTCAATCACTTGCCCGTTCCAATCGTCTTGACCAAACGGCCGCCGCCATATTTTGCTGGCGGCCCTGACGGGCCGGGACCTCGTGGTCCCTATCGCAAGAAGTTCAGCAGTGACGGCTGAATCAGCCGGCTGCCTGCATTAAGTGAGGCCTGGTTGCGTACCTCGGCCAAGTTCATCTCGACCACGGCCTCCTGGAAATCCAAATCCTCGATATTGGACAATTGCTTGATCTTGGTAAATTCCCGGTCCGACATCTTTTCGAATTGCAACTCCAGGTCCTTTCTGACCGCTCCCATGTCCGCGCGGCGATTGAGCACCTGGTTGAACGCTCTGTCCAGCTCGGTGATGCGCTCCTGGAGCACCTTGGGCTCATCCTCGACCAATGCCCGCTTGATCGTGAACAGCAGGTCGAATATGTTGACTGAATCGGAATCGGCCTGATGGGCAAACAATACCTGCCTCGCGGTCAGGTTGATGGGGGTGGTCGCCCCTTCGCCCGTGGGAACCGATTTGATCTGATCGTTACCCATATACTTGACGGGCGGATTGGGCTCGAAGCGGAATTCCAGCCCCTTCGGGAAGATGATTGGGAATTCGGGATCCTCCTCCGGTTTGCCCATGAATTTAAGCACCACACGGTCGTCGGGTTTGCCGTCCTCGTTGACCACCGGGTTGGCACGCAGCAATGGCTTTTCCTTGCTCCAGGTTTCGCCGCCGTCATCGGAAACCACGTAGTGGGCCCGTCCGAAAGGGCCTTCCTTGGCGATGCGCACCACGTAGGGGTTGCGGGAAAACCCGATGAAATTCCCTTCCAGCCATTCGGGATCGAGGGAAAAAATTCCGGCTTCCGCGTTTTCGGTATCCAGTATCGCCGGCTGAATCTCCTCGTTGAGTTCCAGGGGAGGGCGCAGGGTTTGGGTGCCGGCGAAGATGAACAGCTTGCCCACCTTGGCGTTGCCTATCTGCAACAGTCCCTCGATGATGGCATTCAATTCTTGCGAGACGATCTGCCGCGTCGCGTCGTCGGCATTTCCGTTGGCCTGGCCCAAGATCAGGATCTTGGCGTCCTGGAGCAGATCGGACATGTGCTGCAGTTCCGCGTCGTACCGGTCCAGCATGACGTAATTGGACTGGATGTTGCGCTTGACCATGTTGATGAAGCTGAGCCGGGTGCGGAAGTCCTGAGCCTGGGTCGCGCCGATCGGATCGTCGGATAACGTGCTGATCCGCCGCCCGCTGGCCATGTTCTCCTGCAAACGCTGCATCCGCCCCGCATTGGCGTTGACGCTCTGCAGAACGCTTTGTTGCTTGGTTAGGTCCGTTACACGCATGGGTTCGGCTCGCCTTTCCGGCTTACATATCGATGATGGTGCGGGTCATTTCGTCTATGGTCGTGATGAACTTCGCCGCAGCATCGAAACCCCGTTGAAATTGCACCATGTCCGCCACCTCCTCATCCATATTGACCGAGGAGATTTCGTTGCGGAGCTTTTGGAACTGGTCCACGATCACCTGCTGATTCCGCTTGTCGGTTTGGCTGCGCTGCACGATCAGCCCCAATTCAGCCAGCATCCCGTTGTAGAACTCGTCGAAGGTGATCGAGTCGCCCTGCATGGTCGGCTTGAATTGCAGATCGTGGATGGCCAGCGCGACCGAATTATCGCCCGGCACCAGGTCCTTGCCCGTGGAGATGGTGTTGGATTTGCGCACCAGCCCCTCGTTGATCGTGATGTCGGTGGCGCCGCGGAGGGTTTCCAGAAAGTTGTTGAAACCCATCAGCACCGAAAATTCGGTCTCGTCGTCCCCGATGATGAAATTGTAAACACCATTGGATGCCAAAGTGACGCTGCCGTCGGAATTCAGCGTCGCGCCGAATAGCCCGGATTCGCCGACGGTGGCGTTGATCCGATCCACGATGTCCCGGATGGTGTCGCGACCCGCCTCCAACTCCACCTCGTAGGTTTCCAGGATCTCGTTGTCTTCCGTCACCAGGTGAATGCGAAATATCCCGTCCCGCAAGAACGGCAGGGGTTTAACCTGGGCGTCGGGCTTGAGCGAAAACGAGCTGCGCAAGGAATCGGTACTTGAATTGATGCCGGTGCCCGAACTGTGCAGGCGGTTGATCTTGTAGGCCATCTCGGTAGTAAATTCATCCAGCCGCTTCACGAAGCCCAAGATCGTCTCGTCGCGCAGTCTAAACATCTCGGCCATCTCTCCCTCCCGAATTTCGCCGGTGAGGTCCTTGGAGATGCCCTGCGGATCGATCCCGTGCAGACTGAACATGCCCAATTCGTTGTTTTTCAGGGAGGCTTCCAGACGGCCCGCCCGGCGGCCCGCCACCAGGGGCCAGCCATTTCCCGCGGTCACCTGAATCAGCTTGTCGTCGTCCTCGAACCAATTGATCTCGATCAGCTTGGAAATCTTCTTCAGGGTCGCCTCGCGCTCGTCGCGGAGGTCGCTGGCCTCCCCCCGGCCGCGATCGGTGCGCTGTACGTTGGTGTTTTGCACGGCGAGCTGCTCGGCAAGCTGGTTGATCTGCTCGATCTGCAGGGACATGCGGCCGTTGACCTCGGTTCTCAGACCTCGCAGTTGGCCGCCCATTTCGTTCAGCTTGCGGGTCATCGACCGGGTCTTGGTGATCAATTCGGAGCGGTGGATTTCCGATTCGGGCTGATTGGCCAAGTGGCCCCAGGCATCCCAAAATTCGTTTAGAGTCGCGCGTAGCCCGCCCGTTTCCATTTCGTTGAAGATCTGCTCCAGCTTGGCCAATGTCTGCTCGCGCACACTCAAGCCCCCCAGCCGCGCTTGCTCGGCGATGACTCGCTGGGTGGCGAAGCGGTCGGTCACCCGCTCCACGGAGCCGATATTCACCCCCTGACCGAACATGGATTTACGTGGATGCTGGTCCTCCAATTGAACCCGCTGGCGCGAGAAATCCTCGTTGTTGATGTTGGCGATGTTGTGACCCGCCACGTTCATCCCCGCCTGCTGGGCCATCAACGCCCGCTTGCCCAAATCGAGCTGGCTAAAAAGACTGCCGCTGCTGCTCATGGTGGTGATCGCCTATAATCGTGCGAGGATGGCCGTCAGGCCGAGGTGGATTTCAGGGTTGGGGTGCGCTGATGCAAGTGGCCTTCCTCAGAATACGTGGAGTAAATCTTCAGCGCGTCTCTCACGACGGCCAGGGTGGCATCGATGGCTCTCAATCTGGCCTGCGCGTTGGCGCTGGTTATCGCCGCCAACTCACGTATACGGCCTACCAAGCGCTTCAGTTCGCTGTGGCAATCTTCCAGGGCGTTGCCTGCCTCGGTGGGCGCGTGGGCGATGATTTGCTTCAATGTCAAATCCTGTCCCTCCAGCTGCCAGTGGCGGCCGAGATCTTCCACGATGCGGATGCGGTTGGACTCCTGTTCACGAATGGCATGGACAACCTTGCTTTTGCGGGCCTGAAAACCCAATAGTTCGTTGCCGTTCAACTTGCCATCGCGTTCCGCTTCAGCGGCCAGTTCCAAAAGCAAGGCGCTGTGCAAGGCGATTTCTTCGCGAAGAATCCCAATCAGGTCGTCCAATCGATTTTTCATGACCTCGTTTCGCCTCGCTTCCGGCGTGTGTTGCCGCGGCCTATGCGGTCTGTTCGGGCGAACCACCGCGGAATTGATGGTTCCCAGCGACCCGCTGCCTGCGGGTTTGACGTTTGCATTTAGGGCTTTTCCAAATCCTCGCGGAGGGAATCGACCAGGATTTTCTCGGCCAGCTTGCCGGAATCCACCTGGTATTCGCCACTTTTTATCTTGGCCCGCAGCTGCGCTACCCGTTCGGAACGTACGTCGGGCTCAAGGCGAATGGCCTGTTTGACCCTGTCCATGGTCAGCGAGGCTCGCGTCCTTGCCGGAGCTGATTCACTGGACGCCCGCTCCTTGGAGGTGGGCTGGGCGCTCTGCTTGCCTTTGCTTTTAGCTAGGGTCAGATCCGCGATTTTTGCTGGATCCTGTCCGGTGACTTTCATGGGATTTTCTCCATCACGGTCCAATGACGGGGTTCGGTCGTGAGAATCCGCTCACGACCCGCCGATCGCCAGGGCAGTCCGCCCCCACGCTGCGATGCCGAGGTCAGGCCTTGGCGTCGGCGCAGGCCACCCTTCGAAACGGAGAACCCGTCAATTGTGTTATCGGGCCTTCCGTAGAAAACTTGAATCATCTGTCAAATCCACCGAATTCGATGCGCGGTTCAAGCCGTCACGCAAATATTGCGCCATTCCGATACCGCCCCTTGATACCATCAGACGGGCGAATTCGCCGTCGAGCATTTCGCGGAAGATTTCCATGCCGCGATTCTCTCCGAACAGGGGAGATTCCGGCACGTTCGTGCGCATGATCTTGAACATCTGCTCGACCAACAGGATTTCAAATTCCTCGGTCGCCCACTTGAGCCGCTGGGCATCGTGTTTGGCCAGGGCAGCGTCATCGCGCATCATAAATTCTGCCTTTATCGTCGCCGGATGCAACGGCAGGCTGATATTCAGATTAAGCTGCATTGTTCCTCACGTCAGCGAATTTCCAAATCGGCGTGCAACGCGCCGGCTGTCTTGATGGACTTCAAGACTTGGACCAAATCCCAACTGGATGCGCCGATTTTATTGAGACCGTCCACCACCTCTTTCAAGTCCACTTCGCCCTTGAACAGGATGATGGACGGGTTCGAATCGGCCACCGCCAGCGGGATCAGCGGCCCTTGTTCGCCGTCTTCGGCATCGGCGTCTCCCGGCGCAGCCTGGGCACCGCGAATCTCAATGCTGAGGTTGCCGTGGGAGATGGCGATGGGCGAAATTCGCACGTGCTGACCCATGACGATGGTGCCGGTTCGCTCGTCCAGAACCACCTTGGCCACGGAATCGGGGACGATTTGCAGGTTTTCGATGCGCGCCATCAGTTCGACCGTGCGGCCCAGATAACTATCCGGTACGGAAATTTCCACCGTTCCGGCATCCTTGGCCCGTGAGGAGCCGTCTCCCAACTCCCGATTGATCAATTTTGCCAAACGGAAGGCGGTGGTGAAATCGGAGCGCTTCAGATTCACGTAGATCCGCGACCGCGAATTCAGATTAAGGTTGATTTCCCGCTCGACCATGCCGCCCCCGATCACGAAACCCTTGGTCGGCACCAGACTGGAACGAGGATCGAAGGTAAGCAGCGTTGCACCCGCTGCTGCGGCAAACGCCCCCGGTAAATCACCGTCCTCGACAGTCCGTTCCAGGCCTTTGGGGATACCGGTCAGCGGCCCCTGAGCCGTGGCATAGACCTGCTGGTTGGCCCCGTACAACAAGCTGTACATCAGCGTGCCGCCACGCAGCGATATCGCGTCGCCCAAGGCATCCACCGTCACATCGATCTTTGAACCGGCCTTGGCAAAGGGAGGCAGGATGGCCGTAACCAGAACTCCGGCGATGCTGCGGCCCTTGAGTTGGCTGGGCGAAAGGCTGAGGGCCATGCGCTCCAGGGCGTTGCTGAGCGGTTTTCGGGCCAACACGGAATCGGCGGAATCGCCCGTTCCGTCCAGACCGACCACGAGGCCGTATCCGATCAGTTGATTGCTTCTGGCGCCCCGCAGGTAGGCCACGTCCTTCACCCGAATGGCCCAGGCTGGCCCGGCCATCGCGATGGCCACGAATAAGGTCAATCCGGCCACGGCTATGCGGTATGACTTTATACCGCCCGCACCGGATATGGCGCATCCGGCACTGCGGAGAACGACCGCTGCGTCCGATACGGCTCTGGTGATAATTTTGTTGCGCATGAATCCCTTATCGGCCAGTGGTGGTGCCCGAGGTGCGGCTGGGACCAGGAGCGGTGAGAAAATCGGTGAAGCGGTCCAGAAGCGCACCTTCCCTTCGCCGGCCTACCGCCCGCGCGATGGAGCCGAGGGGGGGCAACGTGCGTTTGACCAGCCTCCGAATCCGGTATTCCGCCTTGCTCAGCTTGGGCGACGTCAGGGAATTATCATCGTCCACGTCGGACGGCCTGACGATTCCCTTGATGGAAAACAGGTATTTGACCCGGTTCTGATCGCGAAATATGGGGGGGTGGTTGCCCCTCACGAGTAAATTTCCGTTGGGCAGCACCCGCACAACCTCCACCTCCACCTGCTCGATGGATCGCAGGATATCATTTTGCTCCCGCTCCACCTCTGCGCGCCGCTTGCGCTGTTCTTCCAGGAAGCGCAGCACCGGATCCAGGAATGTGATCTTTGGTCCTTCCACGGGCTCTTGTGGCTGATCCGCTTCGGAAATCATTTCCACGGCCGGCTCCGGGACGTTGATGACCCGGCCCAGATCTCTGATCGTGAGCAAATCGCCGCGGAACCGGGCTCGATGGTCACGCATGAGGTTGCCCCACGAAGCCGCTCCGCGCCACAGACCTCCTTCATACAGGTTCCGGGTCGTGCGCACGGGAGGTTTCTCCCTGAACCGTTGTTCCGGGGTGGGCCGGTCAGCCTGGGCGGCCCCTTGATTCTGGAACCCCCGCGACTGAATGGGCGGCAGGCAACCTCCGGCCGCCACTGCAAGCACGAGCGCCGGAATCAGTATCTGCATGCCGCACATCATTTTCGCTTGATCGATCAAGGGGGATCCCATGTGTGAAGAGGTTCGTCGAGAGACCGGCCGGGAGCGGTCAATTCACCCGCAGCGTATGGTTGCCGTCCAGAATTCCATAGACGACTTTCCCCGACTGGAGATTCTTGGCGGGGATGAAATCACCGATGTGGCCGTTGATCAGGGCCACGCCCTGCACCTCCACGATCAGGCGAGGCGTTTCGAAGAGCAAGCGCACGCGCCCCCCTTCATGCACCGCGAAAGGCACGCTGAGCGCTTCGGGGTGTATGGGCTCGTCCGCGGCGATCGCACGGCGGGCCTGCTTACCCACCACATCGGCCACATTACTAAAATATTGCGCTCTGCTTCTATCGGAATAAGAGCGGCGTACCATTTCCAAATCGCCCTCGCTGATGGTTGCATTGCGGCGGATGGCCGATTTGGCCACGACGACGTCGCGATACACCTTTTGATTCAAGCGCACGATCGTGCGCCAGACAACTTTGCCATCCATACGGGCCACGACCCGATAGCTGCGGCTGCCGGAACCGGTGATATTTTTGCCCAGTGGACGGATATCCCAAACGATCTCTCCCCTGGGCAGCACCGCATCGGAAATGACTCCAGCCAATTCCTGCCGCAGGTCATCCTCGGCGACACCGGCGTCGCGCGCCGCGTGATCCAGCACCATGGCTTCGATCTCTTCGGCCGGCACGACGATGGAAGCGCGGGTAACGACGGCTCCGCGAGGAACGATCAGATCCAGATTCGCCAACGAAACCGAGCGGGCGATTCTGGACCGCACAAGAGGACTATTGATGCGCAACGAGCGGCCCGGCAGAGGCGAGCGGCCCATTTTGATCTCCGCCAGGGCCTTGAGCGCCACGATATCGAACCCGTCCAACTCCGAGATCTCGCCCAGGGTGAACGTGTCCCGATAGACCTCCGCCACGGGCAATATGCGCACTTGAATGATATCGGGATCAAGTTGCTGCGCCATGGCGGGAACGGCAACCACCACAGTCCACAACAACGCCAAAAACGTCCTGATTTTGCGCCTCATACTGTCACCTTAGGGAATGGCCGATTACCGGATAATATTGTTGGCGGTTTG
>JACZRV010000074.1 GCA_022574555.1 SAR324 cluster bacterium
TCGATCCGCTTGCGGGAAATTCGCTGCCTAGCGGGGCAGTAGCGTCCACCGTGTAGGTAGAGCTCAGGGTCGCCAGGGCGTTTCCGGCCACGTCGGCCACGTCGATAGTCAGGCTCCGGTCGACGCCGCCCGACCATGCCGTGGCCGGTCCGATGGTGAGGGTATCGTCCGCGACGGTAGTCTGGGACCAAACGCCGCCGTCGCTCTCCGTTGCCATGGTGCCGCCCAGTACGAGGGAGCCTGTGTCCATGGACTCGTCGAAGGTGACGATGATTGGTGTGCCGCCGTTGATGAGCGAGCCGCTTATTGGGGATTCAATGCCCGCCGGCGCGGTGGCATCCACCGAATAGACCAGGCTGAGGGTGGCCAGGGCGTTGCCGGCCAGATCGTCCGCGTCGAGGGTCAGGGTCCGGTCGACGCCCTCCGTCCATACCGTGGCCGGGCCGATGGTGAGGGTGTCGTCCGCAACGGTGGTCTGAGACCACACGCCGCCGTCGCTCTCGGTTGCCATGTCGCCGCCCAGCACGAGGGAGCCTGTGTCCATGGACTCGTCGAAGGTCACGACGATCTGTGCCGTATCGCCGATGGTCGATCCGCTGGGGGGCGTCGTGTCGCTTGTGACCGGAGCACTCGTATCTTCGCCTCCTCCGCCTGTACCGCCGCCATCTCCGCCCCCGGTCTGGACGGTGATGGTGAAGGCCGAGGCTTGGAGGGAAGAGTTTACGGCAATGAAGTACTCAGCCGACAGGCCGGACTCGAAGGTCACCGAGTCGGTGGCGGTGCCGCTGTTCGCCGAAGTCCCGACCAGGCTGGTATAGGTGTCGTTGAACGCGACCAAGAGGTCCGCATTGCCGGCAAGCACGGTCAGGACTATCGTGTAGGTGACACCCGGTTCTCCGATAAAGGTGTACTCCGTACACTGGGAGCGCTCAAGGTTTCCGGAGCGGCCGCCACCATCCACGACCAGTGCCCCGCCTGCGGAAAGCGAGTCGCAATCCGCCACAAGGCCTGAGGGAACCCCTTCCTCCACCACCTGTTCCTCCTCGTCCTTCGTGTCACCACCCTCGTCCGCACAGGTGGCCAAGGCCAAGACCGTTGCCAGGGCGACGAGGAAGGGGAGCAGGGACTTTAAGATGTCAAGAGTCGCGGAGAATCGTAATTCCGGCGGCAGGTGGTTGGGAACCATGACACCCCCATGGCGGTATGAATGGGAAGATTTTTACAATCGTTCTTTGGTGAGAGTCGCACCAAAACAAATACCAGATAAGATTTCCACTATGCAAGCAGAAAAAGTAGAGGTCACGGACAACGCATTTATACGTCCGCTGCTTCGGGCCTAGTCCTGCGCCAGATTTCTGTTCTACCCCCTTCCACCGGCTGTGGCGCTGCAGGAGGCCTGCCCAACTGAATCCTTCGTGCCATTCCAGTGGAGGCAGAGGAACGACTCCATTCAGGATTTCGAGTTTGCCCTGCGCCTGGAAAGGGGAGCTATTTACATTCGGCAGCGAACGGCGAAGAATCCATTGGCCCCCAATTTCCGATCCGTGCCCCCTTTCAGGGAGATTCAATCCATGGCCTATCAAGAGATCCTCTATGACGTGGCCGAGCGCGTGGCCACCATCACATTGAACCGGCCCGAGAAGCTCAACGCCTTTACCCGAACCATCGACTGGGAGTTGCGTGAGGCCATGACCGAGGCCACGGCCGACGACGGCGTGCGCGTGATCATTCTCACCGGAGCGGGCCGCGGATTTTGCGCCGGTGCGGACATGTCCCTGCTTTCCGCGATCGACGGTGACTCGCGCTTCCGCGATAAGGCGGTCGTGCCGGGCGGCCCGGTGGAAGGGGGTCTCGACCTGCCCGGCGACTATTCGCTGCACTACACCTACTTTCCCACCGTGCCCAAGCCCATCATCGGCGCGATCAACGGGCCCGTGGCGGGCCTGGGCTTCGTGCTGGCCCTGTACACCGATGTGCGTTTCGCCTCCGACGAGGCGGTCTTCACCACCGCCTTTTCCCGCCGGGGGCTGATCGCCGAGCACGGGATCGACTGGATGCTTCCGCGCATCGTGGGGTTTCCCGCCGCCATGGATCTCCTGCTCTCCTCTCGCAAGGTGCGCGCCGATGAGGCCCTGCGCCTGGGATTGGTGAATCAGGTCTTCCCCATGGCCACATTCATGGATGAAGTAAGAGCCTATGCCGGCGAATTGGCGACGCTGGTTTCGCCTCGCTCCATGCGCGTTATGAAATCCCAACTCTACCGCACCCAGTTCCTTGCATTGGAAGAGGCAGTGCATCACGCCGATGTGGAGATGAAACTGAGCTTCGCAAGCGAGGATTTCAAGGAAGGCGTCGCCCATTTCGTCGAGAAACGTGCGCCAGCCTTCACCGGCAGGTAGACACCCGGTACGCCGGCGGCACCGCCCACGGGAGCAACCCCATGCGTTTACGGCAGATATGTTTGGTGGCGGAGGAATTGGCACCCGCTGTGGATGAATTATGCGGAGTTTTGGGCATCGAAGTCTGTTACCGGGACCCGGAGGTGGCCCACTTCGGGTTGGAAAATGCGGTAATGCCCGTTCGGGGAAATTTTCTGGAGATCGTGGCGCCGGTGGAACCGGATACCTCGGCCGGCCGTTATCTCAAGCGCCGCGGCGGCAACGGCGGCTACATGGTGATCCTGCAATGCCCCGACGCGCTCGCCGAGCGCGAGAGGATCGCGGGATTGGGCGTGCGGCACGTCTATACCATCGACAAGCCGGCCTATACCGCCACCCATTTTCACCCTCGGGACGTGGGTGGCATCCTGCTCTCCATCGATTCCGTGGAGCCCGGAGCGGATTACACCGACCCCATGTGCTCATGGGCGCCCGCCAGCCGCAATTGGCAGATTTTCATCCGTACCGGGCGAGTCGGAGAACTGGCCGGCGTTGAATTGCAAAGCGACGACCCTGCGGCGTTTGCGGACCTTTGGTCCCGCATCCTGGACTTGCCCGTTACCCAGGACGAGTCGGCCAATCCGGTGATCGAGCTGATCAACGGACCCGTGCGCTTTGTGCCCGCCACCGACGGCCGAGGCGCGGGGGTCGGCGGAATCGATCTGCAGGTGGCCGATCGGGAAGCCGTCCTCGACGCGGCGCGCGAACGAAATTTATTGGCCGACGGCAACCAGATCATCGCCTGCGGCCTCCGCATCAACCTCGTCTAAGGGGGCGGTTCACGACCGAGACGAACGGCGTGGGGAATCCAAGCGCTCTGCGCAGCAACTGAGGTAATAAAAATGACGTGTTGTCAGTGCCAAGGTATCGAGCGCTTTTTCGGCAAACGGATGGCCGCCTGGGAACTGAAGAAGTTTCGCAAGAAGGGAGCGACGGGGACGACCCGCCAGTTGATCGACGCACTGCAGGCTCAGGGTATCGACGGCATGACCTTGCTCGACATAGGCGGTGGAATCGGCGCCATCCAGCATGAACTGTTGGGCTTGGGGGTGAGCCGGGCGACGAATGTCGATGCCTCGACCGCTTACCTGGATGCCGCCAAGACGGAGGCGGAACGGCAAGGGAGAATCGAACGCGTGCAATATCGTTTCGGTAACTTTGTCGATCTGGCACCGCAAACCGATCCCGAAGATATCGTCACGCTCGACAGGGTCATCTGTTGCTATCCCGATATGGAAGAGCTTGTCGGGTTATCGATGGCTCGGGCGCGCAAATATTATGGATTGGTCTACCCCCGCGATGAGTGGGTCGCGAAGGGGCTGCGATACCTGATCAACTTCGTGTTCTGGTGCATGCGCAACCCGTTTCGCTTTTTTGTGCATTCGACACAAGCAGTGGATGACCTAGTAACCAAAAACGGGCTCACACGGATTTTCCACTCCGAATCCTTCCTGTTCCAGGTGGCCCTCTACGCCCGCCGGTAGCGCCGGCAGCACTGCGGGTATCACAGTCATCCACGGGCAGGCGAAACCCGTTTTCCCAGCAAATTGGCTTCCTTGCCCCGTGGCGCTTCACGGCCGCCATGGCGTGTGATCCGGTTGCGAATCGATGCGCCGTTTGTGATACGCCCGCCCGAACTTCAGCCTGCGGCCGGTCACAATCCGGGCTCGACCAACACCTTCATGCACTCGCGGCGTTTGATGAGCCCAAATGCCTCTTCGATGGCGGAAAAGGGCAGGGTGTGGCTGATCAACTGCTTCAAGTCCGGCGCCAGCTCCGAAATAATGGCCATGGTCTTCAGCCACGTATTCGTATTGTAAGCCCGCACGCCGACCAGCTCTTTTTCCTTCACCACAAGTTGGAGGGTATCCACCGGCGTGGCGTGATCGGCAAAACCGATCAAGGCAATGCGCCCGCCCTTGCGGGTGGCCTCCACGGCCAGGTGCAGGGCATCGGGATGACCGGAGGTTTCGTACGCGACGTCCGCCCCGCCCGGCTTGATCCTGCGCACGGCGGTAAGCGCATCGCCCTCGCTGGCGTTCACCGTGATTGCGCCCAGCTTGGCGGCCAATCTCAGGCGTTCGCGATCGGACGCAACGCCAATCACGATGACGTGCCGGGCCCCGACGAAGCGGGCCACCAGCAAGTGCAACAAACCGACCGGCCCAGGGCCGAGAATGAGCACCACGTCCCCCGGCTCGCAGGGAGCACGTTCGACCACACTATGAACGGCCACCGACAACGGTTCGGACAGCGCCCCGATAGCGGGCTCCACATCAGCTGGCAGCAGATGAACACTCTCCCGGGGCACCGACACCCATTCCGCCCAACCGCCGTCGCGGTTGCAACCCAGTATGGGCCGATCGTCACACAATACCGGCCGGCCCGAGAAGCAAAAGTGGCATTTGCCGCAGTATAGATGCGGATTGACCACCACTTGCACGCCAGGAACGATATCCGTGACGCCGGCTCCCACCCTATCCACGGTGCCGGTAAACTCGTGACCCATAATGACAGGGAAGTCGGGAGCGTATTCCCGGGCCATGTATTCCGGCCATTCGTAAAAGTGGACATCCGTGCCACAAACGCCCGCGGCGGTGACACGAACCGATACCTGCCCGGCGTTTACCGGCGGCCGGGGCGCATCGATTTCGCAAACCGCACCGGACGTACCTTTCGTTTTGGCAATGGCCCGCATGGGTGCTGCCTCCTTCCGATTCAATCCTTAGATTTTTGTAATTAGCGCAATGGAATGCACAAGAGCGCCTTGGGGCTCCGGCAAACTGTGCGGATCAAGACGAGCCGAAGCAGAGCAATTCGATCATATCCACCACACCGTCTCCCGCCTTGGCGAGGCTGGGTACCATGCGAGGGATGAAATTGAAATCGTCCTGGAAACTGTCCTGCGTTTCGTCGATTCTCGCCGTGGCCAAGGATGCGTCGAATATTTTCAGGCCCGTTTCGGTCGCGTAGAGAAACTTGAAGCCGATGGCCGTATTGAACACGAACTCGGTCGGATCCGGTGGGGTGATCCCCCCGGCATCCAGCGAGGAGGCTCTGACGACGTTATTTCTCGTAAAATACGGGGGCGTCGTTTGCGGAATCGTTGCGGGCACCTTGCGCAAATCCGTGCCGGGCGCCGATTGATAGAGGTCATTGTACATCAGGTCCAGCAGCGCCGCGACCGCCGCCCTGTCCCGTTCGGCGGAATCGGACGACTCGGGATCGGCATCCTTAAAACAGACGGCACCATTGTCTATCTCAGATCGGAGCGTGTCGATGGTCTGATCGATGGCCGACTTATCCTCTTCATCCGGAGAGCCGTCACCAGCAGCTGTTGAGTCGTCTGCGCTTGCCGATGCATCGAGAATGGTCTGGTTCGCCAGATCGAGCCAATTCAGATAGCCGACGATGCCGATTGGAAAGCGATTCGGAAATTGAATGGGAAAACCGGGATCGAGCGTCCCCGCGCTCAGGTAACTTTCCAGGCGCGTCAAATTGCGGCCGGACACCGAGATCGGAAGGATAATTTCGTTGAGCATCACGACCAGGTTTACGGGATCGGCCACGGTCAAGTCCGGGGGCTCACTGGCAACGGTGCCAAACGCCTTCGCGGAGCCGTCGGAATCCTCGTATATGGTCAGCGTGCCAGCGGGATCGTCATCGCAAAACTCCACAACCGCGTCCAGGGTACACTCGACGAGATAGGGCAGACCCGATGCGGAGTCGGTCACCTGGTAATAGGGCGGAATCGAGGGGACGGTGATCAGCGTGGCATCGGGATTCAGGGTCAGACCGGTGTTCGCCTCAACCTCTTCTCCGGAAATCTTGTCGTCAAAGGCCTCGCCTCCACCCTTACCGTTGTCCAGATATTCCGTCGTAATCACCGACAGCCCGACGAAGGCGGCGAGCAACAGCACGAATGCCTGGGAGGTCGTGGCTGGCGGGGCAACGGTTCGTATGGCCTGGTTGATCAGTTCGCGCTTGACCTTGATATTCGACTCGTTCAGGCCGAGCAGACTGATGACGTTGAGCGAGCCCCCCTTCTTTTCCGCCGCCGCGGTCTTCTTGAAAAATTCGATGGTATCGAACCCGGCCAGGCCCAGGTAGGCGGTTCCCACTTGGAAGGGGTCCTCGCACTTATTGATCACCTGATGAAATTTCTGTTCGATGACCAGCTGGTTGCAGTCCACCTCTTCCTTGGCGGGACCGCAGGCCAATAGGACGCCCGCAGCGGCCAAGCCGATCAATAGTGGGTTGATCCTGGTCAACGAACCGTCCCCTGCGATTGGGCCGAAATCGGCAATATCCGCGCGCTGCGCCGAGGGGACAGCCAAAAATGGGGCCCGCGATGACGGGCCGGCTCCGGCGCCCGATGCGGCGTCGCAAATCTTATGTGGGCCTAAGAGCTCGAGGGCAGGGTCTGTACCTGAAGCGCCGCCGCCCGCTCCATGAGTGTCTGGATGCGCGCTACCATTTTTTCAGGCTTTTCCAACATCCCTTCCACCAGCAGGCAATTTTCGAACAACTGTTCGGTGATCTCCCCCAGCAAGGGATCGTCACCCCCCGATTGGAGCATCCGCGACAGATTACTCACCAGGGGATGGTTCGGGTTGATTTCCAGAATCTTGGCCGAGGGAGAAAATTTTTCGTTCAGCAATCGCATCATTTTTTCCAGGTTGACCGAATCGCCGTCCGGACTGACCAGCACCGCGGGGCTATCCACCAACCGCTTGGAGGGCACGACCGCGGTAATCCGTTCGCCCAACCTCTCCTTGACGTATTCCATCAGCTTGGCCATCGCGTCGTCTTCCAGCGCCTCGTGCTCCGATTCGATCGCGTCGCCTTCCTTCAGGGCATCCAGGTCCGCCTGGTCGATGCGGGCAAAGGGCTTGCCGTCAAACTCGCGAAGTTGTGCCATCACAAAATCGTCCACCTGGTCGTAGAAGTAGAGCACTTCCAGTCCTTGTCTGCGGAAATATTCCAGGTTGGGATTGCGTTCGATGGCTTCCCGGGAAGGCCCGGAGTAGTAAAGAATTTCCTTCTGCCCTTCCCGCATGCGGGAGACGTAATCGTTCAGCGTGGTCATGTCCTCGGCGTTTTCACCGATGGACGAATTGTATCTCGCCAGTTCCAGGAGTCTTTGCTTGTTGGCTTCATCGGATGTGATGCCCTCCTTGAGCACCTTTCCATACTCCGCCCAGAACGTGGTGTATTTCTCGGGGTTGTCCTCGGACAGTGATTTCAATTCGCGCAGCACGCGGCCGGTGAGGCTTTTGCGGATGCGGGTCAGCAATTGATTTTGCTGCACCATCTCCCGGGAGACGTTGAGGGGCAGGTCCTCCGAGTCCACCACTCCGCGCAAAAAGCGCATGTGGATGGGCAGCAGCTCCTGACAATCGTCCTGAATGAAAACCTTGTTGGCATAGAGCTTCAGGCCAAAGCCCGTGCGGCTGTAAAGCATCTCGTTGGTGAGGTGCTTGGGGATAAATAGCAGCGCGGAATATTGCACCGGAGCGTCGATCGTCAGATGGATCGTGTGCAGGGGGTCTTCCATCTGGTGGGCGATGAACTTGTAAAACTCGGCGTAGCGCTCGGAAGTCACCTGATCCTTGGGCAGGCTCCAGATGGCGTCCAGTGTGTTGAGCTGCCGTCCGTCCATGCGGATCGGATGGGGGATAAAACTCGAATAGCGCTTGACGACTTCCTCGATGCGGAAGCCCTTGGCGAATTCCTCGCTATCATCGCGGAGTTCGATCCGCACCGATGTGCCCCGCTGCTTCTTGTCCGAAGACAGCAGAGAATAGCTGCCGCCGCCGTCGGAGACCCAACGTGTGGGCGCCTGATCGGGATCGGCAGGACAGGTATCGACCACCACCCTGGCGGAGACCATGAACACCGAGTAAAACCCCACACCGAACTGACCGATCATCTCCATCCGCTGGCCCGGCTCCGTGGCCGAAAGCCGCTTGACGAAATCCAACGTGCCCGATCGGGCGATGGTGCCCAGGCTGGACACCAACTCATCGCGGGTCATGCCGATCCCCGTGTCATGGATGGTGATCGCCTTGTTGTCGGTGTCGATATCCAAGGTGATCTCAAGTTCCTGTTTCGCATCCCGTACGTTGCTGTCGGTCAGCATCAGGAACCGCACCCTGTTCAAGGCATCGGCAGCATTCGAGATCAGCTCCCGAATGAAAATCTCGCGCTCCGAGTAGAGGGAATGAACGATGATATGCAGCAGTTGCTGCATATCCGCCTGGAAGACGTGCTCTTCGCCCTCCACGGATTCGGCAGCCGTGGTCTTTCCTTTCGCGTTGGGGGCATCCCCGGTGCCGGATTCCGCACTGCCCTTGGCTGCGGATTTCGCACCGTCCTTGGCGCTGGATTTTTCCCGTTTTTTTGCTTCCGCCATCACTCGTTCCACCGTTGAAGATGAGGGGCCAGTCTCCTGAACCGGGCCTGAACACCGTCCCCGATTCGCCGCCCCGTTTATTGAAATAGTTAGTGATTTTATTGAGTTACATTATTCCACGCACCGTGTGCCCGGTCAAGCTGTCTGGGCGGCAATTTGGGCTTGTAGAGCGCCCGTTGGGAAAATTTCGCCGGTGCCCTCCGCGAGTATCGCACGCAACGGGAAAGCGGCCGGCAAACTCCCCCAGCGAATGGCACCCGTCGCCTAGATCACCCCCAACGACTTGCCGACCTGGGCGAAAGCGGCGATTCCTTTTTCCAGGTGCGTGTGCTCGTGGGTGGCGGAGATCATTACGCGGATGCGGGCCGAGCCCTTGGGCACCGTGGGAAACGTGATGGCCATGGCGAATACGCCCGCGTCGAACAAGCGCCGGGAAAATTCCTGAGCCAGTTGCTCTCCGCCCAGCATCACCGGGGTGATCGGCGTCTCGCTCTTGCCCGTGTCGAAACCCAGCCGGTTGATGGACCCCTTGAAGTAGCCGCTGTTGGTCCACAGATCGTCCACCAGGTGTTCGGACGTCTCCAACAACTCGACCGCCGCGATGCAGGCCGCGGTGTCGGGCACGGTCATGGCACTGGAAAAAAGGAAGGGGCGCGCCCGCTGTCGCAGGTAGTCGATCAGTTGCGCCTTTCCCGCGACCATGCCGCCGACCACGCCGAAAGCCTTGGACAAGGTGCCTACTTCCACATCCACCCTGCCGTGTAGGCGGAATTGATCGGCGATACCTCGCCCGCCGCGCCCCAGCACGCCCACGCCGTGGGCGTCGTCGACCATGATCATGGCGCCGTGCCGCTCGCAGAGTTCAACGATTTCGGGCAATGGGGCGATATCGCCGTCCATGCCGAACACACCATCGGTAATCACCAGGACGCGGCGATAGCCCTTGGCGCCGGCCTCTTCGAGACGCGCGGACAGGGATGCCATGTTGCAGTGATCGTATAGGGCGAATTCGGCGTGGGAAAGCCGCACGCCGTCGATTATCGAGGCGTTGTTCAGGGCGTCGCTGATCACCAGATCGCCCTTGCCGACCAGCGCAAGAATGACCGCCTGATTGGCCAGGAAACCCGACTGCAGAACCAGAACGGCCTCGCTGCCCTTGAATCGGGTCAGTTTTTCCTCCAGTGCCACATGAAGGTCCAGGGTACCCGAGATCGTGCGCACCCCTGCGGGAGCGATCCCGTAGTCCCGAATCGCCGCAATGGCCGCCTGGTTGATGCGGGGATGGTTGGCCAGACCCAGGTAGTTGTTCGAACAGAAGTTGAGCACTCCGCGGCCGTTGACGCGCAGGGTCGGACCCTGGGCCGATTCGATGGTGCGGATATCGATGTAAGTGCCGGCCTCGCGCAGGGCCTGCAGTTCCTGGTGCAGAAAGTCGATCTTATCGCCGGTCATGGGAACGATGATGGTTTTCTCGCATTGCGGACAGGCCAAATTGCCGCCCCCATCCCCGCTTCCGGCCAACGCGCTCTACTTACAACAGGTCCAGGATATCGTTATAGGTGACGAATATCATGAACAGCATCAGCACGGTGATGCCCACGGTCTGGATATGCGCCCTCAGTCTGGGGCTCAATGGAGCGCCCTTTACCAGTTCCGGCAAGAGGAAGTAGGTGATATGCCCGCCGTCCAGGGCGGGAATGGGCAAAAGATTCAAAATGCCGAGCTGCAGGCTGATCAGCGCCACCATCAGTGCCAGACTGGCCAGGCTGGTGCCCGCCGCTTTTTCGATGAATGTGGCGATCTTGACCGGACCGCCGACCTGGTCCATGGAAACGTTGCCGGTAAACATATTGCCGAGGAAGCCAAATGTGGCCACGGTAATCGTGCCCAGCCGTTGGGTGCCCCTGATGACGGAGTCTATCGGTCCGTATTTCTGCTCCACCATCGCCGGAGAGATTCCGATCAGCCACCTTTTGTTTTCCTCCCGGTATTGCGGCAATATTTCCAAGGGCAGCACCATCCCATTGCGATTGACGGTGACCGGCAATGATTGCCCTTTGGTCTTCTGAATCTCTTGCGAGATCTGGTCCCAACGATCAATCGGCACACCGTTGATATCCATGATGCGGTCCCCGGGCAGCATCCCGGCCTCCTCGGCCGGAGTGCCCGGTGCCACGAATCCGGCGACCGGCTCGATCAACGGCCGCCAGCCGAAGGGTTCGTCGCTAAGAAAGGCTGCCACGGGCACGTGTACCGACACCGGAAGCCCTTCCCGTTCAAGTGCGAAATCGATATCGTTCCCGGAAACTGCGGCGGATTCTATGAGTCCATAGACATCGGCCCAGGTGACTGCGTCGTCGGAACCCACCCGCACCACTCGGTCCCCCGAGCGTAGCCCGGCCTGCTCCGCTGCCGATCCTTCACTGATCGTCGCGACCAACGCAGGCTGAAAGTGATAGGCCGGGGTATCCACACCCAGCATGTAGACCAGGGGCATGACCAATAGGGCCGTGAGCAGGTTCGCGGCCGGTCCCGCCACCAGAATGAAGAAGCGTTGTAAAATCGATTTGGCGGCGTAGTTTCGCGGATCGTTCGCATCCTCGTCCTCCAGATTCTGGCCGAACAAGCGCACGTACCCGCCAAGCGGGATCCATGAAATGAGATACTCGGTCTCTCCCCAACGCTTGCCGACGATGCGGGGTGGAAAACCGATGGAGAATTGTTCGACCCGCACCCCCACGAGCCGGGCGGCCAGGTAATGCCCAAACTCGTGAATGATGATGAGCGGTATCAGGACGACCAGAAACGCGAGTATGGTGGTGATGATTGTCATCTATTCCGTTAATTCGTAATCATTTTCCAGGCCTTTACCTCCGCAGAATGGAGGGTTTGCGCCAGGGAAATTAGGTTTGCATTGGCGCCTCACCCCGCCCTCCGGCACCGCTGCGAAGTCTCGCGGCGCTCCCCTCTCCATGAAATGGAGAAGGATTTGGCGGGTGAGTATCCACATATAATCACAATAATTTACGCAATGTTCGCTGACCTGTGGGGATAGGCAGCATGGTTGATTATCGCCAGGGCGGCATCCCGGCCCCACCGGTCCGCATCCAGGGCTTCTTTCACCGATCCCACGTCACGCAACCCGGCTGGCGGCTCGGGCTGCTTAAGTATCTCCTTCAATTTCTTCACGACCTGGCCCAAGACCGTTGGGATCGCCGAAAACAGCAGTCCGTCGTCGAGAAATACCGCCACGATTTCTTCATTGGCCCCATTGAGGGCCGCGGGAGCGCCCCCTCCCAGTTCCAGCACCTCCAGGGCAAGAAAAAGGCAGCTGAACTTATCCGGCGGTACCTCTTCGAATTCGAGCTTGCCCACCTCGGCGAGGTTCAGCCGGGGCAGATCCAACGGAAGCCGATCCGGGTATGCAAGGCAATGGGCGATGGGCGTGCGCATATCGGGTAGTCCGAGCTGGGCAATCACCGAGCCATCGACGAATTCCACCATGGAGTGGACGATGCTCTGGCGATGAATGAGCACCTGGATCCGGTCCGCTTGCAGCCCGAATAACCAGCGCGCCTCGATCACCTCCAATCCCTTGTTCATCATGGTAGCCGAATCGATGCTGATCTTGGGCCCCATTTTCCAATTGGGATGGGCCAACGCCTGCTCGCGTGTGATCTCGCCGAATCGCTCGAACGGCAGATCGCGAAACGGTCCCCCCGATGCGGTGAGCACGATTCGCTCCAATCCCCTGGAGCCGTTGCCGTTCAGACATTGAAATATGGCGTTGTGCTCACTGTCCATGGGCAGAAGCCGAGCGCCGCTTTCTGCGGCTGCTTCGATCATGAGTTGGCCGGCAAGCACCAGGGTTTCCTTGTTGGCGATGGCAACCTGCTTGCCACACTCGATTGCGGCGTAGGTGGGACGAAGTCCCACGGAACCAACCATACCCGAGATCACCTGATCCACTTCCGGCGCCGATACCGCCTCGACCAAGCCCTCCATGCCCGTGAGCACGGCCGTCGCGCCATTGCCCGGCAAGATCTCCCGCAGCCGCGATGCCGCCTCCGGATCGAAGACCACCGCCACTGCGGGGTGATGGACATCAATTTGATCCGCGAGCATCTCGACGTTGTTGTGGGCCGCGAGCGCGTGGATGCGGAAACGGCCGGGAAAGCGCTGGATTACGTCCAGGGTGTTCCGTCCAATGGAACCGGTTGAACCCAACACAGTTAATGTCTTCTCGGACATGGGCCGTTCTCGTTTGAATTGTCCATCCTTCGCCCATCGGCGCGATCCATCTTATGCCCCGGGCGCGCTCACCAAAAGGTAATAATAGAGCACCGGGCCGGCGAGGAGGTAACCGTCGATCCGGTCCAGCAATCCGCCATGCCCGGGCAGTAAGCGTCCCGACTCCCGGACGCCGGCTATTCGCTTGAGCTTGGATTCCATAAGGTCGCCCATCTGAGCAATCACGGCCAGTGCCATGGCGAGCACCAGGGATTCCCACAAACCCGGAGATTGGGCAAATCCCAGCAGCCAAATCCAGACCAAAAGCCCGCCGGCCACCCCGCCAGCCAAACCGGCCAACGCCCCCTCCACGGTTTTCTTGGGGCTGACCCGGGGCAAGAGCAGGCGCGAGCCGAACAGGCTGCCCACCAGGTAGGCCAGCGAATCGTTCAGGGAGACGACGACCACCAACAGGGCCAGCATGCCCGGACCACCGGTAAGTCCGTGAATCAGGCCCAGATGGCTGACGCTCCAGGGAATCAGAATCAGTCCGAACACCGCGGTGCCAACCGGAGCCACGCCCCCCACCGATTCCTCCGTATCCGCGAACCAAAAGATCGCCGCCAAACCGACGACACTGGCAAAAAGCGACAGACTCAATCCCGGGAGCCCCCAGACGAGAGCCCCCAAGCCCACCACTGCCGCGGCGGTGATGGCCCATTCCCTGCGGATCGGCCGGTTTGCCACATCGGAAAACAGATCGTGGAATTCGTACATGCCGTAGGATCCCACCGCCAGGACGATCACACCGACTGCCCAAGTGGGGACCAGGCCGATAACGGCCAGCACCACGACCAAGGCCGGCACAGCGCTTAGCGTGCGCAGCTTCAGGTTTCCGCCCCAACCAGGTGCCATCCCGCCACCGTCCACCTTTGGTGGAACCGCGTCGCCCGATGATTTCGCGGGGTCCGACTTGCCGGAAACAGAAACCGGCTGGGGAGTATCCGGCTGTTTCATCGTCATCGCCGGGACGGCGTCGTGGGGCGTCGAAACCATCTGGCCCCTATGTCCATAATATCGGTCCGCATTTCCACGTCTGGGCCTCGCACCGGGTAGAGACCGGTCATTCAGTTGATGAATCTATCGAACTTGCTTGCGCGCAAGGCCACGGTACTGTCCGGGTTGCGGTTGAACACCTGCGGCTGCTTTCCGTCCTTGGGATAGACAATCACGATGTTCTCGGCCATACCGATAAAGATGATGCGGATCTTCTCCCGGGTTTTCACCAAATAGCGGCTGTGGGCAACGTCCCCCTGCACCAGCGTATCGTGGGTAAATTCATGACCCTCGCCCAGCCGTGGGAGGACTGAAAAGCCGTTCTTGAAAAAGAGGCCCAACAATCGCGGCTGCACCTTTTCCTGGAACTGCTCCTCCTCGACCGACTCCCTGAGTAACAGGTCCTGGGCGACGTCAACTTCCCAGCCCAACTGATCGGCCATGCGCGCCAGAAACTGCACCGTGCTATTCGGCGGCGCCCGATGGGCGGTGGTGTTCAACACCCCATTGGCAAAAGGATCTGGCGGTTCCACGTCTTCGCCGGAAAAAATACCGCAACCCGACACGATCATCCCAACGGCGCACCCGACACAGAAGGATATCCACCGCCACCTGCGCCGATGGGCAAATTCGTTGACTGAATGTGGCCGGCTGAGTGTCATAGGTACGGATTCCAGTTCTGTGACGAAACGCGATTCATGCATCTGCGCCGGGCTCGTGGAAGCTGTTGAAATCATACGCCCCGCCGGCCTCGCCAGCAAGCACGATGCGGATGGCCCGTCGGCGTGGCCGGCCGTGACGGTACTGTTTACCCGTCGGCGTGGCCGGCCGTGACGGTGCCGCCAATCGAAATACGCGGACGGCCAGCGCACGGTGATCCGCGGCGCGCATCAAGTTACTTCTGGCGCGTGACGGAAATTTGCAGTAAATATCGCCAATCACCTATGACCCTGGTAATTTAGCCAGACGGGTTCAGTTGAGGACCATCTCGAATTCGCACCGGATTGGCTGATGCCGGTCTCGCGGAGGTTCGGTTTGCCATGGTGACACGAAGGTCTCCGAGCCGCTTGGTTTTCATCGAAGCGGAAAAGATCGCCAGCGACTTCCCGCTCCTGTCGGGAAAACGGCTCGATATCCTCCGGGAGCCGTCGCTTAAGGGCGTGCTGTCTGAAGAACAAATCGATCGCGAGATCCTCCAGCTTCAGCAGCTCAAGGTGGATGACTACATCCGCCGCACCGTCGCGCCATCGGAAAATCCCAAACGAAAAAGCGCCCCGGAAGTGATCCGCATGATGGGCGGCACCATCATCCAGGAGATCCATGAAGGACCGGTCTACTTGGCGGAGATAGAGTTGGACGTCGAAGGCCGGCGCAGGCGCATGGTCTTCCTGGCCCAAGACCGCAAGAGCCACAACGGTGTTTGGATGCCCCATCACCACACCCGCGCCGCTGAGCTGCTGCGCTATTATTCTTCCTACGGAATGCCGGTGGTGACCTTTATCGATACCCCCGGTGCCGACGGCGGCGAGGAAGCCAACCGCAAGAATCAGGCCCAAAGCATCTCGCTGCTGATCGCGGAGATGTGCAACCTCCAGTTGCCCACGGTGGGCATCGTCTTCGGCAACGGGTATAGCGGCGGAGCCATCCCGCTCGCCGCGGTCAACGTTCTGTTGTCGGTGCGCGACGGTGTTTTCAACACCATCCACCCCGCGGGTCTGAGCGAGATCGCCTACAATTACAACCTGTCCTGGCAGGAATGCGCCAAGTACATCGGCGTGTCGGCCTATGATCTCCATCGAGCGGGATATCTGGACGGCATCATCGATTACTCGCCGCTCGACGCGGGCCCGCCCACGGCACTGACCCTCGCGGTCTGCTCCGCCCTGAAAAGCGTGGAAGACAAGGCCGTGCGAATCCTGGGCGATCCCGAGTACGAGTACTTTTTCCAGCATTACCGGGAAAGCATCGGACGATACCTGAATCCCTCCGAATTGCTGGTCGAGGAAAATAGGATCGCCGACAAGCCGCCCACCGGCATGCTCAACGTTTTCGGAAGCGTCTATCGCTTCCACCGTTACCTCAAGCTCCGCATGCGGCTGCGCAGCAAGTCGGTGATCCGATATTCCCGGGTGGACAGCCAGGATGCGCCGGAAGGGGAACTGCAGGATCGGCTCGAACGGGAGCGGATCCAACGCTTCCGCAAATGGAGCCGCAGCCCGCTCGAACTCCGCTATGACGAGGCCCTTTCCAAGCGCTACAAACGCTTTCTCGACACCCACAAGGACCTGGATACTGACCGCGGCAGAATCTCCACGTTTTTTATGGGCCGCCCCGAAGTCAACTACAGCAAGGCTGCGGCGAGCCTGGCCATGGGACTGGGTCTTCATTTATACAATTTCTGGAAAGTCGCCGCGCGGGAAAACCTGGTGCAGCTGCTGGACCAACTCGAGGCTACGAAGGCTGGAGACTCAGGCCCAGCGGAGCCCAAATCGCTGGAAACGGCGAACCTCATCGACGCGGTGAACCTGGCGGCCATTCGCGAACGGTTCCCCGATGTGGCGAAAAATCTCATCCTGTTCGACCTGCTCTACGACAAATTGATCGAAAACCTGGCATCCATCGCCAATGAGCTGAAAGATCACAACGAAATCTCCCAAAAATCCATGGAAGACCTGCTGGAAAAAGTCTTCCAAGAAGCGGCGCAGTCTTTCCAAGGCATCTTCGCTGGCGTTGCCGAAGCGGAATTACGTGGCGACTTCTTTGCATGGCTGGAGGGCTTCACTTCCTCCAGCGATTCCGAAAGTCTGATGCGCCAGATCAGCGAATGGAAGCGGGTGGCCTATCCCCGCCTCAGCGAACCGCTCTTCGGTATCGTCTCCTACTATTTTTCTCACCTGCTTCCCTCATTATACGTCGCGCAACGAGGGGACAAACCGTTCAATGGCAAGATCAGCCCACGTCACATCGGCATCAAAGACTTTTGGAACCGGTTGAATCAGGCCTATCAGGATCTGCTGATCCAAAATCTCCTGGCCGAATACAAGAAGACCAACCCCATCCGTCCCCGGGACATCATCGACCGGTTCTTTACCGGCTTCGAAGAACGGGACACTAATTTGATGACCGCCAACCCGGTGCGGTTTCCCGGATTTCGTCAGTCCATCGAGCGCGCCCTGGACCGGGGCATTCCGCCGGTGGGCGCCATTACCGGGCTTGCCGGTTTCGAGCACAACGGGGTTGCCGGCAAGGTGGGCCTGGTGGTCAGCAACACCGACTTCCAGGCCGGCGCCTTCGATATGGCCAGTTGCGAGAAGGTGTGCAAGCTGTTGGTGGAGTGTGCGAAGCAAAAGCTGCCCCTGGTGATGTTCATCTCATCCGGGGGCATGCAAACCAAGGAAGGCGCCGGCGCGCTTTTCTCCATGGCGGTGCTCAACGACAGACTTACCCGATTCGTGAAGGACTTCGATCTGCCGGTCATCTGCTTCGGCTTCCGCGATTGCACCGGGGGCGCCCAGGCAAGCTTCGTTTCCCATCGCCTGGTGAACACGTTTTATTTCTCCGGCTGCGTCATGCCCTTTGCCGGTCAGCGGGTTGTCCCCAGCCACCTTCCGGTGCAAGCCACCCTCGCCAACTACCTGAGCCGGGAGGAGGGGAGTATGGACGGCTTGGTACGCAATCCGTTCGACGAAGACATCGACGAGCGCTTGCAAGAGATCGACCCGGCCATTCCCATCCCCACCGAGACCATCCCCGAAGCCATCGCACGCATATTGAAAGGCGAGTACAAGCCGCCGGAAGCGGCCGTGGCACAAGAGAAGGAACCGCCGGAGACATCGTTCCGTCCGGTAAAGCGATTGCTGATCCATGCCAGGGGCGCTACGGCGACCCGGTTGATTCGCGGCGCGCAAGAAGCAGGCTGTGAAGTCCTGCTGGTGCAATCCGACGCCGACATGGAAAGTTATCCCGCGAGTCTGCTGCGGGATTCGGACCGGCTGGTCTGCCTGGGCGGTAACACACCCCAGGAAAGCTATTTGAACGGGATGAGCGTGATTCGCATCGCCGAGCAGGAGGATGTGGACGCCTTGCACCCCGGCATCGGCTTTCTTTCAGAAAGCCCGGACTTCGCCAAGCTTTGCCGGCAGCACGGACTGAATTTCATCGGGCCCCGCACGTTAAGCATGGAACAGATGGGCAACAAATCCAACGCCATCGCCACGGCTCGACGATTGGGCGTGGAGGTAGTTCCCGGCAGCCAGGGCGTGGTGACCGACCCCGTTTATGCCCGTTCCCTGGCGGACGAGATCGGCTACCCCGTATTGATCAAGGCCGCGTTCGGCGGCGGTGGCAAGGGGATGCGCGTTGTCTACGACTCGCACCTGTTCGAGGAGGCGTTTACGAGTACCGGCCAGGAAGCCCTGGGGGCGTTCGGCAACAGCGATGTGTACCTGGAAAAGTTCGTCGAATCGATACGCCACCTGGAAGTACAAGTATTGCGGGACCGTGACGGCATCACCCGCATCCTGGGATATCGCGACTGCACCGTGCAGCGGAACAACCAGAAGCTGATCGAGGAATCGGGATCCTACCGCTTGCCGGCGGAATGGATCGACCGGATTCAGGATTACGCCCTGCGCATCGCGGAGGACGTGGATTACGTGGGTGCCGGTACCATCGAGTTTATCTACGACAGGTTGAACAAAGCGGTCTATTTCATGGAAATGAACACCCGCCTGCAAGTGGAACACCCCGTGACGGAAATGGTTTCCGGCATCGATATCGTCGGCGAGCAAATCCGCATCGCGGGGGGGGAATCGATCGCCGGCCTGAAGCCGCAGAAGGACGGCTATGCCATGGAAGTGCGAATCAACGCCGAACGGATAAACGTCGATGGTGCGGACGGAGTCGAATTCACCCCCTCTCCGGGTACCGTCACTCGCATGGTGTTGGACGATCACCCAAAGGTGCGCACCATCGCAGCCGTGGCCGAAGGCATGGTCGTGCCTCCTTACTACGATAGCCTGATCGTGCAGATCATCGCCCATGGTCGCAGCCGGGCCGCCGTGATCGATACCTTACGCGGCTACCTGGACACCGTCGTCATCGAGGGTATCAATACCAACCTGGCCCTGATGGAAGCCATCCTCGACGACGCGGAATTTCGGCAGGGGAGCTACGACACACGATTTCTGGATGGATTTTTCCAACGGGTCGATTTGCCCGCCCTCCAGGCCAGGAGCGAGACCCGGAGCGGTGGCACCGGTTCCGCCATCGATCTTGATGCCATCCGCATCGAGGGATCGGACGAACTCAAGGTGCTGGCACCCCGTACGGGGGTGTTCTACACGTCACCCACCTCCGACGATCCGCCTTACGTGGGTCTGGGCCAGCAATTCGACATCGACCAGACCCTATGCCTGCTGGAGGCCATGAAGGTCTTCGAAGCCGTGTCCCTGGCCGATTTCAACCGCTACAACGGCAATACTCTCTTCGAAACCAACCACCGGTACCAGCTCAACCGCATCCTGGCCGAAAACGGTCAGACCGTGAATCAGGGCGATCTGCTTTTCATCGTGCAACCCGCTCCGCCGTGAAGTACGGCGGAATAACCGAACTGCCTTAGGCCATCCGAATTCACGCACCGGGCGCCCGTATTTCAGGTCACCATCATCCGTTGATCCAGCCGCTGCGATTGATTCGCTGGGTTCAGTCCCAATCGGCAACCGCGCGAATTCCGCTACTCTCAGTCGAACCGAAATGTCCCGTTTCCGCGATCCGCTCCGGCTCGGCTTCCTCGCCTCCCACGGGGGCAGCAATGTACAGGCCATCGTGGACGCGATCCCCCAGGTCGACCCTTGGGCCGAGCCCTGCGTGGTGATCTGCAACAATTCGAGTGCGATGGCACTCGAGCGCGCACGCAACGCGGGTATACCCGCACACCACTTGAGTGGGCGTACCCATCCCGATCCCGATGCCCTCGACGCCGCCATTGCCGAAGTGCTGACGGCACATGACGCCGACTTGGTGGTGCTGGCCGGCTACATGAAGAAGATCGGCCCACGGGTGCTCGGCGCCTTTCCCAATCGCATCGTCAACATCCATCCCGCCCTGCTGCCCCGGCACGGCGGCGAGGGGATGTACGGCCTCCACGTTCACAAGGCCGTGCTGGCGGCGGGCGATGAATTCACCGGGGTCACCATCCACCTGGTCAACGCGGAGTATGATCGCGGGCCCAATTTGGCCCAGGAGTCGATCGCCGTGCGAGACGAAGACACACCGGAGTCGCTACAGGCGCGCGTGCTGGAGGTCGAGCACCGGATCTACGCGGAAACCTTGCGGCGCATTGCCAACGGACACTTGGATTTGGACAATTACTGAGAGAGCCGTGAACCCGCTTGCGTTGGCATCTACCGGCGACGATCTTCCCCTTCGCGTTCTATCAACACCTAAATTCTCGGCGCGGCGCCGGATGAGCCCATTCCGCCGTCTCCGACTCATTTTCGACAGTTCGAAAATGTTAATTCTATAATATGCCTATTCGCGTAGCGCAGGAAGGACCATTGGCGGGGGATTTACACACGCTTTCGATTGAAGAACGGGAGTGTTGAAAAAAGCCAATTTATCAACTAACTGATATTACAAAAGTAATTGGCTTCGTTTGGAATTTTGGCGATCCGCTCCCGATCAGCCTGGTGCGGAAGAGCAGAACTCGCCCTTCGGTAATAGTGTACAATATCAATTGGATTAAGTCAATAAGCAATTTCAATAACTACCTGGGAAGAATAAAACATGGCGCGCAGGTTGCGCGTGTGCCTGCTGTTGCCGCCGCGAAACGCCCGGGGCGCATGCGCCACCAGCAATACGCTGGTCCCCGCCTCCCGCGCTTCGATCGCCGCGCACAACACCGCGTTGCCCTCACCAATGACCAGCACGCCGGAAATCTCAACTGGCCGGAGAACGCGCCATCTTTCCCGGCTCATTTATGCGGTTCTTGTGGACACGGAAGATAGATAACGGAACCGGCCGGGTTTGTGGTCAGGGTGTGTGGCAAGATTGATGCACGACACCGCAAATGGCGAGGGGCAATGGAAACGGCGCAGCAAAGCAATTGCAGTCTGAAACTCAACGATCCCAATAAAATCGCACGTCCAATGCTTCGAGCATCTCAAATGGGTCCTTGCAGTCTACGTCGAATCCTATGCATACATTTGGGATTGGCACTTTCTTCTGAGCATCTGGAGCG
>JACZRV010000075.1 GCA_022574555.1 SAR324 cluster bacterium
GGTGATAACTACATGGAGGAGGGTCTGACAGATGGCGCGCTGGGTCTAAATTCGGCCTGTATGGGGGAATTCGAGGAATCGTTGGATTACCTGCGGCAGGCCCGGGAGACCGCCGAGGCCCATGGTCTCCCCAACTTGATGATCTGGTACCGGTTTTGGATGTGCCTGAACGGTTTGATTCGGGGGAACTGGGAACAGGCGATTGAGCATTCGGGGGCCGGCATTCCCCTTGCGGTGGAAATGGGTGATCTGTGGAATCAGGCATGGGCGGAGATGGGATTGGGTTATGCCCTCTTTTTCACTGGAGACCGCGAGCGAGGACTGGAGTTGATCCGGGACGGAGTGCGGCACAATGCCGAAACGGGCGCACTCGCGGTCATATCTTACGCTCACGGACAGGACGCCGAAATTCTGGCCCTCGACGGTCAACTCAAGGCGGCGAATGTAGCAGCCGCCAAAACGATGGAGTACGTGAACCAGGGGGATACCTACGGGGCACCGTACGCTCACCGGGCACGGGCGGTCGTGTTCTCCGGACAGTCTAAACCCGACTGGAAGAGGGCAATCGAGTCGCTTGACGCCGCGTTTGAAATAGGCAATGCCGCCCAGGCAAGGCCCGATCTTGCCATCACCCACTTCCGCTACGCCGAATGCCTGCACAAGAAGGGCGACCTGGACGCGGCTAGGGAGCAGCTCGACCAAGCCAAGACTCTCTTCCGCGACATGGGCATGGACTGGTGGACGGAGCAGGCGGAGGGGCTGCGGGGGCGGATCGACTCGGGCGCGCCCTTCGTCTGGTTTGCGCCGTATGTGGATGGGCCGCCCTCCATTTGACTCACAGGGAGGGGCCACCTGGGCCTTCAAAGGGCTCGCCCACTGTCTGGTGTGGTTCCTTCACGACGAATTGACGCAGAAATCTTTTGGAGGCCACAGATGGACTACTACAAACCAATCCTGACGTCCGATATTTACCCAGACACCCCCTGGAATGATATTTACGACTTCAAATTTCTTTCTCCGTTGATTCTGCGGCGGGAACCCAAGGCGCTGTCGGGGCGCAAGGGTGGAGACGCGGATTATATTTTGGCTGCCGATTACAAGGTGAGCTACCGGCTCGACGGTGAGCCTGAGCCGCGCACGATCACCGTCCCCTCCGGAATGCTGACCGATTTGGCTTCCGTCCCGTGGTTTGGGCGCTGGTACGTGGGGCGGGTGGGGCGCCACTTGGAGGCGTGCATCGTGCACGATTTTCTGTACTGCGCGTGGGAAAATATCCCCAAGTATCGCCGCCGGCCCAGAGACAAAGTGTTTGCGGACTGCATGCTGATGGCGGGCATGGAGGCCGCCAAGGTGCGCTGGGACAGGCGGCAGGTCGTGTTTCAGATGGTGTGGTGGTTCGGAGGCCCGGCCTTCCGCGCCCGCCGCAGGAACCGCTACGTCGTCTTGAATCCTGAAAATCCGGAATAAAGGGACCAGAAATCCCTTCGTGCGTCATGATCTGCGTCCGCCTGCAAGAATCCGGGCGAATGCGCTTCATCGTTCACTTCGCTCTGGGCTGCCCCCGCAGGTTCAGGCAAACTCGCGCGGCATGGGCTTCATCATGCAACCCTCTACGAAGATATCGAAGAAATCCGAGATCGTCTCCAGTTCCACGTGCTCGATGCGGCGGGTAAGTTGCTCCATTTTCCGTCGCATCGCTTGGGACAGAAGCATGATCGTCGCCCCTTCCAGGGAGGCGTTGCCCACCTTGACGATCCGCTCGGACGGTATATCGGCGATGAAGCCGATCGCCACCGCGTTCGCCGTGTTGACGTAATTGGCGAATCCTCCGGCCAGGTAGAGCCGGTCGATCTGGTGCAGCGGCAGACCGAATCGGCGCAAGAGGATATATTGTCCCGCGAAATTGGCCGATTTAGCCTGCGCCAAGGCGCTGATATCGGCCCTGGACAATGACATGCCGGCCTCGGGTGCAAAGACGAATTCCCGGCTGCCATCGGCGAAGGCACCCATCTCGTTCATCATCCCGGTGCGGCGCAGCTCGGCCAACAGATCGACCAATCCCGATCCGCAGATTCCCTGCGGCGGCAGCCCGCCGATGGTTTTACAAATGGCGCGGCTGTCCTCGATCACCACTGATTCCACGGCGCCGTCGTACCCGGGCATCCCGTAGGTGACCTCTCCGCCCTCGAAGGCCGGACCGGCGGGGCAGGAAGCGGCGAGCATCCGCTCTCCGTTACCGATGACGACCTCGGTATTGGTGCCCACGTCGACCAGCATGCAGGGTCCGGCCGCAGGGTCCATGCCGACCGCCAGCAGATCGGCGGCGACGTCGGCACCCACGTGGCAGCCGATCAACGGTCCGCCGTAGACGTTCGCCGCCCGGTTCACGCGCAGCCCCAGATCGCGTGCCTTCACGTTGAGGGCCGTCGTCTCGCGCAGCCCCTGTTCGAGCTCGGTTTGGATAATGGACTTGTAGGGCCTCTCGCCGATGGGCGCCACGTCGATGCCGAAGAAGATGTCCCGCATGGTCGCGTTGCCGACGACCACGACCTCGTAGATTTGGCGCCGTTGCAGCCGCATGCGGCGCACCATATCGCCAATCTCGAAGTTGACCGCCGAGAGGATGACTTTTTGCAACTCACCGCTGGAGGGCCCGCTCTCGTAGGAGATGCGGTGCATGATATCGCTGCCGCCGAAGCGCTGAGGGTTCTCGAACGAGGCGGTGCGCAGCACCTGGTGGGATTCGAGGTCCACCAGGTTGATGGCCACCGTGGTCGTCCCCGCGTCGATCGCAAGACCCAGTATGCGCCCGCGGTAGCCGTCGATCCGCTCACCGCCGAAGCAGACGTCATCGCCATGGCGGGTGACTGCCGGCTCGGGCCGCACCTCTCGCCGGATCGAATCGGTCAGGATACGAGGCTGGCGCCGGAGCGCCGCGAATTCCACTTCCGCCGTTGCGTCCACCACCGTGGCCTGACAGGCCAGCCGGTAGTTATCGCGCAAAAAGCCCTCCGGCTCGGATGGGCGGGAAAGCGCCTCCATGCCGCGCTTGATTTCAACGATGCACTCGTGGCATTCGCCGGTGCGGCCGCAGGACGTGGGCACCCTGACCCGCAGGGAATCGGCATAATCGAAGATGGTCTTGCCGGCCACCAATTCCAGCGCACTGCTGCCATGGATCATCGATGTCATGCGGAAATACGGCGCGGGCCGGCCGGCGGGTACCGGGGGTAAGGTGGTGAGATCATTCCTCCCACGCGGGGCGATAATCGAGGTCGTCGCTGCCCGTGCACGGGTACAGCTCGCCGGGCGCCACGGATCGGTCCTGATTCCGGCAGCCGAAACTGGCCGTACAGCGGTCCTGGGCATTCTTATAGGGACAACGCCGCAAGGATACCTCGTTGGTGGTGCGCGAGATATCCGCAAAGATATCGGTCAGCCGCGCCACGCTGGCCTGGTATTTCGCCTTATCAATTTTTTTGATCAAGTTTCCTCGCTCCAGCACTCCCTGGACGCCAGCTTGCTATTTCTTGGCCGGGATAGGTTCCGGCACCGCCAATTGGTCGGCGCCCATCAGCTTTTTGGCCAGATCGACACACGCCATGGCGTCCTTGCCATAGCCATCGGCGCCCATATCGTCCGCGAATTCCGGGTTCAGAGGCGCCCCCCCGACCATGATCCGCACCTGATCCCGCAGCCCCGCCTCCTCGATCGCCGCGACCGTCTTGCCCATGTTGGGCATGGTGGTGGTCAGCAGCGCCGACATGCCCACAAGGGTGGCCCCGTGCTCCAGCACGGCATCGATGAACGCCTGGGGCTTGGTGTCCACCCCCAGATCATACACCTTGAACCCAGTGCCGCGCAGCATCATGATGCACAGGTTCTTGCCGATATCGTGCAGATCGCCCTTGACCGTACCCATCACCACCGTGCCGATGGGCTCGATGCCTGAAGCCGAAAGGATGGGCTCGACATGGACCATACCGGCCTTCATGGCCCGGGCGGCGATCAGCACCTCGGGCACGAAGATGACGTTGTCGCGAAACTTGACGCCGACGATCGCCATGGCGGAGATCAACCCGTCGTCGAGCAGGGTGTTGGCCGAATAGCCATTGTCCAGGGCCTCCTTGGTGAGCCGGTCCACCTCGTGATGGTTACCGATGATCAGGTTGTACGCGATGTCGTGCATGATCGGATCGCCGTGCTCGAACATCGCCATGATGCGCGCCAGCTCGGCCGGCTCGGTGACATGGCCCAGTTCCTGCTGAAGACCCTCGTTGTGAATTGGCATGAAAAGTATCTCTGCGTCGCCTTTACGGTCGATTGGCGGGTGAAATTCGTCAAGTCGAATCGCATTTTGCCCCAAATCCGGGCGGAAGCAAATCCGGGAACCTGCCGGAGTGCCTCGCCGCCAAGGCTTTTCTGGCCGATAACACTCCCGCACCGGCAATGACGCGGCGCTTCGCCGGCGCAGTGGACCCGCTTGCTTACGCCCGTGCCTCGTGCCATTCCCTGACCGACCGGGGAATTTCAATCAGGTTTTCCAGTTTGGTGGCCAGGGGAATGGCGCATTCCGGGGCGATCATCTGCACCCCGGCCTCCAGACAGCGCAGTACCTCGGCCCGGACCTCCTCGGGCCCCCGCGCGTAGAGTGTTTCGGGATTGTTGATGTTTCCGACGAGGTTGATCTTGCCGTCCACCGCGTCCATGGCCTCCTGGGGATCGTTCTTCGAGTCGAAGTGGAAGGCGGCCATCCCCGTTTCGGCGATAAAGGACATGCGATCGAGGGTCTTACCGCAGATGTGAAGAATCAGTGGCACCTGCAGCCGTTCGGCCATTTCGATGTGGATATCCTTCAGGAAGCGGTGGTAATACTCGCCGCTGACCAGATCTCCCGTGGCATGGTCAGGAAACGTGAGCGCGTCGGCGCCAGCGGCAATTTGCGCCTCGCCGAACAGCACCGAGATCTCCTTCAGCTTGTGCAGGCACTCCATCGTCAGGCCGGGATCGTCGATGGTCATGAGCAGGAAATTTTCGACCCCGAACACGTGATAGGCCAGAGTCCAGGGGCCCATGGTCTTGCCGATCACCGCCACGTCGGGAAACTGCTTGCGTAGAATCTCGATGGACTTGGTAATGGTGACATTGTCAGGGTTATTCAGAAAGCCGTCCGGAATGCGGATATCGTCGGGTCCCTTCCAGATGGGCTTGGCCATGCGGACGGTCGGCCAATTGTCCTTTTCCTCCCATTGCATCTCGCAGCCCAGGGCTGAGGATTCTTGGATGATGGTGAAGTAGGGCATCACCGAATCGAACCCCAATTCGGTATGGCCGGTCGCCGCCAGGGACGCAGCCAGTTCCGGGTTGCGGCAGGCTTCGGGGAAGGGAGCATCCACCAGATCCATCAGCTCGACGGTGGCCACGTTGGTCGGATTGGCGCAGGGGGTGCGGTCCACGGGCTTCCCGGCCAGGGCATTCATCACCCGCTCACGGGGGGTCATCGTTTCCACTAGGGCCATGATCGCTTCTCCTTCGGGTAGGGGGCCAAAAATGATCAGCCAGCCGGCTGGCCGGGGCCGCGCGGGCCTTGGGACTACGTCTGGCTGAAACCGAGGGTACTGGTGGTCATCTGACCTCGCATCGCTTCCTCTTCCATCATACTCTCCACAGCGCTGATATTGCGCGAGTAGGGTATCAATATCCGCATCAGTCCGTCATGCATCTGGCGGCAGGGAAAGGCGACCTCGAAGTCGCTGACCTTGTCCATCTCGCCATAGCGCACGAATCCCGCCACGACCATCCGCAAACGCGCGGGAATATTGGGCGCCTCGCCCTCGGCGGTAATCTCGTAAACGTAGCCGTGGCCGGTGTCATTGCCGGTGGTGATCAGCTCCAGCTTGCTCTTGGTGTCTCGAATCCGCATCTCCCCGCTGGGCGGTGAGAAATCCGGTGCCTTGCCGACAGCCTGTGACAGCAGGAATTTGACCGGCCTGACGTGCACCTGTCCGCAAGGCGAACGGAATTGATCGTGCGTCCCCGCCACAGGCTCCATACCGCCCAGGGTCACCATCTGATCCCGGATCCGCTCGATCCGGCCCTCCAACCCTTTACGGTGGCTGAAGCTCCACACGGTGCACGTGCCGTCCTTGACGTACAGCCCGATGCTCACATTGTGGAAGTGCGCGTCCATCGAAACCAGTTCGAGGCAACGGCCGTAGCGCTGGATGACCTCGGCGATTCTGGATGGAGCGGCCTGCTCAGTGCTTCCCATGTCGACTCCAGTAGCTCTCCCAAATGGGTATTTTCCACGCAGCCCCCCACGGAGTGGGTCGTGCCGTGCTATCCTCTCAGGGCCGCGTGGAGCGCCCGTATATGCTCGGGTCCCGTTCCACAGCACCCCCCAACGATGTTGGCTCCCAGCCCGGCCAGCATCTTGAAGCGCTCCGCCATGAACTGCGGAGTCTCCGGATAGATGATGGCGCCCTTCTTCATTTCCGGGATGCCCGCGTTGGAATGTACCAGTAGATAGCCGTCGGTAGCTTCCCGCATCTGGCGAAAAATCTCGATCATCAATTCGATGCCATTGCCGCAGTTGGTGCCGACGATATCCGCACCGGCTTCACGCAGTTCCACCACGGCGCGCTCCGGCGTAATGCCCATCATGGTGAAGAACCCGCGCGGACCCTTGTCGAAGGTCATCGTGGCGATGACGATCAGGCCCGTGTTCTCCTTGGCGGCGCGAATGGCCAGAGCCGCCTCCTCCAGCGCGGTCATGGTCTCGATCAGCACCGCATCGGCGCCGCCCTCCTCCAGCGAGGTGATCTGCTCCACGAAGGCATCGTACATCTCGTTTTCGCTGACCGCCCCCAGGGGCTGCAGGAATTCCGCCGTGGGTCCCACCGAGCCGACCACATGGCAGCCGGGGGGCGCCTGGCTGCGGGCGTGCTCGGCGGCAAGGCGGTTGAACTCGCGCACCCGGTCTCCGTAGCCGTACTTCTTCTGCATGAATCGGCTGCCGCCGAAGGAATTGGTCAGCACCAGGTCCGACCCGGCGTCGAAGTAGGCCTTTGCCATCCCCCGGATGACATCGGGGCGGCTGGCGTTGAATTCCTCAGGACAGCCCCCAGGCTCCAACCCGTGGGCTTGCAGATAGGTGCCGGTGCCGCCGTCTGAGATCAGCGTCTCGCCGCGGGCCAGGCGCTCGACAATCGTGGAATGGCCGGTCTCTGCTGTGGTCATGGGCTGATTGGATTGTCGTTCCGTTGCGTTTGCCGGCACCTGTCGCCGCGGTTTTCCGTGGATTTCAAGCCCCCGCTTGGGCCCAATGGTCCACGGCGCCCGGCCGGGGATCGCGGCGCCCTGCGCGATTCAGCTCGCGGATGCGCTCGACGAAGTCGCGGGGAAATCCGCCGTTGAAGCGGGCAGTAATTTGGGCCGCGGCCTCCTCGGCTGTACCGGCGACTTCCACCGGTTCGCCCCAGCTCCAGGCTTCCAGGTAGTCGTCGTTGCCTGCGCTGCCGTCAAACATGGATATGGCATCGATCCCTTCCTGAAAGCGGCCGTCGAGCAATTTTGAAACACGGCCGGAATCGTCCTCCGCCTGCACCTGAGCCGGGATCTCCTTCCAGTACATGATTTTCAACGTCGCCACAGGCCGCGATGCACCCTATTATGAATTATGAGAATTCCTCGTGCTGCTTGCAATGCGTTAAATTATCTGCGGAAATTTTTTTGATCCACTGGGAATTCGTAGGGAGAGATACGGCCGGCACAAATGTGTCATCGAGGAGCACTCATCAAGCGATATCATGACGGCATGCCGCCTCTATTTGGGAGAATTACCCATGGCTGGCCGTCCCAAATTCAATTTGGCCGCCGAGCCCATATGGAGCCGACAAACCCGCCTGCACGACTCCTTCAACCTCCGATACCACGATTTTCAAAGCGAAATCCACATCAACCTTCCCCGGGGTTTCCCTCGTGCCGGTGGACGGCGGCGATCAGCCTACACGATCCGCCACCGGCGGTATTAGCAAAGCTGACTCGCTTCCACCGGGAATATCGACATCGAAGAGCGCCATCTCCCAGCAGGATTCCCCTGCGCCGCGGATCACCCGCCGCCGCCAAATTTTTGCTACTCTGGCGTAAACACGTAATGCCGAACACCTGACACAGACATGGAGGAAAGCCTTGCCATCGTTCGATGTGGTTTCGGAAGTCGACATGCACGAAGTGACCAATGCGCTGGATCAGGCCAACAAGGAGGTGACCAACCGCTTCGATCTGAAGAACACCGGCTCGGAATGCCGGCGGGAAGACAACGTGATCACCGTTATCAGCGACGACGACTTCCACCTTGAGCAGGTGGTGGACGTGATGATGGGCAAACTGGCCAAGCGCAAAGTCAACCTGCAAAGCCTGAAAAAGGAGCCGCCGGTCGCTTCGGGCAAGACGGTGCGGCAGACGGTCACGATTCGCCGGGGGATCGACGCCGCCACCGGGAAGAAGATTGTCAAGGCGGTCAAAGACGCCAAGCTGAAGATCCAGGCCTCGATCCACGAGGATAAGGTGAGAGTGATGGGCAAAAAGCGGGACGGCCTGCAAGCGGTGATCGCGCTGTTGAAGGAGGCCGATTACGACCTGCCGTTGCAATTCATCAATTTCCGGGACTGAGCCGTAAATTTGGATGGGCACCCAGGCCGAACCTATTTCCGCCTTCCACAGCCCCGGAAATCGCAAAGACCATTCCAGCCTTCCGGACAAAGAGATGAAGCCGATCAGCCAACGGATAGCCGATGACATGGGGATTGGTGAATCGCGCATCCTGGCGGCGATCCGGCTCCTCGACGAAGGCGCAACCGTTCCGTTCATCGCCCGCTACCGGAAAGAAGCGACCGGCGAATTGTCGGACACCCATCTCCGCCACATTCATGCACGCCTGGGGTCTCTGCGCGATCTGGACGGGCGGCGTGAAACGGTGCTGAGAAGCATCAGGGATCAAGGGAAACTCACGCCCCAACTGGAACGGGAACTCCTGGAGGCCGATACGCGGACGCGGCTCGAGGACCTCTATCTGCCTTACCGGCCTCAGCGCCGAACCAAAGCTTCCACGGCTCGGGAAGCGGGGCTGGAACCCCTGGCGAGACATCTGCTGGACCATCCGTCGGACGCCCCCGAAATCGCGGCCCGGCAATACGTCGATCGTTCCAAGGGGATCGCCGATGAACAGGAAGCCCTAGAGGGAGCGAGGCATATTCTGGCCGACATTCTTTCCGAGGAGGCGGAACTGGTGGGCCGCCTCCGTGAACTCCTCTGGAAGCGTGGGCTGCTGCGCGCGCGGGTGGTGAAAGGCAAGGAGGCCGAAGGGGCCAAGTTTGCCGACTACTTCGACTTTGGGGAGCCCATCAGCACCATTCCATCCCATCGGGCCCTGGCGCTCTTCCGGGGTAAGAGCGAAGGGATATTGCGATTGAGCCTCGAACAGCAGCAGGACAACGAGCAGGCCTCAGCTCAGGGGGATTTTTACGAACAACGGATCGCCCAGCACTTTCAGATCCGGGATCGGGGCCGTCCTGGCGATCCGTGGCTCCTGGAAACCGTGCATCAGGCCTGGCGCAAGAAGCTGCGGCCGCACCTGGAAACCGAGCTGACCAAACGGGTGACCGGGATCGCCCATGAAGAGGCGATCCGGGTGTTCGCGAACAATTTGCAGGATCTCCTGATGGCCGCCCCGGCAGGTACGGAGCCGGTGATCGGATTGGATCCCGGCTTGCGTACGGGCGTCAAGGTGGCGGTAGTGGACGGAACCGGCAAGGTGGTCGAGACCGACACCATCTACCCCCATCCACCCCGCAAACAGTGGCAGGACGCCATGAACCGGCTGGAGGTCTTGGCGCGACGCCACGGTGCCCGGCTGGTCAGCATCGGCAACGGCACCGCCTCCCGCGAGACGGAGCGTCTTCTCTCGGAGTTGCAAAAGGCTCGTCCTGAATTACGATTGACCAGGGTGGTGGTCAGCGAAGCCGGAGCCTCCGTCTATTCCGCGTCGGAATACGCCTCTCAGGAGCTACCGGACATGGATGTCTCCCTGCGGGGCGCCGTTTCGATCGCCCGCCGTCTGCAGGATCCATTGGCCGAACTGGTAAAAATCGACCCGAAATCAATCGGCGTAGGACAATATCAACACGATCTGGATGCCCGCCGGCTTGCCGAAAGTCTGGATAGCGTCGTCGAGGACGCGGTCAACGCGGTGGGGGTGGACGTGAACACGGCGTCGGTGCCCTTGCTCGAACGGGTATCGGGCTTGACCCGCACGTTGGCCCGGAACATCGTCGCGTATCGGGAAGAGGCCGGTCCATTCCGTATGCGCAAGACATTGAACAAGATTCCCAAGTTCGGGCCCAAAGCGTTTGAACAGGCCGCCGGTTTCCTCCGTATCCGCAACGGCGACACACCCCTGGATGCCTCCGCCGTTCATCCGGAATCCTATCCGGTCGTCGAACGTATCCTGCGGCGCACCGGCCTGACCCTCTCTCAATTGATCGGCAACGGAGACGTATTGAGAACCCTTTCCGCCGCCGATTTTGTGGATGAGCGCTTCGGCGAGCCCACGGTGCTCGATATCTTGGGCGAATTGGAAAAGCCGGGAAGAGATCCGCGGCCCGAGTTCCGCACCGCCACATTCAAGGAGGGCATCGAATCGCTGGACGATCTCCAGCCCGGCATGGTGCTGGAAGGGATGGTGACCAATGTCACCAATTTTGGCGCGTTTGTGGATGTTGGGGTGCACCAGGACGGATTGGTACACATATCCAAGATGGCTGAGCGGTATGTGAAAGATCCCCATGACATCACGCGGGCAGGTTCCGTGGTGAAAGTCCGGGTGCTCGATGTCGATCTGAACCGGCGCCGCATCGCCCTCAGCATGCGTCTCGATGAGGCTCCGGTCCAGGGCAGCGGAGCGGAACGATCCAGTGCGTCGGCGACGAAAAAGTCTTACGCAATGGAGCGAAACTGAAACGTGATGGGCTCGTGCATTTTTGCAGGCGGGAAAACGGATGAGGTTTTTGCAAAGGACGAGTCTTCCAGGCGGGTTTGGCGGCTCTATTTGGAAAATCCCGGCTAATTCTCCGACAATCCGAGCCCGCCCAGGATGCGGCGCTTCGACTCGATTGTGGCCCATGATCCCAGCCCTCGCCCTCTTACGGCGAAAAAGAGAGGATCGGCCGGGACCCTGTACCCAAAGGTTGGCATGATCAAAACACCTCTCTGTGACCGGCTCGGCATCGAGTACCCGATCGTCCTCGGGGGCATGGGCAGTGGAACCACGCCGGAGCTGGTCTCCGCCGTCTCCGAGGCCGGCGGCCTGGGCACACTCGGCATGAACGCCCGGGCGGCCGAGGACGCCGCGCCCCTGATGGCCAAGGTGCGACAGGGCACGGGCAAGCCCTTCGGCGTTAATTTTCTGCTCTTCAACCTGGACGAGGCGGCCTTCGCGGCGACCCTGGCCGAGCGCCCGCCCGTGGTGGCCTTCGCCTGGGCCAAGCCGGAGCAAAACCTGCGGGAATACTTCCAGCGTGCCCATGACGCGGGCGCGCTGGTGATGTACCAGACCGGCTCCGTACCAGAGGCACGGGTCGCACTGGAGGCTGGGGCCGAAGTGTTGATCGCCCAGGGGTCAGAGGGCGGCGGTCATGTGGGCTTGATGGGCACCCTGCCCCTGGTGCCGATGATGGTCGATGCGGTTTCTCCGGCGCCGGTGTTGGCGGCAGGGGGCATCGCGGATGGGCGCGGACTGGTGGCCGCCCTGGCTCTGGGCGCCCAGGGTGTGCTGCTCGGCACCCGCTTCCTGGCCACGCCCGAATCGCCCCTGCACGAGAACTTCAAGGCCGCCATTCTGGCAAGCGACGGCCACAACACCGAGCTGACGAATATCCCCGATATCGGCCGGGGTCAGCTCTGGCCGGGCGCCATGGCCCGTGTGATCCGCAACCGATTCATCCGCCGCTGGTCCGGGCAGGATTCTGCCCTCCGGGCAGCCCAGGCGGAAATCACCCGTTCCCTGGCAGAAGCTCGCAAGTCCGGGGATGTGGAAGAGGGGCTGCTGATGGCGGGGCAGGATGCGGGACTGATCCATGACATCGTCCCAGCGGGGGAGATCGTGCGGCGGATCGCCGGGGAGGCGGAGAAGGTGTTGAGCGGCCTGTCGGGGATGGGACCCGGCTGAGACCCGTCAAACGGGTTTCCTCGTCATCGACCCGTGAAAACAGGCGGCCGCTTCTCGATGAATGCCCGCGGTCCCTTTCCTATCGGCTCCCATGTCAGCGCCGTACCCCGTCACCTGTGGTGGGGAAAATCGCCCGTCGTGTTTGTCGTTGCAGGTTCAGTTCTGTCGAATCGCACCGGCTTGCAGCAGATTTTCGATCTCCTCGTCGTGGAATCCCCAACTTTGCAGCGCTTCACGCGTGTGTTCGCCGTCCCGGGGAGCACCGTTTGTGCACTCGGGAACCGTACGGCTGAATCTCGGGGCTGGCGCGGGCTGAACCACTCCGTCAATTTCGATAAACGATGCGCGGGCTGCGTTGTGAGGATGGGCCTGCACCTCATCCAAACCCAATACCGGAGCGAAGCAAACTTCAGCGCCTTCCATGACTTTGCTCCACTCGTCCCGGGTGCGTCCCTTGAAAATCTTCGCCATTCTGGCCCGCAATTCCGCCCATTGCCCGCGGTCATTCTGCGGCGGCAATTCCTCATCGGCCAAGCCCAAACGCTCGAGAAGCTGCGAGTAAAATTTTGGCTCGATGGAACCGATGGACACGTATAGGCCGTCGGCGGTCTCGTAGACGCCATAGTAATGCGCGCCGCCGTCGAGGAAGTTGGTTCCCCTTTCCTTCGTCCATGCGCCCGCGGCGAACATCCCGTAGATGCCGGACATCAGGTAGGCCGCCCCTTCCACCATCGAAACATCCACCACCTGGCCCTGGCCCGATCGGGCCGTCTCGAACAGCGCGCTCACAACCCCGAACGCCAGGAACATGCCGCCTCCGCCGAAATCGCCCACCAAATTCAATGGTGGGATCGGAGGACCGCCATGCTCGCCGATGCAGCCCAGCGCGCCGGCCAGGGCGATATAATTGATGTCGTGGCCGACGTCCGACGCCATAGGGCCGTCCTGGCCCCAGCCGGTCATGCGCCCATAGACCAGCTTTGGGTTGCGTTGCAAGCACTCGTCCGGCCCAATCCCCAACCGCTCCATGACTCCCGGCCGAAATCCTTCAATGAGGGCATCGGCCCCTTCCACCAGCCGGAGCACGATCTCGACCCCCCGAGGATTTTTCAAATCCACCGCCACCGAGCGCCGCCCTCGCTTGAGGGTCTCGAACTTGGTTTCCATGTCGATCCCGAGCCCCGACGGCACGGTGCGATCCAACCGCAGCACCTCTGCCCCCATGTCCGAGAGGGCCATGGCACAAAAGGGAGCCGGGCCGATTCCCGCCAACTCCACGACCTTGACGCCAGCAAGCGGTCCCATATGGGTCTCCTTCCGGATGTATTGTGGTAATCAGGCAAACGGGGTGGTATTTCGCCGCGACGTTAGCAAGGTTCTTCGTAACGGGTCAAGGCGGGTGGAAGGGCACGAACATGACGGGAAGGATGGTACCTTGTGGTACTACCGTACAATCACCGACATCCTGCTGAAGCAAGGGCCGGATCACCTTGCAGCGGAACTGGATCGGGTGGTAACGGAAATCGAACGGCTGGCTGGGCAAAAGGCATAGGGGTTTGAGCCACGAAATCGCGGATCAACTGGAAGCAGCCCTGGACGAAATCCGGGGGCATCGGAGAAGCACTGGGGGCGGAATGACGCCAAACGGAAGAACGGGGGTACCGAATGACAATCCATGTTGAAGTCGTTCAAGCCGGTGAAATGCTGATTGACTTCGACCACCTGCCGATATGGGAGGATGAACGCTTATCTTGGAAGGCCAAAGGGATGTTCGCTTGGCTGCTGTTAAGGCAAACCGTGAACCTTTCGAACGGGAAGAAATGGTTGGAACTTCAAGCGATGGTCGGGATAGCGTGAAGTCCTGCTGGAAAGAACTGATGAAGGCAGGCTATCTTGAAAGTTCGCAACTGCGATCTTCCGGCAGGATTTCCGGCACCCTTCTAAGGCTGTTCGAAATTCCAAAATGACTCACTCCAACAGCGTCACCCCCATCAATGAACTGATCGCCACCCCGGCCCGTGGAACCCTGATGGGGAACCGGGGCATTCTGCACGACCACCAGGGTCGGATCGTCAAGCCCTTCACCCACCGCGTCTGGGTGACCTGCGTACTGGAATTCAAAGGCCGTCATCGTCAGGTGATGACCCCAGGCCGGTACACCCATCTGTTCTTCCTGGATGAAGCCACGGCCCTGGCAGCGGGCCATCGACCCTGTGGGGGAATGCCGTAGGGCCGACTACCTTCGCCCAATTGGATTCCACTTCCAATACTGTGATATCTGGGCCTTGAGGATTTGTTAGAGCCGTATGGCGGCTCCATCTGGAGATCATCGGATGGTAATAGCCCAATATGGTCGGTGAGGGGGCAGCATTCAAACTCTATTAGTTCTTTCGCTTTGTTCCGAGGGTGCCCCCGGCTCGTGAGCGAAGGATATGTCAAACCGCACCGTATCAGGAGAGCCTGCCATGCCTTTTTACAGGAACAACCTACCGCAAATAGGAGCAAAACACTTCCTAAACACAGGGGGGTTGGAAACGACCCTGATTTTTCTTGAAAGAATTGACTTGCCTTATTTTGCAGCCTTCGACCTGTTGAAGGATCAAACCGGGCGCGAGGTGCTGCGCCGAATTTACGCCACCTATGCAGCCATAGCCCAGAAACAGAAGATTGGAATAATCCTGGAAAGCGGCACATGGCGGGCCAGCCGTGATTGGGGTGAAAAACTTGGATATTCCAGGGACGCCCTCATGGAGGCCAATCAAGCATCCGTTGCTTTGATGGAGGAGGTTCGTAAAGAGTTTCAGACCGCCGACGCCCCTATGGTGTTGGAGAGTGTCATCGGGCCTCGTGGAGATGGCTATTCCCCAAAGGAATTGATGGGCGTGGATGAGGCAGAGCACTACCACGCAGAACAGGTGGAGTGGTTCCAGGGCACTGAAGCAGATTTCATTGCCGCGATCACAATGACCTACCCGGAGGAGGCGATCGGGCTTTGCAAAGCCGCCCAGGCCCAGCAAATGCCCGTGGTAATCTCCTTTACCGTCGAGACCGATGGAATGCTTCCCTCCGGCCATTCCCTGAAGGAGGCGGTGGAGGCGGTGGAGGAAGCAACTCAGGGTGGGCCAGCCTACTATATGATCAATTGTGCCCACCCCACTCATTTCGAGGCAGTGCTCTCGACAGGCGAGTCCTGGACGAATCGGCTGCGAGGCATCCTGGCCAATGCCTCCTCCAAAAGCCACGCGGAATTAGATGAGGCGGTGGAACTGGACGAAGGCAATCCGGTGGAACTGGCGGAGCAGATGAAGGGACTCAGCGCACGATTGGGCAACCTAAATATACTGGGTGGCTGCTGCGGCACCGACCACCGCCACATTGAGGAGATCGGCAAGGTGTGGGCCACCTAAGCCCAGAAAGCGGTGTGATATTTCACCAGGGTGACGACATCAGGTGGCCCTACTGAAGTGGAAGGGCAGGGCATGGGCCTGGTCACCGAAGGGTACCAGGAAGGCCCCAGGATGAATCAGGGACAGGTTGTCGAAGTCCTGACTCCCAGAACGGTCGTGGAGGTGATCGGGGCCGGGTACGTTCCGGGGGTGCACCGGTCGGCACCGGCGTGATCAGGGCTGCCCGATCACTCGGTCATGGGGACTCCCGTTGCAGTCTGGTCAGTTCCCGGTCGATGGCGTTGGCGAACTTTTCCCTGTCCCTGGGGCCAAGTGGCGGCGGCCCGCCCGACATCGTTCCTTCTTCACGCAAGTCCTGCATCAGGTTCCGTGTCGCCAGAGCCTCCTTGACGTTGTCCGTCGTATAGACGGTACCCCTGGGGTTGATGGCCACCACACCCTTGTCGATCAGCGAAGACGCCAGCGGAATATCGGCGGTGACAACCAGATCGCCCACCGCGCAGTTTTCCAGAATGTGCTGATCGGCCTCATCGATTGCCTTGCCGACCACAACAAGGGAAACCAGTTTGGATCGGGGGACGTGGATGCCGCTGTTGGCGACCAGAACGACCGGGACTTTCAGCCTGCCGGAAACCTTGAAGACGAAGTCCTTGATCATTTTCGGGCAGGCATCCGCGTCGATCCAAATTCTCATGATTCCGTCGTTGTTCATCGTTGTCGGCCCAACGGGGAAGCGAAGGTAGGGCCGTCGGATGCTGTGGAATCACCCACCGGCCCGGCGCACAGTGAAGCCCATCCGTTCCAGGAAGGTCTGCACACTGTCGCGCTGATCGCCCTGGATTTCCATCCGGCCTTCCTTCAGGGCACCGCCGGTTCCGCAACGCGCCTTCAGCTTCTTGACTAGGTGGATGAAGTAATCGGGATGGGCCGGAAGGTCGAACACCACCGTGACGGCTTTACCCCCACGGCCTTTCTTATCCAGGCGCATGCGTAGCAGGGTTTCCGCCGGGACGACATCAGCCGCCGGTGGGCAGACGCAGGGATGCCGGTCACAGGTCGGGCAGACTTGGTGGTGGGAACCGTCGGTGCTGAAGACGATCGGATCGGATTCGCGGGTCATAGATTGCCGGAAGGGTGGTGACGCAAGCGGCCGGGCCGGTGTCCAGCGTAGTAATTGCCGTTCCCACGCCTATCGTGGCCCCGCACAATGCCCAACCGACGATGGCGTGGGCGAAGATGATGCCGGAGTTTTCGGGGTAATGGTGATCGGAATCGGCTTTCGATACTGCCAAAATCGGGTTACGGCCACCCTTCCTTCAAAGCGGTGGCAGGTGTAAACTGGCGGCACGTTCATGGCCCGCCGTAGTCCATCCATCCTACATCATCACAACGAAACCCGGCTGGAATCCGGGGGTAGCAAAGGTCATTTGGTTACCCATATGGTTACCCAAAGACAAAATTGGTCTTGTGTCGAAATGGTAAGCCTTTGTTATGATTAATGAGCCGGGCGGGACTTGAACCCGCGGCCACCTGATTAAAAGTCAGATGCTCTACCAACTGAGCTACCGGCCCTCGGCTGTGGCGGTCGTGTGAGCGGAACTCTATTCGCATTTCGGCGCACCGTCGGCAGATACCGGCGGTAGATATGAGCGCGAAATGGCTATGCGGAAGACCAATCCCGCTGCAAGCGCCACAAGCATCCCCAACGGGATTTGAACCCGTGTCGCCGCCTTGAAAGGGCGGTGTCCTTGGCCAGCTAGACGATGGGGACGAGAGGTACAACCACAAGATGTATTACTTAGGGTGCCCTGAGTCAAACCTGCCCTGGGGCGCTCAATCTAGAATCTCCATGCCCAACAAGGTGATATCGTCATCGAGTGATGCATCGCCGATGAAATCAAACAGATTAAATATCAACAGGTTGATGATCTCTTGAATGTTTAGTTGGGTGTGTTCCCGAACGAGCTGACAAACCCGTTCCATGCCGAATTGCATCTTGTCGCCGTTTTGGCCCTCGTAGAGCCCGTCAGTGTAAAAGAGAAGGCGATCTCCCTTTTCGAATTGAAACCGATCGGTGGGGAACTCGACGCTCTCGAAAAACCCGAGGAACGTCGACTGGGGCTGCAGCTCAATGATTTGGGTCGCGGATTCGCGGTATACGAGCAGGGGCGGATGACCGCCGCTGGAATATTGAAAGGAGAGGCTGGGCACGTCCAGCACGCCGTAGAATACGGTGACAAACCCGTTTTGCATATACGAGCAAAGCTCTTGATTCATCTGTTCCAGAATTTTACCCGGTTGCTGGGAAGTGAAACAGACGTTGCGGAACGAAATTTTGGTCATCGCGGTGATGAAGGACGCAGCGACGCCGTGCCCGCACACATCGGCGATGAACAGCCCGAGCTTACGCCCTTCATCGAGTACGACCACGTCGAAGAAATCCCCGCCTACGCGGTCCAGGGGGATATACCTGGCGCCCAAGCGGAACACATCGTTTTCCGGGAATGCGTGGGGCATCAGTGCCATCTGCACGCTGCGAGCCGTTTCCAGGTCGGAGAGAAATTGATCGTTCTGCTGTTTCAGCAGTTCGTTCTTTTGCAAGACTTCGCGTTGCAGGCGGCGAAGACGAATGTGATTACGCACTCGCGCCATCAACTCGTCGAAATTGAAAGGCTTGGTGATGTAATCGTCGGCCCCCATTTCCAGGCCAGCTACCTTTTTCGCGGTTTGCCCTTCTGCTGAGATCAAAACCACGGAGATGTCCGAAAATCTCCCGTTGGCTCGAATGGCCTGAAGCAGTTCCAAACCGTTCATCCGCGGCATCATGACATCGGAGAGCACCAGGTCGATATTAGGATGCTCGTACAGCGCGGCCAATGCCTCCTCGCCGTTCGTTGCAGTATAAGTGCGGTATTTCTGTTTTTTCAGATAGAATTGGACGATACGCAGAATATCCGGATCGTCGTCGACGATGAGTACCGTCGGCTCCTGGTCACCGAACAGATCCGCGGGAAGCGCCGCCGATGCGTCGGCCTTGACCGGTTCCGCTTCCTGTGCCACGTCGAATTTGTCTTTCATGATCTTTATTGCGCCGGGGGATTTCGCTCAAGACTGGCACGCATGGCGCCTAGGCTTGATGTTTCCACTTGTGGGCTTGTAACGGAGCGGCCGACCATTTGAATTGACTAATTAGAGCCACGCAATCATTCACCCCCCGAATGGCAGTGACATGGACCATCGCCGTCTAGCAGATATGAACCAAAAGATCAGCGATGGCAAATCGTAATTTTCGCACCAGCGGCAACCAAATTGCATGAATTGCGCTAGGCCCGAAATCGCGGCAAACCCGGTACGAAGCGGATCTAGCGAACCGGTTAAATCTTACATCCACCACCTGAGTGACACACCATGATCCCTTCCCGAAATACCTTCCACGAGATGCTGACCCAGGCGCGCACAGAAGGCAATCAGACAGTGGATGGGATGTCGATATTGCTTTCGATGTCGCCGGAAGATTACGAAGCCCTGGAGTGCGGGAAGTACCCCGACGATGAAACGCTGGTCAAACTCTGCCGGATGATGGGGTGGAACTACCACGAGGCACAGCGCGTAATCATCAATGAGATGATCTCGCCCCACTCCGCACCGAAATCCGGGCAATCCACGGCAGTGGAATCGAAATCTCCAGCGCCGGAACATGCAATAATTCCCCCCGATTCGTTCAAAAAGGAGACGCTGAACGGCCGGTTGCGGGAGGTGCGCGACGATTCCGGGCAATCCGTCGAGATCATCGCATTGATGCTGCGGATCGATCAAGAAACCTATCTGCAGCTGGAGGCCGGCGAGCCGCCATCGGATGAGCTGCTGCGGCGCATCAGCGTGGTTTATCATTGGAATTACAACGAGCTGAAGGACATTCTGGTTTCCGAACAGGCCCATTCGTATCAACCCCATCTTCGCGATGCTCCTTTTCCGGGAGCGACGGAATTGACCAGCCGCTTCCGTGGCCTCGTGGGAGATATGACCGGGTTTTTCGATAAGCTCTTGCGGGACGATCAGACGATGATGCTGGCTCAGCTGGAGTTGATCCGCGACACGATGCGGCGCCACCAGAGAACCGCAGGCGACGGCTGAACCGTGTGTTGCCACATGGGCCGCTGCCATATTGCTCGCCAGGCCCACCCTACCCAAGCGTCTTTGCCTCGCTCACCGTCCGCGATTTCGCCGCGATTGCCATTTCCTGCCCAATAGGCCAGACTCAGCCCTCCAATTCCCTCGCACAGATAACCCCATGAAGGCCCTTTTTTTCGCCAATCCGGTGGAGTTCAGGCTGGAAACTGGCGCAGAGACCCTGGTGCAAGGCGACACGATCGCAGGATCGTTCACTGCGGTCAATCGCGGCAATGGCGCGCTGAATGACCAGCACCTATCGGTCGGGTTGGCCTACGCGGTATTCAAAGAGATCAAGGATAACCCGGCGGGGGCCTTCGAAATTATCGATACGGCCAACCTGGCCGCATCGGCGTCGCTGAATCCGGACAACGAGTTCACCGCGCCGTGGCGATTCGACCTGGCCGACGAGTGCCCCGTCACGACCAAGGCCGGAAGCCTGTTTCTGCTCTATGGCGGGCGGTTCGATGCGCCCGGTGGATTCGGCATGTTGGACCTGCGCGTCAACCTTTCACCCGTATTGGCTACGCTGATCGCGACCATCGAAAACCATTTCTCCTTCAAAGCGGGATCGCCCAAGACCATCGGCGGCTTTACCGAAATTCCCTTCACCCCCCCGGCCAGTTACGCCCGCCTGGAACGCTTCAACGTGCTGATGCGAATCAGCGGCGACGGCATGGCGTTGAAATACAAGGCCAAGGTCAAGGTCTTCGTGCGGGGCTCGGCCAAGGGCGTCAAATTGACCTCCGTCGATCTGGAGCGCGCCTATCCCTTGCATAAGGTGCTCATCGGCGGGAAACACCCCAACCGCGCCTTCTTCAAATCCGAGGTCCAATCCGTCCTCACCGAAATCGTTCCTTCCCTGTTCGATCCAGAACATTAATATACGGCGGCCCCTGCCACCGCCGGCCCTGTTGTTTCCATTTTCCGCAAGGAGCGGTACGGTATCCCCGTAACGCAAGTAACCCATCAGGAACGCCCCATGGCCTTTGACACCCACGCCTCCGTCAAAAAGCTCCAGGAAGCCGGCTTCACCGCGCAACAAGCCGAAGCCCAGGTCGAGTTGCTGCTTACCATTGTCGAGGGTAATCTCGCCACCAAGCAGGACCTGAAGGAGACGGAGGGCCGCACTGAAATACGGCTCAAGGAACTGGACGCAAAGATCGAGCTGGTGCGCCGGGATCTGAAGGAAATGGAGAGCCGCACCGAAGTCCGGCTCAAGGAACTGGATGCTAAGATCGAGCTGGTGCGCCGGGATCTGAAGGAAATGGAGAGCCGGTCCGATCATAAATTCGAACTCGTGCACCAGAAAATCGAACTGGCACGCCGGGACACCAT
>JACZRV010000201.1 GCA_022574555.1 SAR324 cluster bacterium
CAAAGGTCGAGGCCAGGAAGATTGGTTGGGATGTGGATATGGTCGTTTCCATCGCAGGCTACAATCCGTTCACCGCCGAACTCGCTAAAGGTGCGTCGGACGGTCTCTATGCGGCCACCGCCCTGGAAATCCCCTATGAGGACCAGGCTTCTCCCGAGGTCAGGGCTTGGATGGAGAAATATAAGGCCGCCTACGGCGACACCGCATCGATTCAGGCAGTGGTGGGTTATTTTGCGATGGATCTGTTTTATCAGGGCGCCAACAACGCCGGGCGCGATTTGACTGCCCAGAGCATGGCGGAGGGCATCGAGGCCATAAAGGACTACAGAACCATGTTCGGCGGCCCTCCGATGAACTTTTCGGAAACCGACCATTTGGGACCCAGCACCCAGGAAGGCATTATCCTGGCCCAGGTCAAAGGAACCAGGTGGGAGACGTTACGGACGATCTCCTACTGAGCCGGGACAGGATCGGGGAGCCGCAAAACGTGACACAGAGCATCGCCGTCCGGCGGTCCCTGCGCAATGTGGATCGGATCGCGCGGACCGGGCGCGTCCGCCGTCTCAAAAGGCGGTTGCATTGGCCCATGACATTGGATTAGGGTTGATCCTGCTGGATATGACCGGAGCGATATATCCCTGGTTAATTCAGGCGGTTATTTGTTTTCAATCAAGGGCGACGGCTCTCGCAATGGAGCCTGATCCCAATCCGTGAAGGAGGGAGTAATGGTTATCAGTGCAGATCTTTTGAAACCGGAACCGACCGATGATCCCGACGCGCCCAAAAAAATCAATCGGCGCAGGTTTTTGTCCGCCGCCGCTTCCGTCGCCGCGGTCACGGCGATGGCACCGGCTGCGTTCGCCCGCAATTTCGACCCGGATGCCGAGCCGGTGCGTTATCCCGAGCCCGACGTGATTGGGCTCGATCCCAGGTTCAAGTACAAGAACGGCAATGCCCCCATCCAGCGTTTGTACAAGGGCACATTCTGGGCCGAAGGCCCGGCCTGGAATGCCGTGGGCCGCTACCTGCTGTGGAGCGACATCCCGGCCGACGAGCAGCTCCGCTGGCTCGAGGAAAGCGGCCATGTCTCCCGCCGCTTCCGCTATCCGTCGTACAACAGCAACGGCAATACGTTCGACTATCAGGGCCGCCAGATCGCCTGCGAGCACGGCACGCATTCCATTTCCCGATATGGGTGGGACGGCAAGCACACCGTGCTCTTCGATTCCTATGACGGCAAGCCGTTCAACGCTCCCAACGACGCCGTCGTCAATCCCAACGACGGCGCAATCTGGTTCACCGACCCCGGTTACGGGCAATTGATGAACTACGAAGGCGTCCGTGCCAACACCGGTTCGGTGCAACCGCATCAAAAGGAAGCCGTCTACCGCATCGACGGCCACACCGGCAAATTGACCAAGGTCACCGATGAGATCTTCAAGCCCAACGGTTTGTGCTTCTCGGTCGACTTCAAGACGATGTACATCGCCGATACGGGCGCCTCGCACTATCCCGAGGCGAAGCCCGATATCAAGATGTGGGACGTCGTCGACGGGAAGACGCTGAAAAACGCCAGGCAATTCGCTCCCATGGAAATGGACGGGAAATGGGGCTTCGCCGACGGCATCCGCTGCGACGAGGATGGCAACATCTGGGCCGGTATGGGCTGGGTGGGCGATGGTTTCGACGGCGTGCATATCTTCGCGCCCAACGGTGACCGCATCGGCCAAATCAAGATGCCTGAAATCATCTCCAACATCTGCTTCGCCGGCACCAAGCGCAACTATCTGATGATGACCGGCAGCCAATCCCTCTACGCGGTGTTCGTGGAAACCACCGGCGCCCACAACACCTGATTCGGCGCGCCATTCACGCCGATTTGGTGAAAGTGTCTCTCTCAGCTCGCGCCGCGGTTGTCCTGCCGGACGGCCGCGGCGCGAGTATTTTATCTTGCCCCGGTCTGGCTTACTTTTAGACACCGGACTTTGAACGTATCGTCGGCGCGCGCTGATGCACATTGAAATAAGCGATGAATTTATTCTTATCAGTGGTCATCCGGGGTTCCAAGCCGCAGAGTTGTTCCATCCAGCAGAGTAGATTTAGCCGTCACGACTGGTAATCAGAGCGAGGAACGGTGCGGCGAATTCGCGCAGCTTGGCTTTTCCCACGCCGTTGATTTGGGCGAATTCCTCGGCGGTTCCGGGCCGCTGCCGCGCCAGTTCCTCCAACGTTCTGTCATGGAAGACCACGAACGCCGGCACGCTGCGCTCGCGGGCGATGTGCAGGCGCAGTTCCTTGAGCTTTGCCAGCAGGGTCTCGCCCGTTTGCGGGAGGGGCTCCCCCGTCACCACGGGTTTTGGTTGGCGTTTTCGGCGCGATCCATCGATGGAGTCCTTCCGGTAGTGGAAGGTTTCCTCGTCGTTCAACAACGCGTGACCCTTCCCGGTAATGCTCAAGCCGCCATATCCCTGCGAATCAAGCTGCAAATAATCCCCCGATAGCAACTGCCGGATAATGGACTGCCACCCGGCCTTGGGAATGCCGGCCCCCTCCCCGTACACGGGCAATCGATGGTGACCGAATCCTTCGATGCGCTCGTTGCTCCTGCCGCGCAGGACATCGACGATGTATGCGGCGCCGAAGCGCTGACCGGTGCCTTGCACCGCCGCAATGGCTTTCCGTCCGATCCCGCTGCCCTCGGTCAGTTCAACCGGTTCCAGGCACCCATCGCAATTGCCGCAGGCAGCGGTCTCTTCCCCAAAGTACTTCAGCAGCGGGACCCGGCGGCAATGGGGCGTTTCGCAATAGGCCAGCAGCGCGTTCAACCGCTGGTGGGCCCGGCGCTTCAGGCCGTCGTCGGCATCGTCCTCATCGATGAACATGCGCCGCGTGCGGATATCTTCGAGACCGTACAGCATCAACGCCTGCGCCGGTTTTCCGTCGCGGCCGGCCCGGCCGAATTCCTGGTAGTATTCTTCGATGCTGCCCGGAATATCGGTATGAACCACGAATCGCACGTCGGGTTTATCGATCCCCATGCCGAAGGCGATCGTCGCCACCATCACGATGCCGTCTTGGGTGATGAAGGCGTCCTGGTTGGCTCCCCGTACCGCCATGTCCATGCCGGCGTGATACGGTAAGGCATTGACGCCGATATCCACCAGTAGTGCCGCCGTGGCTTCGGTCTTCTTGCGGGACAAACAGTAGACGATACCGTTCTCGCCACGGTGATCCCCCACGAACGAGAGCAGCTGCCGTTTCCAATCCCGCTTCGGTTCGACGGCAAGGCGGATATTGGGGCGGTCGAACCCGGCCACGAATTCGCTGGGGGCGCCGGAAAAGAGTTTGGTGCTGATGTCCTCTCGGGTATTGACATCCGCCGTCGCGGTGAACGCCGCCAGGGGGATTGACGGGAATAATTCCTTCAGCCGCGATAGTGCCCCGTATTCGGGCCGAAAGGACGGGCCCCATTGCGAGATGCAATGCGCCTCATCGACCACGAACAGGTTGACCGAAAGCCGCCCCAGCGCTTCCAGCATGCGCTCCGTCATCAGACGTTCCGGCGACAGGTAGAGCAGATCGACCTTTCCCGCCGCCACGCGCCGCCACGAGTCGACGTTTTCGGCGCGTTCGCGTGATGAGTTGATGGTTTCCGCCCTCACGCCGGCCAGATTCAACGCCGAGACCTGGTCCTGCATCAACGCGATGAGGGGGGATACGATGACGGCCAGACCACCCCGCCCGAGGGCGGGTATCTGAAAGCACAAGGATTTGCCCGATCCCGTAGGCATCACGGCCAACACGTCCTGGCCGGACAGAATGGCGTCGACGACCGCTTCCTGGCCCGGGCGGAAGGATTGAAAGCCGAATACGTCCTCCAGGATGCGAAATTTTTCTTCGCGAACCTCCGGCACGGTATTCATGGGGCTGTATTCATGGGGCAGTTTTCATAAGGCAATATTCATCGGGCGAAGCTTGTGGACAATGCCTTCAGTGGCGGAGTGCCGTGGCCGGTTAGGATTCGCGTCCCCTGGCGACAACCCTTAATCGGGGGTGCGGCCGCGCTCAAGCGAAATCAAGGGCCTTCCTTTATACGCATTTGCCGCCACCGCTTCAAACGGGCTGCGGCGGCAAGGCTCGTTCCGGCCGTGCGGCGCTGTATCCTGATGGGGCGGGATGGGGTGAACGGGTGCTCCAGCAGGGGGCAAGCCGCTGATGGACGCCCTGCCGGAAATCACCCTGGCGGTGGCTCGGCTGACCCGCGCCTCCGTGGCGCAAAAGATCTGGCAAACGAAATTCAGGGATCGCCTCGCGGCGGCCGCGGAAAAGGCGGGCAGCGTCGCCCGCAAGAGCGGGCTGAGTGCGGAGGCGGCGATTCGTCGGGAGATTCTGGGGGTGGCGGGTTAGGACGTGAATAGCTTGGTTAGCTCAATGACGAATTTTCCAAGCTTGTCATAATTTTTACCAATCCATTTGATCCCATATTCTCGTAACTTTTCTTTTTCCTTGGGTTCTGCATTGATAAATTCGTCTATAATATTTTTTATTTCTTTCTTTTCTGAATCCTGGAGATCCGCTTCCGAAATTTTTTCGATTAAAGTATTGTGATCACCAATTTGGAAAGAACTACTATCCACATCTCCTGCAATTCCTGTCATCGAATTTATATTGTAGACAACGTTTCTTGCCACTTCTTTTTCTTTTTTTGAAAATGATAATCCATCTCCAACTAT
>JACZRV010000202.1 GCA_022574555.1 SAR324 cluster bacterium
GATATTGTAAATTAAATCCAACGGACATTTATGCTTGTCCGAACAAGGCGGTTAGGGGGCGGGAACACCGAGAAATTCCAAACGAAGCCAATTACATTTGTAATATCAGTGAGTTGACAATTTAGCTTTTTCCAGAATTCCCATTGTTCGATGTGAATGCGCGTGTAATTCTCCGGCCGATCGACTGTCCTGCGCTAAGGGGACTGGCATAATAGGTTGATTTATTTGCCGAGCAATGCCCGGCTGCTGAGTCTCACCACCATAGGAACTGCAACCCACGTTCATCGGGGTGGCAAAACAATTCGCCCCCGAACCAGCTTACCTCGGGATGATGGGCAGTATGACGTGGGAGGGGCGCAGCTCGTCGAGGAAGACGGTGTTCAGGGCGGTTTGGGGCCGGGCGCCGGTTTCGGGGCTTTCGGCGGTGTTCAGGTTGCGGTCCCAGCGGGGGAAATTGCTGGAATGGACGGCAACCCGGATGCGGTTCCCGGCCTGGAAGACGTTGCTGGTGGCCCAAAGATCGATCTCATAGCGGTAGATCCTGCCCGGCTCGATCAGCGTGGGGTGCGTTTTCGATTCCCGGTAGCGCGCCCGCAGGATTCCGTCCACGATATTGATGGAGCGGCCGTCGGGGTAGACCTCGCTGATGCGCACCGTCCAGTCGGTGTCCACCGCCGACGAGACCCCGTACAGCACGGCCTTGATGGGACCCGTGACCTCCAAGGCCCTGGACAGCACGTCGGAGGTGTAGGTGAGGCTGCGCTGATCCGCCTTGCGGTGGTCCCTGGGCCCGTTGGCCACGAAGAGGGTATTGCCCCCCAGGGTGGGCACCGGATCGCGGGGGTCGTACTCGAAGCCGTGGGGATGGTGGGCGCCCCGGGGGGCCTGGGTTGAAAGGGTTCCGTCGTTGAGGGAATCGATGCTGCCGCTCGTTCCGCCGCCGAAGTAGTAGGCCCGGTATTCGGTGCGCGCCAGGGGCCACTCGTTCTCCGTTCGCCACTCGTTGTCGCCCATCACGTAGATCAGCACCGGCGGCTCGTCCATCACGCCGTTGGCGGCGCCCAAGAGCCAGCGGTCGAACCATTTCAGGCGGATCCCGTTGTAGGAGACCGCATCCGCGCCGGGGAACTCGAGATCGCCCACGGCCACCTGGCCCACATTGGTGGGGCCGTGCACCCAGGGGCCGATCACCAGCTTCTGGTTGTTGCGGGCCAGGGCCGATCCGCCATTGGCGGCGATGCCCGTGTAATTATTGAGGGTGCCGGGAAGAAAGATGTCGTACCAGCCACCCAGATGATAGACGGGCACCTGAAACCGATGGTGCTGCAAACCCACATTCTGTTGCCACCAGTAGGCTCCGTCGGTGTTGTGGGCCAACCAATCGTCGTAGAACTGCAACCCGGCGATGGATTTGAACGCCGCGTAATCGGTCAGGGGCAGGTTCCAGTAGCCGGTCTGCTGGCTGCTGACGCTGGCCTCCAGCATGGCCAGCACACCGTCCCGCTCCGCGCCCTCGTAGGTGCGCGTGACAATATCGGGCGCGAAGAAGCGCGCGGTCCAAGCCGTCACGAAGGCGTGCTCGAACGCGCCGCCGCGGTAGATCCAATGATCGTACAGATCGGATGCCGACTCCCTGGCGAAGATGGCCCGCAGCGCGGGCGGCTGGGTGGGCGCGATCATGTAGGCGGTCTGCCCCGTGTGGGAGCCGCCCAAAACGCCCACATCGCCATTGCTCCAAGGTTGCCGGGCGATCCAGTTTACCGTGTCGAAGCCGTCGCGGTGCTCCAGCCAGCCGTCGTCGAGGAACGGGTAGAAATCGCCTTGCGACGCAAACCGGCCCCGCGTGTCCTGCACCAGGAACACGTAGCCCCGCTCCGCAAAATAGGTGTGGGCCCCCACCCGGATCTCGGAGGAACTCGTCTTGTCATAGGGCGTGCGTTCGACCAGGGCGGGAAATTTCCCCTCGGCAGCGGGACGATAGATATCAATGGCCAGCAGGGTGCCGTCGGCCATGGGCACCATGACATCCGTTTCCGTGATGACGCCGTAGCGGGGCTGCGATTCGCTCTGGGAGCGCGCAGCCACGGGCCACAGGCAGACCGCCACTACCAGGAGCGCCGCTACCAGCACCGCCGAGAGGATCGCCGGCGCCGTGTTTGAGATTCTCTTCGCGCCGCTCATTCTGTGGGTCGTGCGGATAGGCATCCGGGCACTTTCGTGGCGCTTGCGCAGGAACTTGCAGTCCAGTCGGTGTGGCGCGATGGACGCCCTCTTTCGTTCATGTCCGTATCTCAGGAGATGGCGCGAAGGGGACTGCGATTTTCGACGACGCCCAGGAAATTGTTGGTGACCCAGAACCCCAGGAGATACTGCAGCCGCCGGGGCAACTCACGGAGGATTTCCCGCGGAATGCTCAGAAACATATTATCCTGCGCCCGCAGCCAGGCGCGGCTGTAGAGCCCGATGAAGCCCAGCCGCGGGCTTTGGCCGGGATTGCCCCCGCCGCCGTGCAGCAGGGAGCCGTCCCAAAGCATCACTGATCCCTTGGGCATTTCCGCCGGAATGGATTGCGGTGGTACGGATTCCTTGCCGGTCAGCAGGTGGCTGCGGGGCACGATACGGGTGGCGCCGTTTTCCTCGGTAAAGTCGTTGAGTGCCCACATGGTGGTCACCGAAAGGGGGATGTGGGGCCGCGGCAACGGATAGTAGTCGTCGTCGCGATGCAGGGTCTGGGGCGTCTCCCCCGGATGGATGTTCACGCTGGTCGCCGACGAAAGCTGAATTTGATCGTCCAGGTACGCCTCGGCGATGGCCGTCACCGCCGGATGCAGGATCAGATCGTCCAGTGCGCGGGTCTTGGCCAGGGGATTGTAGACCCGTTTGGATTTTATGCCCTCGAAATCCGTACGGCCCATGGCAGCGGCCCCCTCCAGGCGTTCAAACTCCGCCGCCAGCGCCTCCAGTTTTTCCGGCGGCAATTGATCGCGCAGGATGACGTATCCGTCTCTTCTCAAAGCCTCGACGTGCGGTTCGGCGGATGCACGCGCCTCGGCCGTGGAAAAATAATACCTCGCTCCGCCCGCCACAGGATTCGGTCCGAGCGAATCGACATGACCATTTCTGCCAGAATCGTCCATATGCTCCACCTTTCGCACCTGGATTCTTGACTCGATTCGATGCCCGCAGCTTAGCACAAGTTCAGCCCGCATCAAGGCCGCCTCGGTCCGGACCCGGATGGCCGGACTTGGCATAGAAGGCGGCAAAGCGAAAATCAGAATCCCCCGAAGACCACGTAGCTGGCGCCGGAGTTGATGCCGTTGGGATCGGCTCCATAGGCCCCGATGATGACATCGTCGAAGCCGTCGCCGTCGATGTCCCCCGCACCGCTCACCGCCTTTCCGGACGAGTCATTTATTGCGGTGCCGTTGCTGGTGAAGCCGTTGGTGCCGTCCAGGGGGGTCAGCAGATCCACTACGGCGGTGCCACTCCAATCGGCCTTGCCGAAGATCACGTAACTCGCCCCGGAGGCGCTGCCGTTGGGATCGGCTTGATACGCCCCGACGATCACGTCGTCGAAGCCGTCGCCGTCGATGTCCCCCGCACCGCTCACCACTTTCCCGAAAGCGTCGAACGGCAGGGCACCGTTGACGGTGAAACCGTTGGTTCCGTCCAAAGGGGTCCGCAGATCCACCACGGCGGTGGCGCTCCAATCGTCCTTGCCGAAGATCACGTAACTCGACCCGGAGTCGGAGCCATTCGTGTCGGAATAATAAGCCGCAATGATGACGTCGTCAAAGCCGTCGCCGTTCACGTCACCCGCACCGCTCACCGAACGACCCGAAAAATCATCCAGCGCCGCACCGTTGACGGTGAAACCGTTGGTTCCGTCCAGGGGGGTCAGCAGCAGATCCACCACGGCCGTGCCACTCCAATCTTCCTTGCCGAAGATCACGTAACTCGACCCGGTGGCCGAGTAATTCGCATCGGCGGCATAAGCCCCGACGATGATATCGTCGAAACCGTCGCCGTTCACGTCCCCCGCCGAGGACACCGACCAGCCGAGTTTATCGCCGTACACTGCTCCGTAGACGGTGAAACCGTTGGTTCCGTCCAGGGCCGACAACTCCAGAGTTGCCGTGAAGCCCGATAGCTTGCCGAAGATTACGTAGCTGGCGCCGGAAGAGGGACCATTCGGGTCGGCGCCCCGCGCCCCGACGATAACATCGTCGAAACCGTCGCCGTTCACGTCACCCGCGCCGCTCACCGTAAAACCCGAAAAGTCACTCGCCGCCGCACCGTTGATGGTGAAACCGTTGGTGCCGTCCAGGGGGGTCAGCAGCAGATCCACCACGGCACTGGTGCTCCAATCGCCCTTGCCGAAGATCACGTAACTCGACCCTGAGCTGGCGCCATTCGGATCGGCTAAAGGAGACCCGACGATGATATCGTCGAAGCCGTCGCCGTTGACGTCCCCCGCGCCGCTCACCGCGGAACCGGATTGATCAGGTGACGCGGCGCCGTAGACGGTGAAACCGTTGGCGCCATCCAGGGCAGAAAGTTCCAGGGCGGGGTCATCGTTGGTGATGCGGCCTTCGGCGGAGGCGGTGGTGATGCCGGCGTTGACCGCGTTGCTCAGAGTGACGGTGAAGGCGTCACCCAGTTCGAGGACGGCGTCGTCGTTGAG
>JACZRV010000203.1 GCA_022574555.1 SAR324 cluster bacterium
ACCGTGGGCCTTATGAGGAAAACAAGACATCGGGGGACTCAAAGGGTTGGCTGGATGTTTACCTTCTCGCTGGCCGCCTACAACCTGGTCAGAATACGAAACTTGGTGCTCGCATAGTGACTTGCAGGGCCGAACTGCGCCTTTTGAACGCATTTTGGCCCCAAATGCCCCAATAAAGGGGCGAACACAGACCGATCCGGTGCAATTCCGGCCTCAAATCACGCCCAAACGGCCCGTCGAGAGATAAAGGCATTGGAATCAACACCAATTTCCGCACCCTGCTAAGGTAAGTCGCTATCAAGCGTCAGGCGGCCCATCCATATGCGGCGCGAATCACCTCGACGGCCCGCCCGGCTGTGGCGGCGTGGCGCCATGCGGGCCCGTTGAATTGCCGGGGTGCCTCGGCGGAAATTTCCGCGGGTTTACTGCTGGCTGAAGCGCGCCTGCGCGGCGAATTTCAGGCAATAGCCGCATTTGTTGGCCGGGTATTTTGCCCGCATGGACTCGATCGTTCCCTCCGCGCTCTGGGCACGGTCCGCCTCGGCCAGGAAGTCATCGATGTACTGCCGCGTCCAGCCGATCAGTTCCGGCCCTCCCGCCGCGCCATGGCCCGGATAGATGGTTTCGATTTCGCCGAGGCCGTCCAGCGTGGCCAGATTCTGCCGCCAACCGTCGAATCGGCCTTCGCGCAACCACAGGTGTACGCCGTTGTACACAACGTCGTTGGCGATCAAGGCCTTCAGCGAGGGGACGAAAGCGACGATGGCGGCTTCCGATTCCCCCGGTTTCATGGTTATGAGCCGAATCTCGATCCCTTCCAAATTCAGCGAGTCATCCGCCAGCGGCTCCGGCACGACGACCGAATCCGCGATGCGGTCCCCCAGCCGTTGAAGCATGCGCTGGCGCAGTGCCTCGCCACCGCTTTCGATGAGCTTCGCCACGTTGGCCGCCGCCACGAATCTGGCATCCGGGAATGCCGCCCGAATCACCGCGGCGCCCATGAGGTGATCCGGATGAGGATGGGAGATCACGACCGTGGTGAGAGTCTTGCCACTATTTCGAATCATCTCGACCACTTGCGCGGCCTGGTCCTTCGTCATCTGTGTGTCGAACAGAATCGCCTCGCGCTCGCCCGACACCAACACGGAGTTCACGGTGGATGCGTCCTCAGGCGCGGAGTGCATCCGGATCGACAGTTTAGAGGGCGCGGGAGATTTCTCGCAACCGGACAGGCTCAAGACGAGCCCCAGGAGAGTCAGTGCCGCCAAACATGCGGCAGGCCGTTTTATGCAGGTTGCCATGATGCCTCCGGGTGATGGGGCTGCATTCCGGGCGCCGCCGAACTCGCTCGGCGATGCCCGCAGGTCGTTCGCAGACTACAGGGCGGGGAACCTGGGGGTCAAGGCGCGCCGGGAGGCCCATCCACATACGGCGCGAACCAAACGAAAGGCTCACCGCTCTCGATCCCAAGGTTAAGATGGAGGCGAGGTCCACGACCCTGCTCTATCACTTTTCGATAAAGTCCAAAACTACATCGAAAGACTTATCTCGGACGACCACCCGGTTGGGTTCGTCGGTAAATTTTGGAGGGGTGTTTGATGATTTGATGACTTTTCTCACCGCTTCAAGTTGCTCGACCTGAATTATTACAGAGCCGAAGATAGACCGGCGATCTGCCATGGGTGAGGCCAAATCCCCGTAGCGCTTTTGATAGGATGCAGGAGGAAGCAGAGTTATTCGTGAACCAGACAACTGAACTCCCAAGCCCTCCCCATCCTGAGTCACTTCCGTTTCCAAAAGCGTGGCAAAATTCTCAGCTTCAACATTGAATTGTTCCGACACCACTATAATCTCGCGGATAGCGGACGACCCGTTGGCGTGGGATTGCCATTCGGAACGCCAAACCAACTCAGGCGTACCGTGCTCGCAAAAGTAAACCCGTCCAGCAGGAAATACATCTGGACGCACTGTTACTGTCCTGAATCTTGCGGGAAATTTTCCGTCAGGCAGGCTCACCGGTCGCGTAAAGGCAGCGGGTGGTTCTCCGTCCATCCCCAGCATTTGCAGTCGGGCGTAATCGGCATCCACATCGGAAGTTTTGAAAACCAGTCCATTGATGCCCAGGGGCATATCCAAAATTGAAATATTTTGACTGTCCGTTCCCGTGGGAATCCCGATCAATTCCATGTAATCATCGCCGAACATCATCAGGTGATTGATAGAGCCCATGGAATGGTAACCCCGACTAGTCAGGGTAAATCCCAAGTCTCCATACACCGCCTCGGCTCGATCCATGTCAAATCGAACGTTGATGACCATGTGATCCAACTTCGGCATTCGCAAATTTATTACATCTCCTAAGATTTGGGTGGCGCAATTTAGAAAATAGCTACCAGTTCAGGAACTCTCCCGCGCCCGCATTCAGGCATATGGTGTATCACCTGCTTCCAGGGCGGACTATTTTTGCTTGCGGACGCCTTGGCCAATGCGCGTCAAGGTTTCAATCTCCAAACCCTTTATCTTCCAGGACTTCGCTAAACAATCGTACAGGCGAAAGATTGGTATAATTCACAAAGTCCGCACGCAATTTCGGCCCGTGCGCTTCGATGGACTGCTCGTAACCTTCCTCGCGCTCGAAGAAAAGATGCGTCACACATATATATGGTGCAGGCTGCCCGGCACCGCCGGACACGCCTTTTTCCACGATGACCCTCACCAACCCGAAGGGACGCATGGCCTCTTCTGCCATCTTGATATGGGTCGCCCGGTAATAATCGAAATCGAATTGCGCCCCATTCTCATTGGGGTACATTACGCTCACTTTGAACATTCGCGGCACTCCGAAAAATGTTATTGAATGGTGCAGTCAAGTCGCGGGGGCTCAGTTTAATTAAGCTCGGAACCGATGTCTGCTCGGCCTCATATGATTTTTTAAATATATAAAAAGCCCAACCGCATGGTTCAGGCTTCCCCATCACAAAAGGTATAGCCGATGTGGCCATTGCCTCCGCCAGTGAGACGGCTTGACCTGATCTTTATCGCATCATGCACAATTGTGGGCAAGGAAGGGGCTGAGGTCTGTCTCTCTAAATCAAACCGAAGGCGGCCCATCCACATACGGCGCGAACCATTTGAAGGGCTCGCCCCGGTCAATCCGCCCCCGCAGCCCCTCCGCCTGCTCCGAAAACCAATTCCTTCTTGGTCGAACCCGCCCGAACTCTAACTTTAATCTGGATCGATCCAACGTGCGGGTCATATGGTGCCGTTGGTGGCGAGCCACGTATCCTCGATTACTGTCTATGGCGCGCCTGAAACGTCGGCCGGTAGTTCGGCGGCGGCGACCGGGGGTTCGAGTTCACGGCACACGTCGGCGAGGATATCCAGAGAGCGCAACGCGGCCAACTGATCGAAGATACGCACGGAGGTGATCAACTCGTCGGCCCGGGTCCGCTCGAGGAACTGCCCCACGCCGTCCCGCACGGTTTCGGTCGATCCCACCACGGAGCAGGCCATCATGTGTTGCACTGTCGCCTTCTCCCTCGGCGACCAGTAGGCCTCGATATCGTCGATGGGCGGCTTAAGAGGTCCAGGATTGCCACGCACCAGATTCGTGAACTGCTGCTGCATGGAAGTGAATAGCCTCCGCGCCTCCGCGTCCGTGTCCGCCGCGACAACGTTCAACGCAACCATCGCATAGGGCTCTGCTAGCTGCTCGGACGGCCGGAAGCCCTCCCGGTACACCCGCAATGCCTCAATCAGATGCTGCGGAGCGAAGTGGGAGGCGAATGCATAGGGCAGCCCCAGGTATGCGGCCAGTTGAGCACTGAAGTCGCTCGAGCCGAGCAACCACACGGGTACCCTGAGGCCCGCACCTGGCACCGCCCGAACACCCTGTCCGGGATCGGGCGCGGCGAAATATGACAAAAGCTCCACCACATCCTGCGGAAAGTCCTCTTCGGCGCTCATCAGATCGCGGCGCAATGCCCTGGCAGTGAGTCGATCCGTCCCTGGTGCCCGGCCCAACCCCAAGTCGATGCGCCCCGGATAGAGCGACTCCAGCGTTCCAAAATGCTCGGCGATCACCAGCGGAGAATGGTTGGACAGCATCACCCCGCCCGATCCAACCCGGATGGTATCGGTGGCACCGGCCACATGGCCTATCAGCACGCTGGTGGCTGAGCTGCCGATCCCGGTCATGTTATGGTGCTCGGCCAACCAATAGCGGCAATACCCGGCCCGCTCCGCGTGACGAGCCTGATCGCGCACGAAGCGAAAGGCCTCCTCCGCATCGCCCCCCTCCCGGATGGTGGCCAGGTCGAGGATGGAGATGGGAATCATGCGAGCTTTCCGGGGGATGAATCGGGGCATGGCACCCGATGGCTGAGCGGCCCTGGCGGCGAGCCGACCGTGCATCTTATCCTGAGTGCTTTACCAACGGAACCTCCAATTGCGCAGTCTCGTTGGCGGAAGACCGCTCACCACCATTCTAAATTAATGGTGTAGTAACTGGATACCGCAGGCAGGCAGAACCGCGAATGACGGCTCGATCCATGTGACCCCAGTGAAGGGTGGTGGGAAGGGCAGCAAATGGTGAGATGGCCCTGCTAGGGACCTGCTCTGGGTAGAATTACACGGACGCCGGCCCATCC
>JACZRV010000076.1 GCA_022574555.1 SAR324 cluster bacterium
TATTCCGGCATCGGGCCAATCGAACGGGCGGTTAATTCCAGAGGGGAGGCGGCCGTCGTCTGGGTCACCTCATTCTCCACCCCCGATAATGCAAATTTGAGCTATTTCTTGCCTGGAGGCTCCTGGACCCGGACTTTGTACTTCGATACCTCCGGAGCCGATATTGTCGATGTGGCCGTGGCAATCAACGACAACGGCATCATCTATGCCAGTTGGAGAAACGCTACCGGTTCGGCACATGGAGTCACAAAATTCGATGGGACTCTCGCAACTCCGGATGTACTTGGAGCATTTGGTGCGACGCCAATTATTACCGATACGTCAATATCCATTAAAGTCGGAGTAGACGATCAGAACGATGCCCTGGCCACGGCGCTATACAAGAATGAAACGGGAATCAGCTTCGCCGCCATCCAAAACGAGTCTGCGACCCTGGGTATCACGGCGATCACAGGCTCGCAGCTGCCGACCGCCCCTCTGGCTGAACACGATCTAAGGGTGGGTCCCAACAGTATTGCCATGGAAGTCTTTGTGGATGGGCTGGGAGATGTCTATGCCAACTTCTTCCCCAACCTTGCCCCCGACCTCCCGGTATTGATCGAAACCCAATCCTCGATTGCTGGCGAGCCTCGGGTGGCCCTGGACGATTCCGGCAACGGCATGGCCGTATGGATCCAGGCGGATGCGGCCAACAGCGAATTTTTCGAGAGCGTGTTCGCAGCGCGTTTCGACGGCTCCACAGTCACATGGAGCGTTCCGGTAAAAATCTCAACCCTGGCCGCCGCCGCCAAAATGCCGGACGTGGACTTTGACGCGGCCGGAAACGCCTATGCCGTCTGGGCTCAATCGGATACCGGGCCGGACAGCATCTTTTCCGCCCGCTACGACGTCTCCAGCGATACCTGGGAGCCGCCGGTCTCCGTGGAAAGCGAAACCCAGGCGGCCAAGGAGCCTCGGATCGCCGTTAACGGAGTGGGTGACGCGATGGTGGTCTGGATACAATTCAATGGTGTGAATGATGTTCCGTATTCTGCCAACCTGGTGCCGCTTCCGTAGCTATGGGGTAGGCGAAAGGAAGGAGGCGGGCAGCAATGAACGAGCCAATTGGGGCTCCGGCTGAAAATCAGGCTTTACCTTTTCGCCGGTTTCCGCTATATCAGGAACCTATCGAGACCCAGCCGAAAGAACGCACTGTAAGGTCAACCATCACATCGACACAACCAGGGAGCGCACCATGACCGAATCCAACCCGGAAGTCGAAAACGCCGCGGAATCCCAGGAAGGGGCGGTACCAACCGGCGAATCGGTTCAGCCTTCGGATCACGGCTCGGAAGGGCGATACATTCCATATAGTGGCGGTTCTCTCGGTTGGTTCGAGAATTCGGGGGTGCTGAAGTGCGAGAAGGGTAACAACTACAAATTTTACACCGCCATCGATACTACCCTGGTGCGCCAGAAGCTCTTCGATCGTTGGGGTGCCGAAGTCAACAAGCGTATTGACGATCGAGTGGTTGTGGATCGAGAAACCCCGGTGATGCTCACGTGGGAATCCGGCGTCGCTCAAGCGGTTACCAAGGACCTTTCCTCCCACGGACTGCGGTTGCAATTGTCGGAGGATCCTGATCTGGCTAAGGGTGACAAGGTTATCGTGCACGTGAAAGAAAAAGAGGATTCCGAAACGGACATCATGGTGTTGGAATCGGAAATCATGTGGACCGCCCGTGTCGGCAAACGGCGGATGGTCTGGAATATCGGCTTAGTCTTTAGCGACATCTCCCCCGATCAGGAGCTCAAGCTGAAGGAGTTTCTCGTGGCGTGATCCGCTCTGGGAGCAGCGTTGACGCGGAATCGCAATTGGCATCCGTGGGCATATGCGCTCGCCGATGAGCCGGTCGTTTAATAATTCTCAAGTGTGACTCGCCGCCCGAGTGATCGTATTCTTCCGCAGTGCATTTCATTTACCGCCAGCAGAACAGAGCCCCGGTCCCCGTCGGTCGGCGGCCAAGTGATCAGGCGACCTTTCGCAATGAAACATGGAGCGGCATATCGCCGATCGTGTAGGCGCTGCGATCGTGGCTGGCGGACATACTCATCGGTCTCCCGCTTTTCATGGTCCCGGGGCATGGGGTCGTGACGGTGGGACGCCATCCACCGAGGAAGGCCTGCGGACGGCAAAGGCCGCGAGATCCGAATTGTGTCCCACCAAGAACATCGAATCCCTGGCCCAGATCATGACGATTCGCCGAAATGGCTTACGGGTGAAGAAAAAAACGGTTTGGTCATCGTCAGCGCAATGGGCATCTGTCGTACCCCAACGCCGAGGGGTCGTCGTGAGAATTCGGTACCGCACCGATGGGGCCGATGGCGCGGTTCATTTCAACAGTTTGGATATGCCTGGTATCTTGCAGGCGCATACTCTGTATGCCGACACGGCGAAAAAAGCTTGCCGCCGCTGACCTGCCGAGACCACTCCAATTGAACCCCATTTGGCGAATGACCCCATGAAATTCGGACTGATCGGCTATGGGGCTTGGGGTAAATACCACGCCCGGGCTATCGAGAAGGCGGAGGGCGCTCAGTTGGCCGCGCTCTGCTGCAAAAGCGAGGAAACCGCCGCCGTGGCGCGGGCGGATTTTCCGCAATTGCCGGTATTCCGCGACTACCGGGAGCTGATTGCCCTTGCCGACTTGGACGTCGTCGATATCGTCGTGCCGACTTTTCTTCATGCGGAAATGGGCATCGCCGCTTTGGAAGCGGGCAAGGATGTGCTTTTGGAAAAGCCCATGGCTCTCACCGGTGGGGAGTGCGACCTGTTGATCTCGGCGGCCGAGCGCAACGGGCGCGTATTGAACATTGGCCACGAACTGCGCCTGTCCACGCAATGGGGAACGATCAAGGAGATCGTGGAACGGGGGGAAATCGGCGACCCGTTGTATGCCAACGTCAGCCTGTTCCGATTCCCTTACCGCAAGGGTTCCGAGGACTGGCGCTGGACCAGGTCCCTTGTGGGCTCGTGGATACTCGAGGAGCCGATCCACTTTTACGATTTTGTGATGTGGTACTTCGAGAAGTGGGGCGACCCCATCGCGGTGGCGGCGGTGGGAAACTCCAATGATCGTGAATCGGGGCTATACGACAACTTTACGTCCATTGTCCGCTTCCCCAACGGAATATACAGCGTGATTACCCAGTGCATAACCGGCTTTGAGCACCATCAGGTGATGGAAGTCGCCGGCAAGGAAGGCTCGATACGCGCCTGGTGGTCCGGCGCCATGGATCGTACCCTGGAGCCTTCCTACGAACTCAAGGTGCAACGCAAGGGCGAAACGGAACCGCGAATCATCCCCCTGGAAGCTTCTGGAGAAGTATTCGAACTCGAGGAGGAAATGCGCCGCGTGGTGGGCGCCTTTGGTGATCGGCGCCCTTTGGTCAGTGGCACTGAAGCCAAAAAGCGCGTCGTCATCTGCGCCGAAGCCGAACGCAGTCTAAGAGAAGGACGAGAGATTCCCCTGTCGTTGTGACTGTCGTTGTGATCCGGACGTTCCTATCCTATGAGGCCCGTTGCTGAGCCCACCGTAGGGATTGTCTTGGGCAGGGGGATCGGGGATTACCCGGAGAAGACCCCACGGCATCGTTCGCCTCCAAGGAAAACCGTGACGTGGCTCAACTCCGCCGATTTCCGGAAAATTTGAGCCCAGCGCGGGGTGCCGGCGAATAGATCCAGCCGATGGTTCTTGATCATTCTGCCGGTGTCCTCAGCCCTGAAGCAGCCATCCAGCCGTTGGCCGTCTGGGGTGTGCCGGGCCGCCCATTGGGGAATGAACAGCACCGTACCCAAGGGTATCACCGCAGGATCGACCGCCACCGAACGGAAGGGCTTGAGCGCCGCCAGGCGCCCCGATACCAGACCTCCCCGCCCCCAAGGGAAAAGGTCCACATCCAACACCTCGTAGCAGATGCGGCTGCCCCTGTGCCCCGGCCGCGCGCATGGACAGCGCTGTGCGAAATTGAGCAGGCGCCCGTCCTGTAATCGTCCGGTACCCTCGCGGGAGAGCACCGAGTGGAACTCCGGGGACGTGCGGGCCAGCACTGTTCCACACGAGGGACCGAACAGCGGCCAGTCTCCATCCCGGCGTTCCTGGGCCACGTAGTAGTAGGTGACCTCAAACTGGCCCAGTAATGCACCGTGCTCAGTGGATTGGCCGTACAACGGTATCAAGCTGTCCAGCGGTAACCAAGGGAACCAAACAAGAAAGCCGATTGCGAAGAAGCCTCGGCCGGACATGGGGTGCATCGGTAGCGGCAAGAAGGCGCCGTTGGGCGGGGGTCAGTCGATCATGTAGTTGAGAGGATTGACGGCGATATCGTTAATGCGGATTTCGTAATGGAGGTGAGGCCCTGTGCTCTTGCCCGAACTGCCTACAGTGGCGATGGGATCTCCGCGCTTGACGCGCTGCCCTTCTTTGACCAGCACCGATTCGTTGTGGCCGTACCGGGTTATCACGCCGTAGCCGTGGTCGATGACGACCATCTCCCCCAGGGAGGGATCTATTCCCGAGTACGTTACGATCCCATCGGCGGGAGCGGTCACCATCGTGCCCCGGCGTGTCACGATGTCCACCCCTTCATGATTGCGCTGCTGCCCTGTAAAGGGATCGATGCGGCGGCCGAAATTGGAGGAAATGAAACCACGGGTCGGGCGGCGGTGGGGCGTGCGTTCGATCAGATCCTTCTCATCGCTGAGAAAGGACACGAGGTTGTTGAAGCTTTCCTCCTGATAATTGGCCATCTCCCGGAGACGCACCAGATCCTCGTCGAGTAGAGCCAACAAGTCCAGTTGTTCCAACTCCGGGCTGTCCAAAGTCAGGTTGTCCTGACTCTCGATAGATCCCCCGATACCGTAGACCGACGGGCTGGGACGCTCGACCTTCAGATCCGTGATGATGCGCAGTTTGTAATCGAGTTCCCTCAAGCGGCCAATTTGGCCTTTGAGGGAATCCATTTCCGAGGAAAACTGCTTGATGGCGATGCGTTGACGCAGGCGCTCGTTATCGGTTTCGCGGTATGCGCTCAATTCCTCCTGCAATTCGATCGTGCGGACAATACCGTAAACGCCCGCGACGATCAGGATCAGCAACGCAACTCCGCCGACGGCCAAAAGGAGTTTGGGCACCTTCAGCCGAAGGACTCTAGCAGTCTTTTCGGGGATGATGACTATCGTGAACCAACGATCAAGCAAACCAGAACTCCTCCGTTTTGTCCTACCCCATTTGGGACACGATTTTGTGCCTATTGGGGCGGTCGGTACCCTCGCCGGATGATGCCACCTCATCAACTAACAGTCGGCTGGGACCGCGTTCGATCTCTGACCCGCATGTACGTCTGCGCCCCTTGTAGCCGGTTTGATTAAATTAATCAAGCATTTGTTCCGCGCTTCGTCGACGGCACGGCCAAGGGCGGCGATATCATTTTCCCCTGTAGGCGCTGATCCGTCAGTCATGCTAATCTCCCGGAAACAGCAATGTGACGGCATGGCGCAACCATTGGGGCCGCATATCGGCATATTCCCGCTCACTCTTGGGTCGTTCGATCGCTGATGGCCGCACCAATGAGCCGCCATATTTCCAGCGGATTTGGCACGTTGCGTTTGCGGTGGTACGCCACGGGCAGCGGCGATTTACATGCAAGCTGCGGGGCAATCATTGCGCGTATTGATTTTTCTTTCCAATCGCCCTATTTTTACGCATAAAATGGGAAATCTTGCGCTCCGGGTTTCCACACGGATTCGCTAATCAATCGCGACAGGGTCGGATCGTCATGAAGGCACACCTTTCGCAAGTCCATCAATGCAAAGTTCAGGCATTCCGAGGTGATACCATGGCGGCGATGTTCCGGAAAAACACGGCAGCGGATTTCATTGCAATATCAGAATCGAATCAGCAGGCCCGGCGGTTACCATGAATGATACGATACCGATCACCAAATCCGGTCTGGTGCACTTGAAGGCCGAACTGAAAATCCTCATTACGGTCGACCGCCTAGCTATCCGGAAAGCGATCGCCGAGGCACGCGCGCACGGCGATCTTTCGGAAAACGCCGAATACCATGCGGCCAAGGAAAAACAGGGGTTCATCGAGGGTCGTATCCAGCAGATCAACGCTAAGCTGGCCAACTTTCAAGTGGTCGACCCCACTGAAAACCAATCGAACAACGTGGCGTTCGGCGCAAAAGTGACTTTCGAAAACGTGGACACTGAAGAGATTTCATCCTATCAGATCGTTGGCCCAGATGAGGCGGACCTGCAATCTCATAGGATCTCTTTCCGGTCGCCCATCGCCCAAGCGTTGATCGGGAAAACCATTGGAGACGTGGTCGTGATATCCGTTCCTCGGGGAACCATTGAGGTCGAGGTTTTGGAGGTAGTATACGAGTGAGCCATTTTACGGCTGAAGACTGAGACATCTTGTGGTAGAGAGGGGGTTGCAACGGGAGGTGCACCCAATTCCATAGGGATGTTCAGGTTCACCTAATGCGAGGATCGAAATGCCGAAAGGCACGACATTTAAAGTGTATCCGGACATTCCCGACAGCCTGCTCCGCAAATACATGAAAGCGGATTTCCTCGCCGTCGATACCGAGATGCAAGGGCTGAAGCTGGAGCGGGATCAGGTGTGTCTGGTACAGCTCTGCGACGAGCATCGCAACCTGTGCTTGGTGCAACCCACGCCCCCCAAAGCGCCGGCCAACCTGAAGAAAGTGTTGGAATATTCCAAGCTGCTGAAAATATTCCATTACGCCCTGACCGACGTGGGTTTCCTGCGGCAGAGCCTGGGGATCAAGGTCAAGCCCTTCCACTGCACCCGCGTCATGAGTAAGCTGGTACGTACCTACACCAATACACACAGCCTCAAGGATGTGGTATCGGAATTGGTGGGAGTCCAGTTGGAGAAGGAAAGTCAACAGACCAACTGGGCCAAGGACGAGTTGTCGCAGCAGCAGTTGCGTTACGCAGCCAACGATGTGCTGTTCCTGATTCCGGTCTACCAAATATTGACCAACATGCTCCAGGCACGGAAAAAGCTGCCCTCCGGCATATCCGGCGAAAAGCTGAACACCATGTGCCAGGCTTATTTACCCACCCTGGTCGAGATCGTGATCAACGGTTACGCAAACCGGGACGAGGGGTGGGATACCGAATTATTCGCCCATTGATCTTCCGCACCGCCCGAGGTGCCCCGGCCCCTGAGACCGTGCCGTCCCCGCTGCGAACATGTGGCCGGTAGGGGGTTTCCTTTTTTAGGGCGGCGGCGTTTCGGCAAAATCCCATACACACCCCGATAGGCTCGGATGATTCCGAACAGGGTCACATCTTTGACACCATCTGAGGAGTCGCATGAAATTTGAAGGAACCGATCAATACATCGCCACGAAGGATCTCCAGGTCGCCGTCAATGCCGCGATCACCCTGGAGCGTCCCCTATTGGTGAAAGGCGAACCGGGAACGGGAAAGACCATGCTCGCCCATGAAGTGGCCAAGGCGCTCGATCTGCCCATTATTACCTGGCACGTCAAATCCACATCCACCGCGCAGCAGGGGCTCTACGAATACGACGCTGTCTCCCGGCTGCGGGATAGCCAACTGGGCGATGAGCGTGTGAAGGACCTGGGCAATTACATCATCCCTGGCAAGATGTGGGATGCTTTCACCGCGGACGGCAAGTTGGTGCTGCTCATCGACGAAATCGACAAGGCCGATATCGAGTTTCCCAACGACCTATTACTCGAATTGGACCGCATGGAGTTCTACGTCTATGAGACCAAGAAGACCATCAAAGCCGAGCGGCGGCCGATCGTGCTGATCACGAGCAACAACGAAAAGGAGTTGCCCGATGCCTTTCTGCGCCGCTGTTTCTTTCACTACATCCGATTTCCGGATGAAGAAACCATGAAACAGATCGTCGATGTCCATTACCCCGGCCTGCACGAAGAATTGCTCAAGGAAGCGTTGAACATCTTCTTTCAGTTCCGGGAAGTGCAGGGCTTGAAAAAGAAACCCTCCACGAGCGAACTCATCGACTGGATCAAACTGCTGTTGGCGGAGAATATCCCCTCCGACTATCTGGCCAAGGTCGATCTGTCCAAGGAATTGCCACCCATGTACGGTGCCCTGCTGAAGAACGAGCAGGATGTGCATGCCTTCGAGCGCTTGCGATTCATGCAACGGAGATTTTAGGGAATCAGATGTTTATCGATTTCTTTCTCCAGCTCAAGGAAGCCGCGATTCCGGTTTCGGTTAGGGAATATCTGGTATTCCTGGAAGCTCTCGACCGGCGCGTAATCGAATCCGACGCGGAAGGGTTTTATTATCTGGCTCGCACAGCCCTGGTGAAGGACGAGCGCTTCCTGGACCCCTTCGATCAGGTTTTCGCCCACTACTTCAAGGGTGCGGAAAAATCGGTTCTGCTCAATATCGGAGAGATTCCTGAGGAATGGCTCAAATCGGGCCTGGATCGAATGTTCACCGATGACGAGATGGCCGAAATTGAGGCCATGGGTGGCTTCGAGGCGTTGATGGAAGCCTTTCAGCAGCGCTGGCAGGATCAGGATGGCGAACATCACGGCGGCAACAAATGGATCGGCACCGGCGGTACCAGCCCCTTCGGCAGCGGCGGTGCCAATCCGGAAGGGATTCGCATCGGCAATGAAGGCCCCCGCCGCCGCCGCGCGGTCAAGGTTTGGGAACAACGCAACTACAAGTCCCTTTCGTCCGATGTGACGCTGAACACGCGCAACATCAAGATGGCCATGAAGCGGCTGCGGGTATTCACCCGTGAGGGCGCGGAGGACGAGCTGGACCTGGACGAGACCATCCGCCGCGTGGGCTGGACCGGAATCATGCTGGATATCGCCATGCGCCCCACCCGCCGCAACCGGGTCAAGGTGCTGCTGTTTCTCGATATCGGCGGATCGATGGATCCCCATGTCAGGCGCTGCGAGCAGTTGTTCTCCTCGGCTAAAAACGAGTTCAAGCACTTGGAAGTTTTCTATTTTCACAATTGCATCTATGAGGCGGTCTGGCAGGAGGCGCATCGCTGGGAAGGCAAGGTCAAGACATTCGATATCCTGCACAAATACAATTCGGATTACCGGGTGATCATCGTGGGAGACGCCTCCATGAGTCCCTACGAAGTGCTGCAGGTGGGAGGCAGCGTGGATCACTTCAACGACGAGCCGGGCATCACCTGGCTCACCCGGATCAAGGAAGCCTATCCCCACCTGGTTTGGCTCAACCCAGAGCCCGAGGAGCAGTGGAAGTACACGGACTCCATTCAGATTATCCGACAGCTCATCGAAGGGCGCATGCACCCTCTCACGCTCGATGGCCTCGGTACCGCCATGGATTCCCTGCGCAAAAAGTACAAAAGCCACGGAATGATCTTGCACCACTAACAGTCTGTCGGACTTGGATTCCTGTTTTTCGTTTTGGATCGGCTCCCAGTGCGAATTTTTGGGAGATGATCTATCTGCCGGAAACCACCCGCTGCAAAGCTGGTTTTGCCCTCAGCGCACCTGTGCGGGACCGCGATGCGCAGGATTTTAGGCCTATATTCCCTTTTCATCCAGCCGGGGCGCCCTGCAAGCGGTGGAGTCGCTTACAATTGTAGGCCAACGCCAACAACGCCCACTCGCCTTCCACTTTCGCCAGTCCTGAGCGCAGTCAAAGGGAAGTCCACTACGATTCGGAGCGAATCGAAACTGACCTGCTACCGGTTATCGTGCCGCGGATGGGATGCGGTTGCGGATGACCAGCCCGGCGTGGAGGATCAAGCCCATCGCCATCATGATCATGGTCTGCACCTCCGCGTCGAAGAAATTATTTTCGAATATTCCCGCAACCATCGAGCCGGCAAGACCCGCCGACGCACCGCGGATAATCGCGGAATCGAAAGGAAATTGGGTGCCGGCGCGCCGAACCCAATGGCCACCCCAACCGAACACGGCGATCCATAGATAAACGTAGGCGACGAGCCCCACAATCCCCAGCTCGAACAGAATCTGAATGTAGACGTTGTGCGTATGGGTGCCGAGGTTGATGCGGAAGGTGTAATTGTACTTTTCCGCCACGGTGGTGCGGTAGGCGGGCAGGTAGTCGGCGTCGTTGCTGTAGCCCACCCCCAATAGTGGACGTTCCCGGATACCGATCCAAGCCGCCTCCCAGGAGTACAAGCGCCCCCGATCCCGATGGACCGAGGTAACCATCAGCCGCTTGACGATGCCCGGCGCGTTTTCGTAGGAAATCACTTTCCGCAACACCCCCGATTCGACGACGGTGATCGATAACCCCAATACCGCCACAACCAGGGTCAGTGGAACCACCACTCGCCGGGGAAAGCCGAGTGCCAGCAGAATGACACCGATACCGGCACCAAACCACCCGCTGCGCCCCAGGGACGCAGCGACGCCGACGGCGGCGGCCGCCGCGCCGAGGGCCCAGATCCAACGCCGGCGCCCCTGGTCCTTCCAGGCCAGGGCCAGAAACAGGGGTACGTTGATGAGCATGAATCCGGTGAAGGTCAGATGGTGGCTGAATGCGCCCTTTCCGTGAAAAAGATCGCTGCCCACTTCGGTGGCGCTGGTGATCAGCTTCTTGCCCTCGGGCCGGAGCCAATCCACGCCCCAGTAATGCTGGATCACCGCATAGGCGGCCATCACGACGAGGGGCACCATGAGCGTTAGCAATAAGCGCCTTCGGTTTACCAAGGCCAAAACCGGAACCAGGGCCAATGGCAGGAATATCCCGAACTCCTTGCGCAACGGCAAAAGATTGCCCAGGGGATCAGGGTTGGCCAGGGCGGAAATTACTGCGGCGGCGGGCAGGAACAGAAAAGCGGCGACAATCCACACGGGGAGATGCTCCCATCCCGGCTGCCGCCGTCCATGGTAGAGCACCGCCGCGTATAAGAGGATAATGGACGCGGAGATGCCCGCGATCGATACCGCCGCGGACAGGAACAAAGCATAGGTAAAGATCCGCAGCCAGGTTTCCCCTTTTCTCAGCGCGCCAGGCAAAGCGAAGGCATGGGAAGCGCGGCGGAATTCGTGATTTGGAACCGGGAATTGGGACAAGCGGCGTGTTCCTTCGCATATGGGATCGTCTGCGGTTTTTTCGGTATTTTTTACACCCGCCATGCGGGCTTAGCAACAGGTGCCGATCTATAGGGTGTCGATCGCAGGGCGCGATCTGGGCGATTGCCAGGTCTCCACGATGCGGCCGGGTTTCGTCCCGGCCTTATACCTGCTTGCACCCAAGGGCCGGATTTGACCCGAAGGCGGGGGCAGCTTCGTCCCTGTCCCGCACAACGAGGGGCTTCAACGCTATCAGAATTTTATGGATGCGGATTTACAGAATGCGTTGGTGCCAGCGCCGATCGCTTTATAGGCCCTGTGATTTTCTGCCTCTGGCGGGAAGGGAGCGCGGCTCCCTTGACCCTGTATAGTTTGTTAAACCAATGGGATACACTGAACCCAAAATTATTCGGGGTGCAGGGGTCAAGACCCCTGCCAGGGATTCCAAAGGGGCAGCGCCTCTTTGGCCGCCAGAGGCAGAAAATCACAGCCCTTTTAAAGCTTGACAGCGCGAGGAAAATTTAGTGAACAAAGAAGTTGTCCTTTCACCCGGCTCGTCTGATTTGATTATTATAGAGGGCCGATCAACACCCGTATCAAGGGGAGGAGTATCTCATGCGTAAATTGATTGTTTGTATGGTGGCCGGAATTCTGTGCGCCGTGGGCTGGTCGGCCGCGGTAGTGGCCAAGGATGTGGTGTTGACGCGCACCGGAATTTTCTGTGACGAGGACCCCAACTGCCACAACCGATGGCATTATGCCATCAAGCCGGTGGCCCATGCGGATCCGGGTGACATGATCATCTACCACACCCGCGACGCCCTGGACACCGGGTATGACCGAAACAATACGACAGCCGACATGTCCTCCATCGACCTGGGCCTGGTGCACCCGCTAACCGGCCCGGTGTACATCAACGGCGCCAAGGCCGGTGACGTGCTGGAGGTGGAGATTATCGAGGTGCGCGACACGGGCTACGGCTATACCATGATTATCCCCGGGTTCGGGTTCCTGCGTGACCTGTTCCCCGATCCGTTCCTGGTGAACTGGGACACCAACATGCTGGAGGCCACCTCGCCCCAGATGCCACCCAACGTGGCCGTGAAGATGAACGGATTTCCGGGCACCATCGGCGTCGCGCCGGGACCCAAGAAAGTGGCAGAGATCCTGAAGCGGGAAGCCGACCTGGCTGCGGCCGGCGGGTTTATTCTTACCCCCAGTGCCGGCGGGGCACAGCCTGTCGCGATTTGCGGCGCGGGCGCACCTCACGAAATGGATTGCTTGCGCACGATCCCGCCGCGGGAAAACGGCGGCAACATGGACGTGAAGCAGATGGTGGCCGGTACCAAGATTCTCTTCCCCTGCTTCGTCGACGGCTGTCTGCTCTCCATTGGCGACGTGCACTATGCACAGGGCGATGGCGAGGTTTCCGGCACGGCCATCGAGATTCCTTCCATCACCACCGTGCGCACCCAGATCATCAGGGGCGGCATGAGCCGCATCAAGTCGGTGGAGTTCAAGGGCGGTGACCAGATCAAGGCCCTGCAACCGGCAAAGTTCCATGCCACCATCGGCTATCCCCTCAAACCCAAGGGTGAGGTGTCGGCGCAGATGGCGAACCTCGCCTGGGTGGAAATCGAAAAGGTCAAGAATCTGACCAATCTGTCGGAGGATCTGACCCTGGCCGCCCGTCACGCCCTGATCCAGATGATCGATTACATCGTCAAGGTGCATGGGCTGACGCGGGAACAGGCTTACATCCTGTGCAGCGTCGCGGTGGATTTGCACATTGCTCAGGTGGTGGACGTCCCCAACGTTTCGGTGGTGGCCATCCTGGACCTCGGGGTCTTCAAGGAGTAGGAACCCGGGCATGATCACTCGCCGTGGGTGTTTGAAGCTGTTCACATTGACGGGCGTGGCCTGGATTGGTTCAGGTCACGCCTCCTACCGCCAATGGATCGTCTACCGGTCCGAACGGCTGATGATCGTCGCTGGCCGATGGGAGCCCGGGGCGTTTCCCTTGACTCAGGAAATCTCGACGGATATTAATCGGGCCGTCCCGGAATCGAGGGCAGAAGCGTCCCGGGCGCCTCGCCTAAAGCGCATTGCCAGACTCATTTTGACTCGCCAGATCGAATTGGCGGTGGTCTCTCTCGACGAGGCTCGGCAAATCGCCATGGGCGAAGGTGCGGTCCAGAGCGTGGGGCCGGTTCCGCTGCGGGTGCTGGTGTTCCTGCGCGACCCGTACGTGTTGGTCTGCCATGCCGATTTCGACCGGGACAAAGCCTACCTGACGGTCTTCGGATTGTTCGATGAGGCCGGATCGGCCCTCTACCACCCGCAATTCGCTACTTTATCCACAGCGACGCGCCGGGCCAACGAGTTGCGCATCCCTTTGCACGTGGGGGCACGTGAATTCTTTTTGAATCCTGAACGGCCCCCCGCCCCGGAAACCGGGGAAACGATCCCTCCCGCGGTCAATCGAGAGTGACGAATACGGATTGTCGAGGACCGGTGCCCACCGAACGGCTGCGATGGCCTTTGCCGGTGGTATCCTCGGCGAGCAGGATGTCTCCGGCCCCCAGTCTGCGCACCGTGCCGTCGCTGGTTTCGATCTCGACCTCTCCCTGAAGCATAATCACGTACTGCCGTTCGGGGGCGTTGTGCCAGTCGTAATCGTAATCCGGGCCAGTAGTGCGGAAGACGATTCCCGTGGCGGGTTCCTTATCCGACAGCGCGCCGACCAGGCCCCTGTCCCGCAGGGGAACATCGCGGTCTTCGAAATGGGATTCTCCGTCGCTGTCGCTATAAATCCGTACGATCTTCAAATCGGCTCCTTTCCTTTTGATCGGTCAATCCGGTTTCGCTCGACTCACGCCTCCAACCCGCGATCCGGTCATGCAAATCATTCCGGCGGTGGCGGAGAGGGTGCAAATTAGGCCAAGACCACGACACGGCGCTGGCAGTACCGGCGCCGCCGCTCATGCACCAGTCTGCTGGCCACCACCACCGGGATACCCCAGCCCGGTGCCCCTACGGAATTCGAAATCCTCCCTGCGTTCCACGACTGACTTTGCAGTGATTTATCGGGAAGTTCGTAGACATCTATTCCAATAGCTATTCCAATAGCTATTCCAATAGCGCTGTCATGAGCGGGATGCTGATGAACGTGCCCAGAGTGGAACCCAAGTTGGCCAGCGCAACGACCAGCAGAATACGAATTACCCCGTTGCCCCAAAATCCACGCAACGAGGTGATGTCGGTGGCCAGTGTCTCGAAATCCCGTACCCGCGGCTTGTGGGTGATGGCCTCGACCAGCCCCGCGACCCACCCTGCGGCCACCATCGGATTGAGCGACGTGAGGGGTGCGGCCAGTAGCGCGGCGAGGATGGTAAACGGGTGGGCCAACGCCAGTGCCGCACCAAGGGCGCTGAGCAGACCGTTGGCGAGAAACCAGATTTTAATCATGTCCCAGCTCACCTCCGCGTCGGCCTGAAAAAAGCCGTAGCCGATCAGCCCCAGCACCAGGGCGGGAACGCTCCACTGGAACACGCGGGTGAACCATCGTTTGCGGGGAATAACCATCAGTGGCGCGAGGTCTTCATCGCGCGAATCTTCTGCAAGCCGTTCCAGTATCCCTTTCAAATGGCCCGCACCGACCACGGCGACGACGGTCTTGCCGGGGGCCGTGCGGATCTTGTGTGCCATGTACTGGTCCCGCTCATCGATCAGGGTGCGCTTGGCTCGGGGAAAGGCGTGGGCGAAGGACTCCATCACCTGAGAAAGCACGTCCTGGTTCTTCAGGTTTTCGATCTCCTCCTCGGAGATGGCCGGGTTGGCCACCAGAGTCAGCATGAGGTGATAAACCAGCCGCATTTTGTCCCACCAGCCAAGGCTTCCCCAAGTGCGGCGCAGGGTGATCTGAATGTCCCGGTCGGCCAAAACCAACTGCGCCCCCACCTCCTCGGCCTTCTCTATCGCACGGAGCATTTCCGCCCCCGGCTTGATCCCCAACCGGTCTCCCAGGCGGCGCTGAAACGACGCCAGGATCAGGTGCGCCAGGAGCATGGTGGCGCGTTTCTGCCGCACGACCTGAAACAGGTCCATTTCCCGCCACGCGTCGGGTTGGGTGAGAGCCTGATGCCGTGCGCTGTCCAGCTCGACGCAGACGCAATCCGGCCGCACAGTCTCGATCAGTTGGGCCACCTCGTCGGCGCTGCGGGCGGAGATGTGAGCCGTTCCGATGACGTAGATGGGCCGGCCGGCCAAATCAACTTTGCGCACGTTTTCTGAAAAGGGGATTTCTGGAGCGCCATCGCCCTCCGTGGACGGTTTTTCCGTCATGATGCCGCAGTCTCCTTATGGCTGTGATCTCGCCGCGATCCTAGATTATCGAGTAACCGCTGGTGAATATCGTCGAAACCACCGTTGGACATAATCAGCACCACGTCGCCGGATGCGGCCTCGCTGGACACCAGCTCCAGGACAGCCTCGGTATCCGGGCAGGCGGTAGCGGAAACGCCCTTGGCTTGCAATGCCGCCGCGATCGCCGGGGTATCGAGGGGCCGCGTGCCGCTGGAAATGCTCGATCGATAGGGAGGGGCCAGCACGACCCGCTGCGCGGCCCGGAACGATTCCACGAACTCAGTCTGGAAGCGATCACTGCGCGCTGTGAAGCTGCGGGGTTCGAACACGGCCCAAACCCGCCGTCCCGGATAACGCTCGGCGATGGCGGCGATGGTGAGCCGTACCGCGGTGGGGTGGTGCGCGAAATCGTCAATCACGGTCACGCCATGAGCCACGCCGCGCACTTCCTGGCGGCGCTTCACACCGCGAAATCCAGCCATGGCGCGTTGTATTTCATCGTCGCCGTAACCCATGCGGCGGGCCAGCACCATCACTGCGGTGGCGTTGCAAGCGTTGTGCATGCCGGCCATGGGCATGCGCCATGCGGCCCGGTGTCCTTCCCATTCCGTCTCGAATTCGGTCTCCTTCTCGTTCACGCGCACCTCGATCAGGCGGCAATCAGCGCCTTTCTCGACGCCATAGGTGACCACCGGGCAGGGGGCGCGGTGCAGCAGTCCGCGTACTTCAGGATCGTCGCCGCAGGCAATCAGCAAGCCCTCGGCAGGCAACTCGGCGACGAGGCGCGCGAAGTGATCCCGAATGGCCGCCAGGTCCGGATAAATGTCCGCATGGTCGAATTCCAGGCTCGTGAAGACCGCTGTGCGGGGATGGTATTTGAAGAACTTCGGGGTCTTGTCGAAGTACGCCGTATCGTACTCGTCCCCCTCGATGATGAAGATTTCCCCGTCCCCCAGGGCGAAATTGGATTCGAAGTTGCGGGCGATGCCACCGATGAGGAATCCAGGCCGGGCGCCCAGTTCGGTGAAGATATGAGCGGCCAGCGCGGTCGTCGTGGTCTTTCCGTGGGTGCCCACCACCGCGACGCAATGCCGCCCGGCGATGGCGAACCGGTTCACCGCCTCGGCCATGGAAAGGTAGGGCAGGCCTCGGCGGCGCATCTCCACGGCCTCCGGATTGGATTCCTGGATCACATTGCCCACGATAACCAGGTCGGTATCGTCGCAGATGTTTTCCGCGCGGTAGCCTTCGCTGATGGGGATGCCCATGCGTTCCAGGTGATCGCTCATGGGGGGATAGACCTGGGCATCGCTGCCGCTAACGTGCATGCCCAATGCCTGCAGCGACCCGGCCAGGGCCGCCATGGCCGTTCCGCAGATGCCCATCAGGTGCACGTTACGCGGCGCTCGGGCGTCTGTATGCGAGGCAGCTGTATGGGAGGCAGCTGTATGCGAGGCATAGTGGGGGCCTTCGAATTTCTTATCCGCCACGTCAGTTCCCGATGCCCCGCGCCATCAGCGTTGCCATCAGGGGAATCAACAGATAGAGATGGGTCTCCGCGAGCAGTGCGTCAAGCCACATGGGTCAAACCTTGTAGGAACCTAATCCCTCGGAAAATGGACTTCGTGTCCTCAATGTACCCTCATATGCCATGCCGGCACCGGCCCAGCCTCACGTCATGGTGGCCTTGGCCGCCCAGGAAATCAACCGGCGCTGGCCTCACCGCGCGAGTCGTGGCGATCAAACGGCAGGAAGCGCTGATCTCCGGTATTGCCGGACGCCCCAGGGCCGAATCTCCATGAGCGACCCCCCCGTTTTCGTGGCGACCCACATCGGCAAACGCTTCGGGCACCACAGGGTGCTGCGGGAGATCGATTTTTCGATCGAACCCGGGGAATACGTGTTGCTATTGGGAAACAACGGCGCGGGCAAGACCACGCTGCTCCGTATTCTGACTTCCCTGATGCGCCCCAGTGAAGGGGAGATGCGGTTCAGGGGCAGCCCATATAGAGCCGTGGGAACTGAACTGCGCGGCGCCATCGGGGTGATCGCCCACGACAGCCAGCTTTACGGTGACCTGACGGCGCGCGAAAATCTGCACCTGTTTGGCTCGCTATACGGTGTCGCGGACGTCACCGCCAAGATCGCTCCTGCTCTGGAGCGGGTGCGGCTCGATCACGTACCCGGTATCCCGGTGCGAAATTTCAGCAGCGGCATGCTCAAAAGGCTGGCCATTGCCCGTCTGCTCCTCTACCGGCCCGCCGCCCTTCTGTTGGACGAACCCTATTCCGGACTGGATCAGGTCTCCCTGGAACTGCTCGACGGATATCTGGAAGAGTTCAAACGCGACGGCGGCACCATGGTGCTCACCACCCACCAGTTCACGCAGGGCGTGCGGCATGCGGACCGCATTTTGATTTTACATCAAGGGAGGCTGGTTTATAATCGCCCCGAAACGGGAATTACGGCTGCCCGCTGCGCCGAACTGCTGCACCGGTATGCATCGGGCCGGCCCAGCGCCGACAAACCCTCCCGGGCCACGGACCGAGAGTAAATCAAGAGTGGCAATCGGTAAGCACATGGCCCCAAAAGTATGCGGCTAAATCCACGCATATTATCTGGAATATGGATAATAAAATCTGCACAGATTTTTTCCTTGCAAACCCGATCAAATGATCTAGTATAGGATTCGGTCATCGGAAAAACCGGAGGCCTTTTTTTGGAATCCATTTTGGATAAAACGATCTAGAATAATCGATATGAGCAAGGAGAACACCAATGAGTACAGTCAGCGTATCCCGAAAAGTGAACGTGCCGGCCGAGAAGGTGTGGAAGATTCTTTCGGATTTCGGAGGGGTCCACAAATTCCACCCGCTGGTCGAACGCTCCCCTCTGAAAAGCGATAACAATTCCGGCCTCGGCAGTACTCGGGTGTGCCATTTTTACGACAAAACGAGCATCACCGAGAAGGTGGTAAAGTGGAACGAGGGGCGGGGCTACACGGTTGAAATTTCGGATATGTCGATGCCGCTCAAGAAGGCCCAGGCTCGATTGCAGGTCGAACCGGCAGACGGCGATACGTGCCTGGCGACGATGGAGATGACCTATGTGGTGAAATTTGGTGTGCTTGGGGTATTGATGGACAAGATGATGATCTCGGGCAAGATGAGACAGATGTTCGCGAGTATCCTGGAAGGCCTGGAACGCAATGCCACCACCGGCGATCTGATCGGAGAAAACGGAATCAGCCTGGGAAAAACCGGCGCCGCCCAATTGCAGCCGGCCGGCTGATGGCCTCTTGCCGACGATTTATATTTAAGGAAAGGGTCGGGGCCACGCCGCCCATTGGCGCCGGTCAGGCCCCGCCTCTGAAAGTCTGCGTCCCCAATCGGTTTCCGTGCGGCACCGGCCCGGTGGCTGCTGGATCCACCGCCACGATTCACATCGGGAAGAGCCATGCCGCGAACGAAGGAGTTTGAACCCGATGCGGCCCTGGGCCGGGCCATGGAGCTATTCTGGAGGAAGGGCTACAAGTCCACGTCCACCCGCGATCTGCAGAAGGCCATGGGGATCAGCTACCAGAGCATGTACGACACCTTCGGGGACAAGCACAGCCTGTTCCTGAAAGCCTTGGACCGCTATTCGCAACAATTTGCCGAAACCCCGATTTCGGCGCCGGACGCTTCCCTGGATGCCATCCGCGGCCAATTCCAGATGAATCTGGATCACATCGCACTTCGTGCCGAACGGAAGTCGTGCCTGTGGGCCAACACCGCGTTGGAACTGGCCATGTCCGACGAGGCGGTGGCGGAGAGACTCGCGGTTTGGCTTCGCCGTCTGGAGGATGCCTTCCATCGGGCCCTGACCAATGCGTTGCGCTCGGGCGAGCTGAAAACGGAGCGCGACCTTCGCGGCCTGGCGCGATTCCTCACGACCAACGTACTCGGCATGGGAATCATGGCGCGGGGCGGGGCCTCGGAGGAGGCCCTGCGGGAAATCGCCGAGATCGCACTTTCCGTATTGGCTTGAGTCGGACATATTATACGGATGCGGGACCCAGATTTATCGAAAAGCATGATTTTAGAAAAGCATCGCGAGCCCGCCTGGTCACGGCAGGCTCAACCCATTCCGCGAGGTTACCCAATTGAACGGTGCGAACAGATGGGTCATCGTGCTGGGCTGGCTTTCCCTGCTCGGTTTGGCGATCGAAGGGGTGCTCGTTTTCGGCATCACCGCATCCGATTCCCGCATGGGATTTTCGCAGAAGATCATGTACCTGCACGTGCCCTCGATCTGGGTAACCTACCTGGCCTTCTTCGTCGTGTTCGTGTGCAGCATTGGGTATCTTTGGAAGCGCACACCGGGTTTCGACCGCGTGGCCCAATCCTCGGCCGAGGTGGGGGTTGTTTTTTGCGCCATGGGATTGCTGACCGGGGCCATATGGGGCCGGCCCACCTGGGGCACATATTGGGTCTGGGACGCCCGGCTGACCACCACATTACTGCTGCTGTTGCTCTACGTGGGCTATGTGCTGCTGCGCGCGTTCACTCCGCCGGGAGAAAAGCAGGCGCGGCTGGCCGCCGTGATCGGGATCGTGGGAGCGCTGGATATTCCCCTGATTCATCTTTCCGTGCAATGGTGGCGCACGCTGCACCAGCCCTCCAGCGTGTTCAAGGTCGGCGCAGAGGGATTGCCCAAGGCTTCCATGCCCACCGAGTTCCTGGTCGCGCTGCTGCTGGGTTTGCTGGTGATGACCCTTTTCTACGCTTACCTGCTTCTGTTACGAATGCGGGTCGGGAGATCCGAGGAGGCCCTGGCTTCCCGCCTGGCCGGGGAATGATCCCGGCGTGTCCGCTATCCGCGTCTCTCCTCTACATCCACGGTTAGTACCGGCCAAGATATTCATGCGCACCGGATCGGATCGGGAACGAACCCATCCGGTTCGGGGCCGGCTCGGCGATGCCCGCTTGGCGAGGTAACGTCAAGAGTTAAGTGTCAGCGGAAAAGGGGTAGCGGTTCCTTGGCTTTGGTTGATGCCGGTAAAGACGGCATAAAGTATCCGGTTCATGCTGGCCCTGTCGGCCATGACGCCCATGGGGCGGGTCCGTCTGCGCACCTCGACGAAGCAGCGTTCGATGGCATTGGTGCTGCGCGCGGCCTTGCGCCATTTTTCTGTTTTGAAGTGGTAATGGATCAGCAGGGCGTCCATATCTCCGGCCAGGCACGCCACGG